>NZ_KE386491.1:0-350000 GCF_000427405.1 Flectobacillus major DSM 103
TTTCTAATTTTTCCCTACAATAAATTTTACTATTTTTGTGGCTTGAATTGGCCCAAATCCAGTCATTACTTTTTTAAAAAAGTTAAATGATTCATTAACAGAGGTTTGCCTTTCAGACGTCTGAATTATCGCCATTACTTTTAAAATTTTACCCCAACCATGCAAACCGAAACAAGGCAAGTGTGGGCTAAGTGCCTCGAAATAATACGCCATGAAGTAAACGAGCAAAGCTTCAAGACGTGGTTCGAACCCATAGTTCCTCTTAAAGTAGTAAGTAACACATTAACGATTCAAGTTCCTAGCCAGTTTTTTTATGAGTGGCTAGAGGAGAACTATGTGCATGCCCTTCGCAAAGCTATTGATTATACGCTTGGCCGAAATGGTATGCTAGAATATTCTATTATTGTAGACAAAGGAGACCGTAAAAATCCTCCTATTGCCTTGAATGTTCCTAATCAAAAATCTACTACACCGCCACCTGTACAAAGACGACCAGAACCTAACCTGTACGAAAGCCCATTTCAGTTAAAGGACTTGGATTCACTGGAGTTAGATTCGTATCTGAATGCACATTATATATTTGATAATTTTGTGGAGGGCGATTGTAACCGTCTAGGGCGGTCGGCTGGTATGGCTGTAGCACAGCGTCCGGGGGTAACGTCATTTAACCCTCTGATGATTTATGGAGGGGTTGGTTTAGGAAAAACGCATTTGATTCAGGCGATTGGTAACTATATCAAGGATACGCAAGCCAATAAGTTTGTTTTGTATGTATCGTCCGAAAAGTTTGTGAATCAGTTTATCAATGCCATTCGGAACAATACCTTGCAGGCATTTACCAATTTCTATATGCAAATAGACGTATTGATTTTGGATGATGTGCAGTTTTTGGCAGGAAAAGAAAAAACCCAAGAATCATTCTTTCATATTTTCAACCACTTGCATCAGTCGGGAAAACAGATTATTATGTCGTCCGACCGCCCGCCTCGTGATTTGGCAGGTATGCAAGACCGTTTGCTGTCACGTTTCAAGTGGGGCCTTACGGCAGATTTGCAACAGCCTGATTTTGAGACACGTATTGCAATTATTCAGAAAAAATTACAGGCCGATGGTATTTATATCAAAGATGAAGTTATAGAATATTTGGCTCATAGTATAGATACAAACGTCCGTGAAATGGAAGGTGTGATTGTATCGTTGATGGCACATGCATCGCTTAACCGCCGTGAAATAGATATGGAATTGGCAAGGGCTACCCTCAAAAATATTGTGGTCGACAATGAAAAGGAAATTACCGTTGACAACATCCTCGATGCTATTACAAGTCATTTTGATGTTACTTTAGCAGATTTGAAGGGAAAAAGTAGAAAGAAAGAAACTGTATTTCCAAGGCAAGTAGCGATGTATTTGATGAAGGAATTTACAAGTTTGCCGCTCAAGTCTATTGGGTATCATTTTGGTGGTCGTGACCACAGTACGGTAATCCATGCGGTACAAAATATTAGTGTATTGATAGAGTCGGATAAAGAAGTAGAGAAAACTATACAGAAGTTATATAAACATTTTAACAGAGTACGAGTAAGGTCATAATCCTATTTTGTAGAGAAACAACAAAAGCCGTTTGGTGTGAAGATTCCACTAAACGGCTTTTTATTTGGTAAGAGCTAGCAACTTTTCAGATATAGTGATTATTTTTGTTATATTCCCACAAGTGTAAGATATTATATAATGTTTGCTCTGAAACTATGAAGAATATGACTACCTATTTGAAATATAGAATAAACACCAAAGTACTAATTGGTAGTTTGGTGGTATTGACTTTGTTCAATGACAAACTTTTGGCCAACGATGAGGCCGTACCTCAGCCTGTTGAGGTTATGAATATGCTGGATAATCCTAAGAAAAAACTCAGGATAAAGCTGGTATTGCGTGAAGAAGAAAGAGGCGATTCTACTCAAAAAAAAGGTATTTTTGCCAAAGCCAAAATGATTCTAAATGCTATCTTAGATTTTTCGGACAACCCGCCTCTGAAGCTACAAGTAGGCTATGAAGACAAAGTAAAAAAACAATAGCATTCGCTACTCTTACCTACATTGGGTAAATCCATGTGCCAATATATTCCTATTTAAGAATTCAATTGAAAAAACTCCTCTTTAAAGCTTAGCAGCTTTAGCTGAAATTGTTAATTTTGCAGACCCAAAGGGTGCAATATGGCATTTTTGGGTAATACTAGCAAAATCGATGGAGTAGTTTTAAACTTCAGTAAAAGGGGTTTAGAATATCAAATATTATAAGTACATGGCCTTTTTGTAAGGTTAATTATAGAGAAATAATGCAAGAGAAAATTCAAGAAATTCATCAGCAAGTAGCTGATTATCAAATCGACAATAAGGAACAGCTTGAGGCTTTTCGTATTGCTTATGTTGGTCGTAAAAGTGTTATTGGCGAGTTGTTTGATGGCTTGAAAAATGTTCCAGCCGAGCAACGTCGTGAGGTAGGACAGCAGCTGAATACCTTAAAGGATTTTGCACAAAATAAATTCAATGAATTTCAGGCATTGGTCGAAGCTGCTTCTGAAAGTGCAGTAAGTGTTGAGTTTGATTTGACATTGCCTATTATTCCGCAAGAAAATGGAACATTGCATCCGTTGAGCGTAGTACGAGCAAGAATCATTGAGATTTTTGAGAAAATGGGCTTCAATGTGTCGGATGGCCCCGAAATCGAAACCGATTTTTATAACTTTACTGCCTTGAATTTTGCTGAAAATCACCCAGCAAGAGAAATGCAGGATACCTTTTTTATCGAGAAAAAAGGCGGAAATGTTGCCGACGATGTATTGTTGAGAACTCATACTTCAAATGTACAGATTCGTTTGATGCAAGATAAAAAACCGCCTTTGCGTTCGATTATGCCAGGGCGTGTATACCGCAACGAAGCTATTTCGGCCAGAGCCCACTGCCTTTTTCATCAGGTAGAAGGCTTGTATATCGACAAAAATGTAGGTTTCAAAGACCTGAAAGATACCTTATATCACTTTGCCAAAGAAATGTTTGGTAAAGATACCAAAGTGCGTTATCGCCCTTCGTATTTCCCTTTTACCGAACCTTCTGCCGAAATCGACATTACTTGTTTGATTTGTAAAGGAAAAGGCTGTAATGTTTGTAAATATTCGGGCTGGGTAGAGATTGCTGGTTCGGGTATGGTAGACCCTAATGTTTTGGAAAATTGCGGTATAGATTCAAAAGAATATACAGGATTTGCCTTTGGTATGGGTATTGAACGTATTACGATGCTAAAATACCAAATCAAAGATTTAAGATTATTTACCGAAAATGATGTTCGTTTCCTTCGTCAATTTGAAGGAATCTAAGGGATATTTTTTTAAGTAATAACTTAAAAAAGACCTCGCAGGAATAAGCCTGTGAGGTCTTTTCATGTTTGCGAATAATCAGCAATTTACTTTTCTAACTCGGAAATTTACATGAAAAACAGATTAAAATATCGTTTTTAACACATTTTAACGGATAGAAGGGCAATTTCACCAAGGGTTTTCGCTATTTTTGATTTTTAAACAAGCGTATAATCCCGTTTATTAGGTGTAGTATAAAAATTATCAACACCATTGACCCTATAACAGATAACGTATTCCCCAATGAACAACTTTAAAAAAATTAATGACCTTGTAGGTTGGGTCGTTTTTGTCATTTCATTAATTATCTTTTCCGCTACTGTCGAACGAACCGCCTCTTTCTGGGATTGTGGCGAGTTTATAGCTTGTGCTTATAAACTTCAAGTACCTCACCCTCCAGGTGCCCCCCTTTTCTTGTTGCTAGGACGTTTGTTTTCGATGTTGGCTGGTTCAGACAATACACAAGTAGCCTATTGGGTCAACATGATGTCTGTTGTTTCGAGTGCTCTAACAATTTTATTTATGCACTGGACAATTGTCCTGATTGGTCGGAAAGTATTAAATAAGAAATTTGATGAACTTACTTTTGGCGAAGCTATTACGCTGTTAGGTGCTGGTGTGATTGGTTCTCTTGCTTATGCTTTTACCGATACATTTTGGTTTTCGGCTGTCGAAGCAGAAGTATATGCTATGTCTTCATTTTTTACGGCATTGGTAGTATGGGCTGCTTTTAAGTGGGAAATTATCGAAGACGAAGCCACAGCCAACCGTTGGTTGATTTTGATTGCTTATTTTGTAGGTTTATCAATTGGCGTTCACTTATTGAACTTGGTAACTGTGCCAGCTTTGGCTTTATTATATTATTTCAAAAAATATCCAAAACCTACTTATGTGGGTGGTTTTGCGGCCTTGTTGATAGGTTTGGTAATATTGGGTGTTATCAACTCAGGTATTATTCCGGGTATTCCATCAATTGCCTTTAGCTTTGAATTAGGCTTTGTTAATGGCTTGGGCTTACCTTATGGCTCGGGTGTAGTTGTATTTTTGGTACTTTTTGTAGGGGCTTTAGTAGGTGGTATTATTTATTCACACAAAAAAGAAAAAGTGGGTTTAAATATCTCATTATTAGCCTTGTCGTTTGTTTTGGTAGGGTATTTGTCTTATGACTTAGCGTTGGTTCGTTCTACTTATAATACGCCTATCAACGAAAACGACCCAAGTAATATCCTTAACTTCCTGAAATACCTTCGTCGTGAACAGTATGGTGAGCGTTCGTTGTTGTTTGGCCCTATTTTTACGGCCGAAGTAGAAAGCGTTGACCAAGGTGCTCCTGTGTACAAAATGCAAGATGGCAAATACGTTGTGTATGACCACAAGCAAAAAGTAAGCTATGCCAAAGATGGCCAAATGTTATTTCCTCGTATTTATTCAAATGCACCACAGCACGTAGAATTGTATAAGGAAATGTTGGGCTTGGCAGAAGGACAAAAACCGACTTTTGGCGACAACCTTCGATTCTTGTTTACCCACCAAATGGGGCACATGTATATGCGTTATTTGCTCTGGAACTTTGTTGGCCGTGAAAGCGACATTCAGGATGCTGGAGTAATAGATTATACCCGTAAGGGCGAGTTGCCAGAGTTGCTTGCTCATAACAAAGCTCGTAACAATTATTTCTATTTACCATTAATACTGGGTTTGTTAGGTTTCTTCTTGTTGTATCGCAAAAATGAGAAAGATTTCTTAGTAACCATTCTGATGTTCTTACTGACGGGTTTAGCTTTGGTTGTTTTCTTGAACTCGCCACCAACAGAACCACGTGAACGTGACTATATTTATGTTGGTTCGTTCTATTTCTTTGCTATTTGGATAGGTTTAGGCGTAATGCAATTGGCCGAATGGTTGTTGAAATTCTTGAAAAATACCACTTCTAGCGGTATTGCTGCTACAGCTCTTTCGGCAATAGTACCTGTTATTTTGATTCAGCAAAACTGGGATGACCACGACCGTAACCACCGTTATCATCAGATTGATTTTGCCAAAAATATGCTTAACTCGTGTGCTCCAAATGCGATTTTATTCACAGGTGGCGACAACGATACCTTCCCACTTTGGTATGTACAAGAAGTAGAAGGTTTCCGTACCGATGTACGTGTTTGTAACTTGTCGTTATTGGGTACAGATTGGTATATCGACCAAATGAAACGTAAAACCTATGAATCGCAGGCATTGCCTATTTCATTGTCTAAAGACCGTTTTATGGAAGGTATCAACGACCAGATTTTATTCTACGAAAACCCTAACGTAAAATCGGGTATTAATTTGTTGGAATACATGAAGCTCGTAAAAGATGACAACGCTGCTATTAAAGTACCTTTGCAAGATGGTACAATGATTAATACAATGCCATCGGAAACGGTATTCTTGCCAATCAATGTAGAGGAAGTGAAAAAATCGGGTATTGTTTCAAAAGAACTAGAACCATTCTTGACAGATCAGATTAGTTGGAATGTAGGTAAAAGTGGTATTATGAAGCCAGAGTTGATTCAGCTTGATATTATTGCTCAAAACGCGTTGAATGGCTGGAAAAGACCGATTTACTTTGCTACAACACTTGCAGGAGGTAGTTATTTGAATATGAAGGAGTTTATGCAGTTAGAAGGGTACGCTTATAGATTGATGCCTTTCAAAATACCAGGAGCAAAAGATGGTTTTGTAAATACAGATTTGATGTATAAAAACATGACTACCAAAATGTTCTGGAGAGACTTAGACAATCCTAAAACGTATTATCACTCAGACTTCTATTTGGAAGTACCTGTAGTAACAGCTCGTTTGAGTTTCTTGCGGTTGGTTGACCAGTTGGTAAGAGAAGGTAAGCTTGCTAAAGCAAAAGCTGCATTGGATTATGAAATGAAGGTATTGCCAGATAAAACAATTCCTTACGACCAGTTGAGTGCCAATTATGTAGCATTATATTTGGCTGCAGGTGATAAGAAAACGGCTCTGCAAATAGCCGATACAATGATGAATCGTAACGATAAAGCCTTGAATTATTATTTTGAAGACCGCCGTGCTAGCGATACCCGTGAAATTCAAAGTGCTTTGTACGAAATGCAGATTATCGTAAATGGCTTGAAAGAGGCAAAATTACCTGAGGCTGTCAAATACGAACAAATGTTTAATCGTCAATTGCAGAAAGCTAGCTCGTAAAGGAGTTCTTGCTGAATAGCAAGTGCGAAATGTTGATTTCAATTACTGATTACATACCAAAGCCCTTGAGCCTAGCTTCAAGGGCTTTTTGTATGCAACGATGCTCGGTATAAAAACTTGTTCAGAAATTGGCAGAGATATTGCTTGAAAAATGTATTTATTCCTAAACAGTATTTTCCGAAATTATTGGTAATAGGGATTAATCAGAAATAGCTTTTCCTGCAACAAAAAAAGGTCATAAATTAAACCCTTAATAGGCAAAATTTATGACCTTTTATTATAGCAACTACCTGAATAGGAGTTGCTTAATTAAAAAAATCTTTCATTTTTTCAAAAAATGATTTGTCACTTTTACTTGGTTTTGGGGCAAAGTTAGGTGAGTTTCTCATTTTCTCTAACATATCCGACTCTTCACGGCTCAGGGTTTTAGGTGTCCAAATATTCACATGAATTAATTGGTCGCCAGTACCATAGCCATTGAGTTCTTTAATACCTTTTCCCTTCAAACGCAATATTTTACCAGCCTGTGTACCTGCCTCAATGGTAATACGGGCTTTTCCACCAATTGTAGGTACTTCTACGCTTGTACCAAGGGCTGCATCTGCAAAATTGAGGTATAACTCATAAATGATATTATTGCCATCACGGTGCAATATCTCATGAGCTTCTTCTTCAATTACAATCAATAAATCGCCAGCAACGCCACCTCTTGGCGGAACATTACCTTTGCCATTCATAGAAAGTTGCATACCTTCGGCTACACCAGCAGGAATACGGATTGGAATAATTTCTTCTTCCAAGACACGTCCTTCGCCAAAACAAACTTCACAACGAGTTTTAATCATTTTGCCTTCACCATTACAAGTAGGACAAGTTGAGCTTGTTACCATTTGGCCTAGCATAGTTTGTTGAACACGACGAACTTGGCCAGCACCGCCACAAGTTTGGCAAGTTTGTAATTCAGTACCATTTTTGGCACCGTTTCCACTACAAGCCTTACAGGTTACATGGCGTTTTACTTTGATTTTTTTCTCGACACCGTTGGCTACTTCGTCTAGGTTGAGCTTTAATTTGATACGCAAATCCGAGCCTTTTCTTGTACGACGACCGCCACCGCCGCCGCCACCAAACATACCGCCAAAAGGACTTCCATCGCCAAATATATCACCAAACTGGCTAAATATGTCTTCCATATTCATACCTGCACCGCCATTGAAGCCACCTCCAGCAGCCCCACCCATACCAGCATGACCAAAGCGGTCGTATTGCTGACGCTTTTGCTGATTAGAAAGTACCTCGTAAGCTTCTGCGGCCTCTTTAAAATTCTCCTCGGCTTGTTTGTCGCCAGGGTTTTTATCGGGGTGATATTTAATTGCAAGTTTGCGATATGCTTTTTTGATTTCTTCCTCGGTTGCTCCCTTGCTTACCCCCAACACCTCATAATAATCTCTTTTTGCCATGATATTCAATAAATAGTGAAAGAATAAGTACTATGCCTTAATTTTCACAGTGGTTTGTTAATTAGCAACTACGACTTTTGCAAAACGAATTACTTTTTCGTTTAGGTAATACCCTTTTTCTACTACATCAAACACTTTACCTTTGTCGTCTTCACTCGGAGCAGGGAACTGCGTAATGGCTTCGTGCAAATCTGGATTGAAAACCTCGCCTTTGGCATTCATCGGTTTCAAGCCCTTGCTCGAAAGCGTATGTTGCAATTTGTTGAAAATCAAGGTAACACCTTCCGAAATCTCACCTTCTTGTGCATTGGCAACGGCACGCTCAATATCGTCAACAACAGGAAGAATATCAGTAATGATACCTGCCGATGCCGATTGAATCATATCGAGTTTTTCTTTCGCTGTTCTTTTACGGAAATTGTCGAAATCCGAATAAAGACGTAAATATTTATCTTTCAATTCTGCTAGCTCGTTGGTTAATGTTTCAATCTGACTAGCTTCTTTATTTTCTACTTCGCTGATAAGCTCTTCTGCTTGGACTGTCTGATTGTCAGTCTCTTGTTGTAAAATTTGTTCTTCTGCCTGTAATTCCTCTTTATTTTCCATGTTAAGTGAACTTTTCGCTTTATTTTTTAACTTCTCAAAAATGCTCAATTTTTTTGCCATTTGATTTTTTCTGCCAAGTTGACAGATTTTAGAATTACAAAGTTAGGGCTTTTATCCTGAATGTCAGAAATCAAAATAGGCTCTTTGCGAAATTTCACGGTTTTAGATAAAATAAGCCTAAGAATAAAGGATTATTTTTGAATAATTTGGATTTTTTCAGAGAAATTACCGGTATTATTTCTAAATATCAGTATATATAGGCCAGATTGAAAACCTCGACAGGCAATACTATGCTCTGTCACCTTTTCTAGGCTGGTTTGGTGTATTGTTTTGCCTGTTAATTCATACAGATGGAGGTCGCCTGTAAAGGGTTTTTTAAACTGTATTTTAATAAAATCACTGGTAGGGTTTGGCGAAATACTAACTAAATCGTTCATTTCTTGTTCGGTTGCCAAAATTGTAAAGGTTTTGGCAGATGCAAGGCTTGTCTGCGATTCGCTAATGCTCGAATATGCCCTAATGCGGTATTGATAAGTGGTTTGGTCTTTGAGTGGGGTATTCAAATACTCCAGCTCTGGGCTATTTACTTGGGCTATGGATGTATAGTTGGTTTCATTTTCGGCCATACGTTCAATAGTATAGTAAGTAGCATTTGCAATATTGTTCCAAGTGAGCTTGATGGCCTCGTGCGAAACCGCTGTTGCTGCCAACGTTGGAGTATTTAATAAGGCTGGAGTTTTGATTTCTATTGAAGCATAAGCCGACTCAGTTTTACTATTTTGCGACTTTAGTCTGTAGGAATAAGTTGTATTGGCCGATAGCCCTAGGTCTTTGTACGTAATAGTGGGTACACTTAAACGGGCTATTTGTGTATATTTGGTATCGCTCGCTGTTTTTCTTTCCAACACAAAAGTACTAGCATTGGTATCGTTATTTGACCAATTGAGACTAATGCTATTATAATAATTGACAGTGGCTGTTAATTGTGGCGTAACTAGCGGGCTGAAAGTTTCGGCTGTCACTTGCACAGATTCCGATTCGGCTTGTTCACCAATAGCCTTTATCTGAATAAGGTATTCGGTATTGTTAGATAGGTTCTTGATTTGGGTTTTGAGGGTACTTGTATTGAAGGTAGTGGTTACAATGAGCGACAAGTCATTTTTTTTCAATACCTGCAAAAGATATGAATTTGCCCCTGTTACAGATGTCCATGAAATATCAATCGTACTAGCCGAATTACCAAGTATCGTAACAGTAGGTGTATCAAGGCTGTTCATGATTGCTACTTCATGAAAAGAGAAGGCTTTTTGCCCAGTAGTATTACTTAAAAAAGGGCCATTAAAAATAGTTCTTGGGTCTTTTGGAAAGTTATTATAAGCGAAATAAGGCGGTAGGTATGTAATGGTGTTTGCCTGCCCTGTGTTTGCTCGCTTTAAATAAACTCTGTTACCCTCTGCTCGGCCTGAAAGGAATTGCTCTGAACTTTGGCCTAAATAGAAAAAGTCTTTTAAGGTAAGGCTAACCCCATCATAACTAATTTCATTAGGCCATTTGAGGGTTTGATTATCGTCAAAAATGAGGGCTATTTCATCTTTTTTAGCACTGGTAAAAAACGCCCTTTTGAGATTAGGGTTACCTGCAATCGATACTTTGTTGGTAGTGTAAAAGTCATTTTCAACCCAGCGAAACGTTTCTGAAGCAATTTCTAAGTAGCCAGTAGTGGCGTAATAGTAACCATAAAAATCAGTAGCTCCTAAAGGTGTGATAGCTTGAATCAAAGGGTAGGTGTTTGCCAACGTTCGCTGAAAATTGCGTAAAGCCCCAGCGTCGTAATTAGGAGTTTTATAAATATCGTTTTGGTAGCAGTAAATTCTAGTAATAGAGGGAAAATCCTTTTGCCAAAGCTTATAAAGTTTGTCAAACTCGCTTTGGTAAATATTAGGGTCATTGGTAGCCTCGATTTCGCCACCCCACCAAAATAGGGCTTTGATGGCGTTACTTGCACCCGCCTTATTCACCTTGTATAATAATCGCCCATAAATACTGCTAATATCGCTAGACCCCGAGCTGATATTCTGGGTTTTGATGCTACCATTTACTTCTGCAACATTGATAATACAGCTTGGAATACCATATTTTTCGGCAATAAGCCTTTGTATTTCAATACCCCAAACGCTAACATAAGGAGCAGCTGTATTGGAAATAAGCCAAGTGGTGTCGGCCAATTGATGTTTTGTGGCGTCGACCATACCCCCAAAACTTCGACAATATTCGTTGGTATAAGCATAAGTAGGAGCAGTACTATTGATGGTTCGCCAAGCTTTGGCATTGCCCTGTCCTTGAATCACAAAAAAATCGCCCGCTACCAATTGCTTGCGTTCGGCCAAAAGTACCGAATCTTTGCCCCCGACAGCATAAAGTTGAATACTATACTCTGCTAATTCAGCTTTGATAGTGGTTGACAATTCAAAATTACTAGCACCAGAGGCATAAGTAATAGCCGTTTTTTGATACTTGTAAGGGCTACCGTTTCGCAGGGTCATCAACGACACATAGTTGTATTGTATAGGCTTTTGTTGTAAAGTAGCCTTTACAGTTATATTTGCCTGATTTTGGGCATTTCTAGCAAATAATTGTAGATTTTGGGGTATTTTACTGAAAGTAACAACAGGGGTGTTATCTTGAGGAATAACATTATTTGCGTTGTATGCTCCAATAGGGTATTGATAAAACGACAACGCTCGCATCCCCGTTTTGTTGGTAACATAAGGCCCAGAATACGGCCATAGTGGGTTACCTTGTGGAATTAGAGATGGTAAATAAGAAATATCTGTAAAGTTGGCACTAGAGGTTAGGTTGAGAATAACAGCATTTTTCTGTACAAAACCATTTTGTATCCAACCGCTATTATTATTGAGGTAAAAGAAATCTTTCATCTGGGCATCTCGGTACACCTCAGGCCATTTTAATACTTGATTATCCTGAAAAATTAAAGCTATTTGAGTTCGTTCGGGATTGGTAAAAAAGGCTTTTTGAATATTAGGAGCATCAATATTGTCGGTACCGGTACTATTATAAAAATCTCGGCCGATGAGGCGGCTAAATTCTCGGGCATTTTGCTGATACCCTTCAGCTGAATAATGTAAGCCATCAAAACCAATCGTTCCAACCGAAGGCACCACCGAAATATTGGCGTATTTAATCCCCAATCTACGTTGTTCTTCACGTACCATTGGAGCTGCGGCTACGCCATTATCAATAATATCTATTTGAAAAAGGTAAAGTTTTTGAATAGAAGGAATATCTAGTTTTAGGTTATTATAAAATTGTTCAAAGTACAAGCTAAAATTGCCACCTTCGCCATAGGCTTCGCTTTCACCCTGTCTGTATATCAATGCCTTTACGTTATTGGCAACGCCAGCTTTTTGTAATCGGTAAAGCATTCGACCGTACCCGTTATTGAGGTCGGCAGGATTTGTTGCTGTACGCGTAGCATGGTGTTGGGCACTCGACCAGTGAAAGCCCCCGTTGATTAAGCAGGTAGGAATACCGTATTTTTCTTGGATAATTTTCTGAAATTCAAAACCCATTGTACCAACACCTGTGCTGTAGGAGTTTTCGTTTGATAAGGCCCATAGGGTATCGGCAGGATTGTAAGGGGTTGTATTGAGTTCGTCAGTGATTTTACCAAATGTTCTGCAAAACTCGTTGGTACGGCTATCGTTGAAAAATGCTGTAGAGTTTGACTGCCCTGTGAGTACATAAACATCGCCACAAACCACATCACTAATGCCCCGAACAAACACAGAATCACCCGTTGTTTTCTTTAGGTAGATTTCAAAGTAATACTCGGCTAGTTCGGCTTTGATGGTGATGGGAGAAAATGCAAATGTCCCCGAATTGGCAGATTGATAAGTAATATTAGCTTTTTGATAAGCATAGCGATCAGCATTACGGTACACCGTTACACTATAGTATGCACCTCCGCTGGTATTGATACTACCTTTGATACCTACCTGTGCTTCATTTTTGGCATTTCGGGGGTACAACTGCTTATTTTGTGGTAGTTGCGTAAAGAAAGTTGAACCTATTTGTTGGGCATGAATAGCACTTAGGGCAACTAAGGAGAGAAATAATGTTATTAGTTTCTTCATAATAATAAAAAATTGCACTTCATTAAAAAAGTACAATACTGATAATAAGGCATTTAGGTTTATTTATTAAGCGTTAATATGATTATAAAGAAATTATAAATTAGTAGCCTAAGAGTAATAGAATGATAGCTTAGAAAAGCATACGTGGATTTATGCAAAGATATTGAAAACATTTTAAATGCCTACACAAAATGAGCAAAGAGGCGTACCTTTGTACACCTAAATAATGATATTGAATGACCGATTTACAAAAAATGCACAATACAAGGCTTATCAAACAAAAAGCAAAAGAGTTAGGCTTTGATTTTTGTGGGGTGTCGAGTGCTACATTTTTGGAAGAGGAAGCCCCAAAGTTGGAACAATGGCTCAAAGCCAATAGGCACGGCGAAATGCGTTATATGGAAAATCATTTCGACAAGCGGCTCGACCCTCGATTGTTGGTAGACGATGCCAAATCGGTAGTTTCGCTATTATACAACTACTTTCCTGCCGAACGTTTACCCGAAGGCGAAGATGATTTGAAGCTGTCTAAATATGCTTATGGTACCGACTACCACTTTGTTATAAAAGATAAACTCAAATTGCTATTGACTTTTATTCAAGATACAATCGGAGAGGTAGGAGGTAGGGCTTTTGTAGATTCGGCACCTGTGATGGACAAAGTTTGGGCCAAAAAATCTGGTTTGGGCTGGGCTGGTAAGCATAGCAATCTTATCAACAAGCAAATGGGGAGTTTTTTCTTTATTTGCGAACTTATCATCGACCTAGAACTGATACCCGACGGCCCCGTCAAAGACTATTGCGGTACTTGTACACGCTGTATAGATGCTTGTCCAACCGAGGCTATTATCGAGCCTTACACTGTCGATGGCTCAAAGTGTATCAGCTATTTTACTATCGAACTCAAAGAGGCTATTCCCCTTGATATGAAAAGTAAGTTTGATAATTGGATATTTGGTTGTGATGTTTGTCAAGATGTATGCCCGTGGAATCGCTTCGCCAAACCACACCAAGAGCCACTTTTTGAAATACACCCACAACTAAAAGATTTTAGCAAAAATGATTGGGAAGAAATAACCGAAGAGGTTTTTAAGGTAATATTTAAGAACTCGCCAGTAAAACGTACCAAACTAGCTGGATTAAAACGAAATATTGATTTTGTGAAATAAATAAAAAAAGCAACAATCCAAGGGAAAGTTGCTTTACTCATTTTCTAATATACCTTATTATAATGAATTTCTAAGAATGATTTGCATAGGCATTTGTGAACTCATTCGTTTGCCTTCTAGCACTACCGAAGCGGCCAATTTGCCAACTTCTTCCAAAGGACTCGAAATTACCGAAATACCCCCTGCTAAAATTTCTTTGTAGCATGAGTCATTCAACGAAATCAAGCCAACTTCTTGTCCGAGTTCAAAACCCTTGGTACTGGCTGATTTAATGGCTAATACCAAGTCGGCATCGTCCATTGTCAAATAAGCATTACCTTTTTCAACTTCTTCTCCTTCAAGGCCATCTAGTACTTGGAAGTCGAAGCCATTATTTTCGCAGAAATTGCGGAAACCTGTAATTAACTCAGCATCGAAGTATTCTTCTTCTGTCAATACCAAGTTAAGGGTATGATATTTTTTGAAAATCTCTAATTGGCTTTGCATTACTTTACAAATCTCTTCGCCCGAATTGTTGAGGATAGAAGAGTTTGTGCCATTGAGGTTTTGCAGAGACTTGTCTAAAAGAATTAATCTTTCGCCCGAAATTTTCTTGAGACATTTGATATTTTCTTCGTTTTCTTCAATCAAGTGTGGCATAATCACATAATAGTGATAATTGCCCAAATGGTTGTTGATAATTTCGCGGAAATTGTCGCTTTTGTAGTTATAAGTAAAAATATCGACAATCACTTCTTTGCCAGTGGCATTCACGAAGGCATTAAAAATAGCCTTATTACTTTCGGTAATTTTACCCACCAAGAAAAAAACCTTTGTTTTCTTTTGAGCCGATTTACCAGAAATAAAATATCCTTTTCTAAAGATAGACGTAATTACACCCAATCGGTGCAATTCGGCATAAGCACGTTCGACAGTATCACGAGAAAGATAACATTCTTCGCTGGCTTCATTAATAGACGGTAAGCGTTCGCCTGTTTTGAGTACACCAGCCTCAATATCCGCCAAGAGGGAATTAACCAGTTGTTGATATTTAGGGGTTTTTGAGTCGTGCTTAATTTGAGCAAATTCTACGAAAGTCTTCATCATACAGATTTTAATGATATAGTATTTATAAGGTATTGGGCAAAAGTCTATTTTCAATAGTATCAAAAAACTGGGTTATCAAATATTACTTTATTATATACTGATATTTTTTTTAGCACCTTTTGAGCATATTAGAGGTAAGACAAAAAAGGGTTTTGGACGATTCTAGTATTTTCTACTCAGATTAGATAAATACTGATTTTTTATGATAAAATCCAGTTTTTTGATGATTCAAAGATACCAATAGCAATCAAGATTGTGTTAGGACAAGTCTGTCAAATCCTAGTACATATCTTGCAAAAAGTGCATAAATACCCACTAATAGGACGATTCTTGCAGGTTTTGTTATAATTACACCAGTAAAATTCAGAAAAGAGGAATGAAATGAAAACTAAAAAATACAAATAAGCATATTGTACTTTTTTGATATAGTTCCTTTAAAGTGAGAATAGCTCTTGAGGCTCAAGGCAGTTTTACATTACGATGAAATACCAACTGATTTACCATAAAATAAAAACACATGAATTTGATTGTTAGAGATATATATGAATCATATATTTGGGTTAAATAATTGAAAAACAAACTATTATCATTTTTGCCTTAATTCTCAACTTTTATAAACCCTGAATCATGTATGAAAAAGTCACACTTATTTTTTCTCTCCATTTTGTTTTCTTCACTATCTATTTATGCTCAGACCAAAGCAGATTCGGTGATGTATCTGGCTCCTTATGTAGTTGTAGGCCCCAAGTCGAGCCAAGTTAATATTATAGGTAATTATGGCCTGTATGTACCAAAGGGAGTTCTTACCGAAAAAGTAAGGGTTGCTGTAAAAAATACTTCTGGCTGGGCAGATTATGTATTTAAGCCAGAATATAAGCTTTCATCTTTGGACAAAGTTAAGAGCTATATAAAAGAGAACGGCCATCTTCCTGATGTTCCAAGTACTGAAACTGTTCTAAAAGATGGTATTGATATAGCTGATAATCAAAGACTGCTTTTACAAAAAATAGAGGAAATGACTCTGTATATTCTTCAACAGGAAGATAGAATCAAAAAGCTGGAGTATTTGGCTACAAAGAAAAAACATTCATATAAAAAAAATAAGCGGAATCATTTGTAACATAAGTAGTTTGTCATTTTCGGTATAGAGCCTCTCGTAAGATCAATAGATTAAATTTTTAGAAGAATACCCCAATATAATAGTAGTGGGTATTGTTTTACTCGAAATTAATAGTTTTCGAGTAGGGTTGCTATTTGTCTAAGTGAGAAAGAAAGCTCTAAGCCCACTCCTTTAATAATCTTATATTTCAGCGATATGAAACAAATACTTTTACTTATCCTCAGTCTGTTAACAATTGTTGTTAAAGCACAAGAAAAGTCTACTAAAGATACAAGCCTTGTTCCTTCTACATTGGCTACTTGTTCACAAACATTACTGGGATGTAATTTTAATAACTGGCCTAATCCATTGAAAGGTGAATCGATTACATACCCAGCTCCTGTAAATGGGAACTGTTATGATGGCTCGGCTGCAACCAAATGGAACTGTATAACCACCAGAGCTAATCAAACATGGTTTTATGTACGAATCTTGACGAGAGGAAACATTCGGTTTGTGTTTAATAACTCAAGTAATGTAGATGTCGATGGTGTATTATGGGGGCCTGTGGCCAATAATGATTTGGCAAATGCTTGTAGTGTAACAGAAACAACCCCACTGGTGTGTGACTATAACGCAGACGCTAGAGTGGAATTACCTTGTACAACGCATTCTTCCTTGTGTGGAGGTTCATTGAGTGGAACAATACCTGTAGAAGTAGGGCAAATCTATGTTTTGTGTATCTTAAATTATGCAAACAGGCCTACCAATATAACTTTGAGCCAGCCATTGAATGGGTCTGTTTATTATTCGCAAGAGTCGCTTGATTTTCAAATAGAGCATTTTAGAATTAATAATGGAAACAAAGCCGACAGAGTAAGTTTACGACAAGCAAGTACAGAAGATAACGGTGTTTTTAAGGTATGTGCAGATGGCTCTACTTCATCATTGTTTAAGGTAACAACAACCAAATCAAACGTAAAGGCAAGAATTAGTCAAGACCCTACAAAAGCTAATACAGCAATGTATGGGGAGTTTACGGAGGCAACATTTAACAATGGGGTGTATGAGTTTACGTATAAGCATCCAGATTATCTCAATAGTTTTTCTACGTATCTCCAATTAAATGTAGAATTATATGAGCAGAGTACATCTACACGAGCCCTCGCTTCGTATCCTTTAAGGATACACCCCGCACCGTTGCTCATGGTACATGGGTTATGGTCCAATGGCACTCCAATAGACGATTCAAGTTTTGAAGTTTTGGAGGGAGAATTGAGCACTTCTACAGCATATAGTATCAATACCAATGAAATAGTTACAAAACTATATCGACAAGCTGATTATAGGATTTCAAATGATGCGTCTTTTAGTACAAATGATTGGGTTGTTCCTGTTTATATAGCTAGTTTTAAAGACTACATTCTCAAAGAAGGGTACTCGTTTAGTAAAGTGGATATAATTGGGCATAGTATGGGAGGTATACTGTCAAGGTTATACTTGCAAAGTAGTCGATACAGTAATGATATTCATAAACTTATCACATTGAATACGCCTCACTCAGGTTCTCAAGTGGCCAATTTCTTATCAGACCCTCTTAATACTGGTGATGCCTTATGCGAATTTGTAAGAGATATGCTGAGTGGTAATCCTCAAGCTGCAACATGCCAAAGTGGGGCGATTAATGATTTGAAGGTTAATAGTGATGCCATTAGGGCACTTAATAGTGGTGCAGGTAGGATTAAGGTTGTTCCTTCACACGCAATAGCTACGACGTTTCCTACTAGTCAAATTTTGAGGGGACTCTCAAGAGTTCCTAAAGTTGGGATGATGGCAATGCTATTGAATATAGGTATATCTATCATATTCAATGGCGAAGATAATGATGGAATTGTAGCATTAAGCAGCCAAAAGGGAGGAGTCATTACGACAGCTCAATCGACTCCAAGTATGATAACACCTCATAGCTCACAAAGTAATAATAGTGTTCGTAATCAAATAAAAACCTTACTTACTACACCAACATCTAGTAGCATATTCACCACAGCAGGTTTTAACCCACCTACATTAGTATACAGTACACCACCACCAGAAAATAGAAACCAATTAGCTACCAATGCTACCATGCAGATAATTAAGCCAGCCAATGCTGTACGTGTAAATATCGGAGGAAGTTTAGGTTTTGAGATAACTTCCACCAATATTGTTGAAATAAATGCCATTATCAATTACGATGAAGACGAAGTGATGTCTTATAGTGCTACAGGTAATACCGCCAATTTTACATTACCAATTGACAACGGCTTCTCAATAGGGCCACACAGTGTTCTTGTTATTGGTAAAACAGCTACTGGAGAAACAATAAGACAACGTATCAGTTTTGAAGTTACCAATTGTGTTAGTCAGTATAATCCATTGAATGGTAATCTTACAAATTCGTTTTATCAAGCAGATAATTTAATTATTACCAATGGCAAAATTCCATTTGGGCAAAATATTCAAATGAGTGCAGGCCAATATATTGAGTTTATCCCAGGTTTTGATACAGACCCTTATACAATTTTGAATACTAAAATAGGAGGATGCAGTAATTAGCAATACTTTTACAGAAGAAGCTCCTTAGTTATAAAGGTAATAAATCTTTGTAGCTAAGGAGCTTCTTCTGTTGGTAGGTATGAGGTAGTAGTTTATCGAATTTGTTTAGCACACGAAAATATTTTCAAGAATACTTTCCCGTATTATCCAATGAGCTAGCAAATTCATCAATAACCCTAAAGTAATTGTACAAAATAAGTTTTACTTAGAGTATTTAATACTCAAGTTTATTAGCACCAAAGGTATGCAATCATAAGGTAGCCTTCCTATGTATCACTTTTCAGTCCATAAAATATATAGAATTATCTTTGAGGTACACGGCATAACACAGGATATTAATTGTTTTTTCTAATACAAAATTTACATCAATAATGTTGACAGGCATATACCTTGTTTGAATAACCTTGGCCTAAAAGAGAACCATACTGTTGTCTACATTGATTCATAAAACATAAGCTATTTGAACGTGACAAATCCACTAACTGAAACAGAGAACAATACTTATACTACTACTTTGAAAATCCTACTGGTTTTTAATCGTCTTAGTGATTTTAAAGATAAAATTTACAATAGCTTCCTCGAAGAAATAGACGGGAAAGCCAAGGTAGATGTGTATGTGCAGCCTATAAGCCCACAAACAGCCTCGCATTTCGACCAAGTGATTCGAGAAAAGGTTGTGGACTATGATTTTGTGGCTATCATGTTGCATGCTGTGTGTTTGAACGAAGATATACTGAAAACACTCAATAGTATTCCCAAAGAAAAATTGCTAATTTTGGATAAACGAAACGAGTTTATTCGTGGCGAGTATGCCTGTGTCTACCAAGATTTCGAGCAAGATATTTTATCAGTTTTACAAACAGCACAGCCGCTTGTCAATAAATACAAGGCAATCAACATAGTAGTAGATGAGCCTACCAATTTTTCAAAGGGCATTGCCAACGGAATTGTACAATTTTCTCAAGAAAATTCGTTACAGTATAATATATATACCGAGTTAAAAGAAGATATTGTTAGGGAAAAAGAAGCTTATTTGGTGTTGTCAGAACAGTATTTAGTAGATATATTGAAGGTATGTTCCAAAAGAAATTGGTCTGTCGGAAAAAATATAGGTATTATTTCATACAATGAAACACCTCTAAAAGAGGTTCTATTTGGAGGGATTACAGTGGTAACTACCGACCACGAACAGCTTGGGCGTAGTGCTGCAGCTTTAATTCTAAGTGGAAAAAAGGAACATATTCGTAATCCTTTTGTTTTTATTCAACGAAACTCACTGTAAATAGTTAAAATTATCTTACCCGCTTAATATTGCAATTGGTAGTCCCTAAAAGGGAAATAGGCGAAAAAATTTCTCATTTTACCTGTTATCCTTTAAATTGCATTAAGGAGGTTTAAATTAATGAAATTCAGAAGTTTACTGATATTGCTTTTGGGATGTTGCTTGAATTTTATAACCACAGGACAACTGAGGTTTAACCGCATTGGTACACAGCAAGGTCTTTCACAAAGTACAGCATTCAACATATTTCAAGATAGCAAAGGGTTTTTATGGTTTGCTACTTCCGATGGCCTCAACAAATATGACGGTTACAGCTTTACTGTGTACCGCCATACCTTCGACGACCCCAACTCTATTAGTAGTAGCAATATTTCTTGTATTACCGAAGACTACGAGGGCAACTTGTGGATTGGTACAATCAATGGTGGTGTCAATAAACTAGATGTAGCTTCAGGTAAGTTTATCCGCTACAAAGTTGCCAAATACAAATCTAATATCAGCGACAGAAGTATTTCGGGGATTATTGCCACTCGTGACCACAAAATCTGGGCGGCTACTTATGGTTATGGACTTTTGTGTTTTGATATTGCCAAAAATACGGTTTCTTGGCGACTCACCGAGTCGAAGCCGCTGACTACCAACGATATTACAAAATTGTATTACGATAAAAAAGGAAATATTTGGCTGGGTGGCCACTATGGTGTAATGACCGTAATTAACCCTGCTGGTAAAGCTCAGACCTATCGTTTAGAGAACGAATTACCTCCTCAGAAAAACCAAATCAATTGCCTTTTTGAAGATTTGAACGGTGACTTATTGGTAGGTACACGTGGCAACGGACTCTATAAATTCGATTTAAAAACAAAACAATTTACCCGCTTATTATATAACCCTTCGGTAACCGACAAAGAAAATATCATTACCTCGATGGTGCGTGACCGCCAGGGGATTTTATGGATAGGAACCGACAGCGGAGCGATTTTAGTAACCAAAGCCGACTATCAAAATACGACCCATTTGCAGTCAAATCCTGATTCTGATACAGGATTAAGTTCTTTTTCGATTATTTCACTTTTTGTTGATAAAGACGATAACGTTTGGATAGGTACTTGGGAGGGTGGACTTAATGTGCATTATCGAAGACATAGCAAATTTGCTTTGTATCGCCACAAGTCTAATTCTCCGCAAAGTTTGCTGAGCAACAAAGTCACTTCTATTAGTTGCGAAAGCAATGACAAAATCTGGATTGGAAGCAACAATGGGCTAACATTGCTCGATAGAACCAACAATCAGTTTTCGCATTTTATCAATAATCCCGAATCGGCCAAAATACAGAATAATAACGATATTGTATTTCTACAACATGATAGAGATGGCGATATGTATGTGGGCGTTTGGGGTGTTGGCTTGCGGATGTTACGAAAGGGAAGTAGTTCTTTTGAAAACTATACCTATTCTGGTGGAAAATACGGCGCCAATATATCAGCTATTAGTCTTTCGGCTGTTCCAAACAAAGTGTGGTTAGGTACTCAAGGAGAAGGCGTTGTTATTTTTGATAAAGTAAGCAGAACATTTACACCTATTCCCGAGCTCAATACTGTTGGGCGTTTGTACGGTATTCATGTCAACTCGCTTATGGAAGATGCTTCGGGGATGCTTTGGGTAGGCTCGTACAACAATGGGGTATTTACCTATAATCCTCGTAATCATCAAGTACGCCATTTTTTACAAACAGATGTAGAGGGCAGCTTGAGGGGTAGTTCGGCATTTAGGATTTTTCAAGATTCACGAAGACGTATTTGGATAGGTACTAATGGCGGAGGCCTGAATCTATTTGACCCAAAACGTCAAAATTTCAAAATTCTTACCGTAAAAGATGGCTTGCCAAATAATGCCGTAAAAGGTATTATGGAAGACAGCCACCAAAACCTCTGGCTAGCTACTAATGAAGGTTTGGCTGTTTTTGATACCCGAAAATGGAAATTTAAAAACTTTGCCGAGTCTGACGGGCTACAAGGAAAGGAGTTCCTTATCAATGCCTATACCAAAAACCAGCGCGGAGAAATGTTTTTTGGTGGAACGGGGGGCTTGAATGTATTTCATCCCGACAGCCTAAAAGGAAGTAACGAAGTGCCACAGGTATACATTACGGGTTTAAAATTATTTAATAAACCTGTTGAAATAGGCGAAGATTCGCCCCTGAAACAGAGTATTTCGGTTACTAAAGAAATTACCTTTAAGGCTCGTGAAAATGTATTTTCGATTGATTATGTAGCCCTAGATTTTCAGCAACTCAAAAATAACCAATACGCTTACATCCTCGAAGGCTTTGATAAAGACTGGAACAACGTAGGAAAACAACGTACCGCAAGTTATACCAACTTGAACCCAGGAGAATATACTTTTAAGGTAAAAGCTACCAACAACGATGGTGTGTGGAACGAAAACCCTGCAACCATCAAAATCATTGTTTTGCCTCCGTGGTATCGTTCGTGGTGGGCTTTTTTGATTTATGGGTTGATGATTTTGGCGGGTTTGGTTGCCCTGCGAAGAATGATAGAAATAAGGGAACGATTCAAATCTGATTTGCGATTGAAGGAACGTGAAAAGGAACAAATTCGAGAATTGGACCGATTGAAAACCAATTTCTTTACCAATATCTCGCATGAGTTTAGAACACCACTTACTCTTATTATTTCGCCATTAGAACGCTTTTTTGCCGAAAATCCAGACTTGCCAGAAAAACAAAAAGGACAGTTCAAACTTATTCATCGCAATGCCAAACAGTTGCTAAAACTGATTAATCAGCTCCTTGATTTGTCAAAGCTCGAAGCAGGCAAGTTTACACCCGAAATTTCGCAAAATGATATTGTAGAGTTTTTAGAGAAAATAACCTTCTCTTTCAAAAGCTTGGCCGAACAAAAACAAATTGATTTGAAATTCAATGCACCTCTTCATCAATTAATGGCCTATTACGATGCCGATATTGTTGAAAAAGTAGTTACTAATTTGTTGTCAAATGCTTTTAAATATACGCCAGAGAAGGGCAAAATAGAGGTAGAACTTCTACCAGAATTGGGTGAAGATAAAACCGTTGAGCGTATCAAAATTATAGTCAAAGACTCTGGAAAGGGTATTTTGCCTATGCATATCAACAATATTTTTAATCGTTTTTACCAAATTCATGAAAATAGCCAGCCGCAGGTTGTAGGTACAGGTGTTGGACTTGCCCTTTGCAAAGAGCTAACAACCTTGCACCGTGGCGAAATCAGTGTAGCCAGCGTATATGGCGAAGGCTGTACCTTTACGGTGATGTTGCCTGTAGCAAGTCGGGCTTTTGAACGAAACTGGATTAAAGAAACCCAAAAAGAAATAGGAATAGAAAGCCCAACATTGATTACCAAAACGTTGCAAAAAACTAAAGTTAATCCTGATTCGGAAAAACCAATAGTGCTGATTGCTGAGGATAATGAGGAGCTTCGAGAATATATCAAAGAAATTTTTGTGGAAAATTTCCAAGTAATAGAAGCCGAAAATGGCAAATTGGCTTGGGAAAAAGCCCAAGAATTTATCCCAGATTTAATTATTTCTGACTGGATGATGCCCCAAATGACGGGTGTAGAGTTTTGTGGTATGGTAAAAGAAAACGAAAAAACTAGCCATATTCCTGTGATTATTCTGACCTCGAAAAGTAATAACGAAAGTAAAATTACAGGTTGGGAAATCGGGGCAGACGACTATATTACCAAGCCCTTCAATGCTAATTTGTTGGAAGTAAGGGTGAAAAATTTACTAGAGATTCGTCGTAAACTCCGTGAAAGGTTTAGTCAAGAAGTAGAGATACAACCTAAAGAAATTACCCTTAATTCGGCAGATGAACATTTCTTGGAAAAAGCTATTCGGATTGTAGAAGAAAATATTGATAATTCGGCATTTGATATTCAGCAATTGGAGCTTGAACTAAAAATGAGTAATATGCAATTGTACCGAAAATTGAAGAGCTTGACCAACCTTTCTGGCAATGAGTTTATTCGTAATATCAGGCTCAAAAGGGCTGTTCAGTTACTCGAAACTGATACCTATACCGTTGCTGAAATTGCTTATAAAGTAGGTTTCAACGACCCTTCGTATTTTACAAGAATTTTCAAGAAAGAATATGGTAAATCACCTTCGGAAATGCGAGATAAAGTAAAAGAAGCTTAGTCGCAGAGTAAATAGGTATTTCTAAAATATAATTTGAGAAAGAGTAACAGGAAGGAGTACAGCGTTGTTTGTGCTGATTTTTAATAGTAAAAATTATTCTATAGGTGAGTAACTCACCTATAGAATAATACAATACTTAGTTTTCGGGAGTGGCCTTTCTTGATTGTAGCCAGCCTTTGCTTAGGAGTTGGTTTGCCTTCCAAGCTTTTTGCTCAAGCTTCATTTTGTTGGTAGTTTCTTCCGATACAGGACTTATCGTACTCAAGTCAGGACAGCCAGCATCTACCCAGCTAGTGTACCAAAAATCAGCTACACAACGTGACGACGCTAATAAACGCTCGTTGACAGTATTACCCAAACGAAGCGAATAAGCTTTGGCAAATTCTGGCGAATAGTTCTTACGCATTTGTCCAAATCTTTCAGAACGCTTAAACTTTTTGTCTTCACTAAAGCCTACCGAAGCATTAATTTCTTCTTCAAAAACCTGTTTTAACATTATATTCGACTGACGCAAAACTTTCCAAATCTCCTCTTGGGGATTTTTCAGGTATTTAGCTTTATGTTTTTGATAAAGGTTGTAGTCGTTGAGGTGTAATTCTGGAATAGTACTTTCCCAAAGCGAATGCAACCCTCTTTGATTACTTAATTGGCCATCATAATTGATACTGGTATGCAAAGGTACGTGTGCATCCGAAATATAGTGGCCCAAATCGGCGGCATAAAATAGAATACTATCTTTTTGTTTATTTCTAAAAGCATTTGTGAGTTTTTCTTTCAGTAATAATACCTCCCAAGGTACAGTACCATATTTGCGTAAGGTATCTTCCGAGTATTTTTTTACGGCATCTTCCCATTTTTGAGGCATAGTATTAATAGCATCTTCACCAAAAAGGGGGGCATCTATATCAATAAAATGTTTGGTTTCTTCCTTGGGATCATCTTTACGTCGTACATCGGGGCGTACAGAGTTATAGACAATGTAGTCTACATTGGTAGCAAAAAAACCTTGTAGTTTTTTCGGAAGCGAATAAATCGAAATCTGATGAATGGTTCTGTGAGCTAAAAATCCCCACGAACATAGGAACAAGGCCATAATGCCAAATCCTACTAATAAAGGCAGTTTTTTCATTAAATAAAAGTCTGAATCCGAAGATGCAGAATAATTGAAGGGTTTATAAAGATTGTTTGAGCTAAATTATAGTGCTAAGTTTAATTCAAAATACAAAACATTATCGAGTGGATTGAAAGTATAGGGGGGAGTTTCTTGAAACCCTAGCGATTTATATAAGCCAATGGCTTCATGGAGTGTTGTGAGGGTATCTAGTTTCATGGTTTGATAGCCATTTTGCTTGGCAAAACTGATAGCTTCTTGAGCAAGTTTTCGTCCTAACGAGTGCCCTCTGAACGCATTTTTGACATAGAGCCTTTTCATTTCACAAACGCCTTCGGCAATTGGCTTTAGAGCAATACATCCAGCTACCTCTTGGCCATGATATGCCAAAATGATACAGCCTTGGGGTGGAGCATATATCTTTGAAAGTGTTTCTAGTTCTTGCTCAAAACGCTGAAAACATAAATCTACATTCAAGTTTTGGGCATATTCCAAGAAAATATCTTTTACTTCTTGTAGTTCTTCAGGAGAATACTGAATATAACGTAATTGCATAAATCGAATAATGTATTTAATTTTTTGATGAAGGATAGTCTACTGATTAAATCATAGCTTATTTTTGAATATGAAATTACAAGAAATTTTAAGAAAACTCATATCCGATAATGCAATTCATGCTAGGTTCTTGAATACGTTGTCGCTGATGGAAAATACAGGAGCTAGAAAAATTTCTGCTTCAGAGCACAAAACCAAGGTTTCATATATTGTGCTAAAACATGCTGCTGAAGAAGCACGCCATGCTTTTTATTTGAAAAAGCAAATTCAGAAAGTTGGTAAAATAGAGCATTTCGCTACCTACGAGAACGACTATTTGCTGGCACCTTTTGCTAGTTATTCGTACCTCAACCTTTTAGATATACAAGTATGTAAGTACTTGAAAAAGACCTTAAACCTATCGGGTGCTGACCTCAGGTTTGCGGCTTACTTATTGGTAACGTATTCGATTGAAGTACGTGCCGATGAATTGTACCCAGCGTATCAAGAGGTATTGGATGAGGCAAAATCAAAAGTAAATATGCGTTCAATCATTGTTGAGGAAGAAGGGCATTTGGCCGAGATGATAACGCAACTTCAGGCATTTTCAGCAGATTGGCAAATTCACGCTCAGAAAGCCTGTGAATTTGAACAACAATTGTTTGACAACTGGGTGGACGCTATTGGTAAGGAATTAGCCAATTAATAGAGTAGTCTAGGCGTTACTGGGTTGGTATTCAGTGTTTTACTGGATGATGTCAAATGAATTTAATCATAGACATCATCCAATAAAATCTTTTCTAGCAATTGGCCTGATTTAGTTGTTAGAAATATAGAGAAGAAAGCTCATTAGGCGTTCATAAGTAATAAAATCATCTTCAGGAGCACCCGAAATAACCATATATTTGCGGTGTTTTTCGGCTATTTCCAAGAACTTATCACTATTGATAAGTTTGGCCGCAATCATTCCCTTAAAACAACGATGTGTTTGATTATACACATACTTGCAGGTTTTGTTGGGCAAATCATTAAAAATATGGTGAATCGCATTTAGGTTATTGTTTTCGGTCAAAAACACAAAACCTTGTGTATTCAAGAATTCCTTGATTTCTTCACAAATATCATCTAAATCATGTTCTTCAATAATTTTATACCTAAAATATTTGGCATTATTAAACTTCCCAATCGATATTACTAAAGTATTGGCATCGGGCCAGTAGTCGCGGGTGTTGCCCAAAAACTGCTGAGCAATTTGTTCTATTTGTTCGTGGCGACAGCCAAAATTTACTTCAAGCCACGTTTCGCCCTCATAAGTAGTAGCCGTAAAAATAACATTTAGAAAACCAGATGGTGTAAATTTGCGGAATTGCTTTTTATCAGCCATCAAAATAAAGTCGTGCCCGTAAAAAAAATCATGAAGCTTTTCATATAAAGTGATTTCAAATGGCTTGGTTGACATTAGATTAGCAAGTTAGGGTGATTATGAGACCATTTTTTGAAAAAGCACTTCAATAAGTCGTTTTTTTTCAAGTGTAAATGTATAAAAATCTATAACTAAAACGAGATTTACAGAAAGTTTGTTTTATGATAAATTCCAAAATAAATACTAATCAGTCCTAACGGAGAGTATATAACAAGCATGCAAAAAATACTTATTTTATCAGATACACATAGTTTTTTAGATAAGCGTCTTGAGCCTCATTTGGATTGGTGCGACCAAATTTGGCATGGAGGCGACTGGGGTAGTGTTGCGGTTTCGGACACACTTGTAGCCTTAAAACCTGTTCAAGGAGTTTATGGTAATATTGATGATGCTACACTTCGCCAAATTTATCCTAAAATCAATCATTTTACCTGCGAGGAAGTACACATAGGAATGACACATATTGCAGGGGCACCGTCGAAATACAAGCCCGATGCCTTGGAGTGTTTTACCGAGCGTATTCCAGATATATTTGTTTGTGGGCATTCACATATTTTACAAGTAAAAAGAGACCTAAAAAAAGGCAATATGCTGTTTATTAACCCAGGAGCAGCAGGACAACACGGCTTTCATGAAGTACAAACAGCCATTCGGCTAAAAATAGAAGGAAAAAGAATCTTTGATTTAGCTGTAATCGAAATGCCTCGTTCCTCAAAGCATTAGTAGGGTTGACAAGAATAATACAATTGTACTAAATTTGTAGCCGATTTAAGGAAGCCCATTGGTTTTTCTATTCGATGATTTAACACAAAAATTTGTATAACCAAAATGATAACGACATTGGCAGGAGCAGAAACGTTGAATAAAGTAGTTATGCTGGGCGACAAAGTGCTGATTCGTCCGCAAGAAGGAAATAATACCACTCGTTCGGGTTTATTTTTACCACCAACCGTACAAGAAAAAGAGGAAATCCAGAAAGGATACATTATAAAGGTAGGGCCGGGTTTTCCAATACCTGCTGTACAAGAAGACGAGCCTTGGAAAGATGCCGAAAATGTAAGATATATTCCTCTACAAGTAAAAGAAGGCGACCAAGCTTTATTTTTGAAAAGAAATAGCTTGGAGGTTGAAATCGACCATGAAAAATACCTGATAGTATCTCAATCAGCAATTGTGATGATTGTAAGAGAAGATTGGTAAGAATAAATAAATTATTTTAATAAATAATTGAGCCGTAAGTATTTGATAGTTAACTTTTTATAGATGTCAGGTAGAAATTCTCTATTTTTGTTTATAAAATATGGTGTTTTTGGCACAGCATTTGTAAATATTTTAAATGAAGTATTTATCCATATTTTATCTTCCAGCAAGATATTTAATCAAAATGACTTTGGATATTAATGTATTGTAAAGAAATAATAGAGAAAAACTTACTTTTAAGGTTTTTGGCACTACATTTGATACTGTTTTAAATATAAAAATTAAGGTTCGACTCAAAATAAAAAAATAATAGTACAGAAATATAACAGTAAGTATGCCAACTTATTGATTAAAGATTAGCCATTCTTTTTGCCGCCACGAAAGGAGTATGGATTTTGAAAACAAAGTTGCTATCGTAGTTTTATGCTTTGATAGGCTTTAATGTATCAAAATTTATCGCTCAAAATGATAGTTATGGTGTCCTTAGCGATGTCATTGCCATAACTTACCTCATTGCTGTCTGTACATTTTCCATTTATTCGGAAGAAATATCAACATATTTGAAATCTATTTTCAAATAAAAAAATACCGATTTGTACTAATGCTACTTGATAGAATCTATAGGTAGGTTCTAAACAAGAAAAGTAAGTACAGTTGTGCGTCGGCCAGGGTGTTTTGTATACCCAGCCTGTGTAAAAATCTTTACGGTAAGGTTGTTATCTTTTTATTAGCGGCTAACTATTGGCGGATAGTTGTCAACTAAATAAATCGTGTTACCTCCGTATTGGAAAGGGGTTGAATTGGGGATTATTCTGGAGTATTGGCGGATTTCTCTGGTTTTATATAACCCCATTCTTCCTTTATTTCCTTAAAAAATGTCAAATTGCTATTGTTGATTCACTATTGTAGGATAGTTTATTCTTCAGTTTTATTTAAGTTATTATCGTCCTTACTTTATTAGTTATTATCAAGTATGTAATACCTCAACGTATTCGCTATGCTTGTAAAACTAATTACCTAACCCTTAAGATTATAGCCCCGAATTGCGAAAGCTTTTCGGGGTTTTTATTTATTTGGTCTTAACTTTGCTCAGAAATCAACTTATCTCTATGTATATCTCCAACAAAACCGTCATACTGATTATTGGTACTATATTGCTTATTTGCAGTGATATTATGGCCATAATTACTCCCAAAGATTCTATTCCTTCAACACGCGAGTTAGCTCCTGTAACAATCTATTCTTCACGAGTACCCACAAAAGACAACCAACTTCCTGTAGCAGTATCGGTAATAGGCAAAGACCGCCTGCAAGTAGGACAAACCAAAATGTCGCTGTTTGAGTCGTTGACAGCAGTACCGGGGGTGTTTGCAATGAATTCCGAGAACTTTGCCCAAGACCTGCGTATTTCTATCCGAGGGTTTGGGGCAAGAGCGGCATTTGGTATTCGAGGACTCAAAATCGTAATGGATGGTATTCCTGAATCTACACCCGATGGTACAGCCAAGTTAGGTAATATGGACGTAGGTATGGTAGAAAGAGTAGAAGTTATAAAGGGAGCTACAGCAGGAATTTATGGAAACGCTTCGGGAGGGGTAATAAGCCTTATTTCGGAATATATTCCTGAAAAACCATTTGCCGAATTTAGTACAACATTGGGTGCTTGGGGCTTGGCAAGGTATCAGGTAAAAACTGGTGGTACTACAGGAAAGTTTTCTTATTTGGCCAATGCTTCTCGTTTGCAAAGTACAGGATACCGAGATAAAAGTACCCTAGAACGTAACCTTATCAACCTAAAGTTGGGCTATCAGTTTACCGAAAATGCCAAACTAACTTTTCTGGCAGGCTATGTTGATAGCCCCAAAGCAGAAGACCCTGGTGGACTTACCCTAGAGGAAGTTGGTAATAACCGAAGGCAAGCTCGCAAAGCCAATATTGATTACAATACCACCGAAACTTTCAAGCAGGTTCGCCTTGCTATGGTTTATGACCAAAATATTGGCAAAAATCAACAATTAAATATCAGAAGTTTTTATGTAAACCGTGATTTTAATACCAACCAAGGTTTTGAGAATAGTGGACAAATTGCCTTCAAACGAGAATTTTGGGGAGGAGGTGTCGCTTATCAATGGACATTGCGACGATACCGCCTAAAAACAGGAGTAGACCTAGAAAATCAAAGCGATAACCGTCAACGATATGATAATAAATTAGGATTAAGGGGAACTTTGCGGTTGGATCAGCTTGAGGACTTTCGGAATGTAGGACTATATATTTTACAAGAATTTACCCCAACCAAACATATTCGGGTAGCTTTTAATACACGTTACGATTGGGTAAATTTGGAAGTAAAAGACGCATTTTTATCGGATGGGAATCAGTCGGCAACAAAGAATTTCAAGCGTTTTAGTCCAATGCTAGGTATTTCTTATAATTTCAATAACCGAAATACGATTTATAGTAATTTTACTAGCAATTTTGAAACCCCATCGCTCAACGAACTAACCAATAACCCTACAGGACAAGGAGGCTTTAATCCTGATTTGGCCCCTCAAAAGTCTCAGAACTATGAATTAGGCTATAAAGCATGGCTGGGTACAAAAATTAGGGTAGACCTCGCTGTATTCAAAGTAAAAGTACAAGACGAAATTGTACCGTATCAGTTGCCCAATCAGGTAGGACGCACTTTTTATAGAAATGCAGGGTTGTCGACTCGCAATGGCCTTGAACTGGGCATTACCTATAAAATGTTGCCAGCTTTAACGGGGTATTTTAATTATACCTACTCTGACTTTAAATACCAAAGCTATCAGACATTGGCAGGTAAATACGACGGAAATGCCCTTCCTGGAATACCAAACCATAATGTATATTCCGAGATCCGATATTTTCCGAAAACGGGCTTTTTTGCAATAGCTCAGTTTCGTAGTATTAGCTCAATATCGGCCAACGATGCCAATACAGTAAAAGTTGATGGTTATGCACTAGTAAATTTACGTTTGGGTTGGCAAAAACAACTCAAAGGCATTTTGATAGAGCCATTTATAGGAGTAAATAATATCAACAACGCCGTATATTTTGCCAATATCCAAATCAACGCCACAGCAAACAGATATTATGAACCCGCTTCAGGCAGATTTTTCTTTGGAGGACTCAAGGTACGAATCTAAATAAAATGTATGCCGTTTAAAAACAGAGGGTTAGAAAAAAAGTGTACGAATACCCAAAAAGGAACTAAAAATCTTTGGAAAATGCTTATATTTGCAAGCTGATTCTCAAAAAGAAGAAAGATTTTCTTTGAAAATTAGTCAAATTAGGGGGGCGACCGGTATTGACAGCTTGAGCACTCTAATTGTAAGCACGTCGGGAGTAGGGTAGATCTCCTGTTAAAAATCAATCCGAACCATAACTGGCAATACACAGTATGCCATGGCAGCTTAATTCCTAATTTAGGGTAAGTCATGGGTTGCTATCAACTAGGTTGATGCTTCCCGCCACATCCCACTTGGCCAAACTCTGCCGTCAAGGTCTGGGGTGTCGAAATGCAGAGTCGGTTTTTGCTGATGTCTCTGAGCAAAATCTAGTATACCGAGACTACGGGTTATTTTAGGTCAGGCTTGAACCTTGTTAACCTCGACAATTAATCAAGACTAAACGTGTAGAAAGCTATTGGTTTCCTTGTCTGGACGAGAGTTCGAATCTCTCCGTCTCCACTCTAAAAAACCGCTTAATTCTAAGAATTAAGCGGTTTTTTGCGTTTAAATTATGAAAAGATTTTTTTGAAAATTCTATTTTTTAAGCGAATAAATTTTAATACCGTCGATAGATTTTTTAATCGATTATTTAAAATAAAAGTCCCTTTATCGGTATTGATATGGTTGATGCGATGGCCATTGAATGAAGGTTCTACTGTTTTACCTGATTTAATATCAATAAAATCATTCCTCAAATGCAGCTCGTTGGTTACCATATTCGACAGCATTGGTGTATAATACAAGCAATCTTGAAAGTAATAATGTGTTACCTGCGAGTAGCGAGTACTACTGAGGTTTTCGACCTTCGATCCACCATGAATAATATTTGACGACCAAATAAGGGCATCTCCTTTTTTGGCATAAAAATGCTTTTTCTCAAAATCCGAAACATTCATGATACTTTCTATAAAGCTCTCATAATCATTGTATTCGCTATAAGAAGTATCGTTTGGCTCTTTCTTAAAATGGGCGAAATTATATTCGGGCATTTTATGCGATTTGGCATAGTAAAATACTGCCCCATTTTCGGGCGTAATATCTTCTAAAGCTACCCACACACCACACATAAAACGGGCAGGAATAGAGCTAAAGTGAATGGTGTCGGAGTGGGCACGTTGTTGTGTTCCTACCTTAAAATTCAAGGTCTGAAAAGGAATCGGTTCTCTGTCGTATAGCATTTCTAAAGTAGCCAATACTTTAGGATGGCTTGCTACCTGCTTCACACTTTCCGAATACATCCACAAGTCCTGAATTCTAACTTTATCACGATGGGTACTTACAGGAAAATCAAAATTAAAGCCTTTGTTGTCCATTTCGGCTTTGACATCGTCTATCAGCGACTCTGCAAACAAATTTGGAATAACAACAAAGCCATTGGTATGATATTCTAAGGCTATTTTTTGGTCTGCTTCGCTAAGGTTTTTGGTTTTGAGAATTTCATTGAAAAAAGGCGACTCAACCCAAGGTAAGTTCATTTGATGCATAAAGCTATATAGGTTTGATGGAATAAATACTAAAAATTAACCTCTTACAAATATACACAACTAATTGAGGGAATTGGTATTGTATCAATCGAGAAAATATTATAGGGAAATCCCAAAATCTATTTTGTTGGCTAATTGAAAAGAGGTAACCGCTGTATTCTAAAACCTATTTATCTTTACAAAAAAATCCAAAAGCTATGTCTGAATTAATAGAGAAATTTTTACAACAACGAGAGTCTTCAAATTTAGAATTTAAAAGTAAAATAGATAATCCTTTCAAAATTGCTCGTACTTTAGCTGCTTTTGCCAATACCTCAGGAGGAACTTTGTTGATTGGAATCAATGACGACAGAACCGTAAAAGGCTGTACTGAATTGGATGAAATGTTGAAAATAGAGCAGGCCGCCGAGCACCTTATTGTTCCTCCTATTGCTATTAGGTATCGGTCTGAAATGTGGGAAGGCAAGCGTAAAGTATTAATAATAGAAGTAGACGAAAGTATTGACAAACCTCACGAAGCGATTGATGAAAAAGGAAATCGTACCGTTTATGTGCGTGCCAACGACCAAACTACACCTGTAGGAAAGGAAATGTCTCAGATTTTGGATAAGGCCGACAAAGCCGTAGAAAAAGAGATACTCGAACAGCCCAATGTCAAGTACTTAATTATGTATTTGAAGAAAAACAAAAGAATTGCGGCTCGTGAATATGCCAAATTGGTGAATATTTCGGAATATAGGGCCAAAAAGCTCTTAGAAACGCTCACTTACGAAGGTGTTTTGCTAATGCTTACCAAACAACGCCCTCCACAGTTTGTATTGAAATAACGCTAGGTTTAATGAATAATCAGTTTAGTATTAACGATAATTTCTTCGGGGGCTAGTTGAATATCGTTGGGCGTGTTAATAATTTTTAGTAATAAATTGGCTGCTTGCTCGCCCATCGAATAGGCAAATTGCTCGACAGATGCCAGCGGAGGGTTGTCTAAATAGGCTGTAATAGGCAAATTGGCAAAACTCACAAAAACAATATCTTTATTAGGCACAAGTCCTTTATGTTTGCAGGCTTGCATAGCATACAAAGCAACGTAATCATTAAAACAGAATACTGCTTCTGGAGGTTTGGGGCTATTGATTAGCTCCAACATCTTTTTGGTGGTATCCTCCTTACTCAAATCCGATGATTTGATATAATACTGATAAATAGGAAGCCCAAACTGCTTCATGGCATGCCAATACCCCATAAGGCGTTCGTCAGATATTTCTAAACTGGCGGGGCCATTCAAAATAGCTACTCTTTTAAGTCCTTTTTGAGCCAAAAAATTAATTACCTCAAAAGCAGCATCGGCAATATTGCCACGCACTTTATTGACGGGAACATCTTTGGGAACACGGTCGAAAAAAACAACAGGAATACCATAGTTTTCTAACTCTCTGAACTGATAATACTGGGTGGTTTCGGCCGAAATAGAGGCAATTACGCCATCGACCCGGCTACTGATAAACGACTTGATTGCACGAGTTTCACGCTCTAGTTTATCGCGCGATTGGCTGATAACCACATTATAGTTTTGCTCTGAGATAACGTCTTCAATACCTGTAATAGCCTGCGAAAAAAATTCTTCTTTGAGGTGTGGCAATACTACGCCTATTGTAGAGGTTTTATTTTTTTTCAATAAAATAGCAGCAGGATTGGGTACATAATTAAGTTTTTTAGCAACCTCAAAAACCCTTTCTTTAGTACGCAAGCCAATACGAGGGTGGTTTTGTAAAGCTCTCGAAACCGTTGAAATAGAAATACCTAATTCTTGAGCAATTTGTTTGATGGTAACCTGTGTTTTTTGCATACTGTATTTTATTTTCTTTCGCCTCAGACATATATAAGGCCTAAATTACAAACAATTATGTTGAATCCGTTGGGCTTGATTCAAAAAAACATTCATCTTGTGCAAATGTTTGATTATAGGACAAACCCGCATTTATTGGATTTTTGCCAATATTTTCCTGATTTAGAAAACACTGAGGTTTTCTAAATTTCTCAAAAATATCGTCCTTTGAGTAAAAATAATCTCCTTCAAGAATGTACCCTAATTCTATTATTCAAAAATTCACAAGTGTTTTTTTTGCCCAACCAACGTTGGTATTGCGTGCCCCAGGCCGTATAAATCTGATTGGCGAACATACCGATTATAACGACGGTTATGTGTTGCCTGCAAGTATCGACAAGGCTATTTATTTTGCTATTGCCCCACGCCCCGACCGTATTTGTCATCTTGTAGCCTATGATCTAGATAGCGAAATAAAGGTTTCTCTCGATAATTTTACCCAATCTGATATTGCTTGGAGTAACTACCTGATGGGGGTAGTTGACGAACTTCAAAAGGCTGGGTATTCTTTCCAAGGTTTTAATGTAGTTTTTGGTGGAGATATTCCTCTGGGGGCTGGCGTGTCGTCGTCGGCTGCTGTCGAAACGGGTTTGGCTTTTGCACTTAATCAAATATACCATTTAGGTTTGTCGACCATGCAAATGGTAAAAATGGCCAAGGCTGCCGAAAATAATTTTGTAGGGGTAAATTGTGGCATAATGGACCAATTTGCTTCGATGTTTGGCAAAAAAGATGCCGTCATTCGCCTTGATTGTCGTGATTTAAGCTATGAATACTTTCCGATTGAATTGCCCAATCATGCCGTAATTCTTTGTAATTCGGGTGTCAAACACTCCTTGGGCGATTCTGAATATAATACTCGCCGCCAAGAGTGTGAAGAAGCACTACGCATTTTTGCCCAAAATTTTGATAATATTACAAGCTGGCGTGATATTTCTTTTGAAATGCTAGCAACTATAAAAAACCAACTTAACCACACCGTATATCGTCGAGCCAAATATGTAATTGGCGAAATAGAAAGAGTTATAGTGGCTTGTGATGCTCTCAATCAGCATGATTTGGCTACATTTGGCCAAAAAATGTATGAAACACATTTGGGTTTACAACATGATTATGAGGTGAGTTGTCCAGAATTAGACTTCCTTGTAGAACAAACTTTGACCGATTCGGCTGTGATAGGTGCTAGAATGATGGGGGGGGGCTTTGGAGGCTGTACCGTCAATATTGTAGAAAAAGCACAACAAGAGGTGTTTTTACAAAGAATGAAAGCTACATACTTAGAAAAATACCAAAAAGAATTAGTTTGTTATGTAGTAGCACTTACCAATGGCACTGAAATTATCGGATAGATAAGTAATAGCTTGGTATTGTATGTAGATGATTATGGTATTCATCTAGTGGCATAAAACAATCGATAAAACTTGAAAAATGAATTTTGACGAAAATCCTCATAGAAGATATAACCCCCTAACAGACAGCTGGGTATTGGTGTCGCCACACCGTGCTAAACGGCCTTGGCAAGGACAAGTAGAAAAGCTTGCCTCCGATAACCGTCCTGCTCATGACCCTTCGTGTTACCTGTGTGCAGGTAATACCCGAGCCAATGGCGAGGTCAATCCTGAGTATAAAAATGTTTATATTTTTGATAACGACTTTGCAGCCTTATTGGCCGACACCCCTCAAGAAGAATACGCAGATGGCGAGTTGTTTTTAGCAAAATCAGAGAGCGGCGTTGGGCGTGTGGTGTGTTTTTCGCCTTATCATAATCTTACTGTTCCAGAGATGGAGGAAGCCGACATTAGGGCTGTAGTGGATGCTTGGGTAGACGAATACCTACAACTTGGAGCAAAGGACTTTATAAATTATGTTCAAATATTTGAGAATAAAGGTTTTGTAATGGGTTGTTCTAATCCACATCCTCATGGACAGATTTGGGCACAAAGTAGTATTCCCGACGAGCCACTCAAAAAACAACAAGCTCAGCTTAAATATTGGCAAAAGCATCAGCGTTCACTTTTGAGCGACTACATAGCCAGAGAGTTAGAAAAACAAGAAAGAGTTTTGTTTGAAAATGAGCATTTTGTGGCTTTAGTGCCATTTTGGGCTGTTTGGCCTTTTGAAGCAATGCTTATTCCTAAGCGAAAAATGGCTAGAATTTCGGATATGACTTCCGACGAAAGAGATGCCCTTGCCAATGCCTATAAACGTTTGACAGTAAGGTATGACAATCTTTTTGAAACGTCATTTCCTTATTCGGCGGGTATTCACCAGGCCCCAACCGACGGCGAAGAACATGACGAGTGGCATTGGCATTTTGTATTTTATCCTCCACTTTTGCGTTCGGCAACTGTCAAGAAATTTATGGTGGGTTATGAAATGCTCGCCAACCCTCAGCGAGATATTTCGGCCGAAAAAAGCGCGAATATTCTCAGAAATTTATCCGAAATACATTACAAGAACGTAGAATAACAGTCGGTATTTTAGCATGTCAGCAAATGCTATCATTGTTGTTATAATTCAATGATAGCATTTACAGATATGTTTATTTACTAGCTATTTCGGGTTTAAACTTTTCAATTTTGTTTTTGATAGGCTTTAAGCTCATCAGATAAGTATAGATTGCTCCTAAATCTTGTTCTTTCATACCTGCGTACATTGTCCAAGGCATAATAGATTGGAATTCGCCTTTGGGTACTTTAGGTGAATGATAAGTACTGTCTCGGTAAGTTTTAAAGCGAGCTATAAAAGCCTCTTTCGTCCAAGTACCAATACCCGTTTCTTTGTCGGGGGTAATATTGGGCGAAATAAGGAGTCCAAAACCTGGTATTTTAAATTCAAATCCACCTGCAAATTCCATACCTTCTATTTTTTGACCTTTTTCGGCCTTTGTATGGCACTCCATACAAGCCGCCGAAGTAGTTAGGTATTTGCCCAATGCCAAAAGGTCATCGGTATTGGGGCGTGGTGAAGGGCTTGCTTTTTGGGGAATTGTATTGATAATAAAGTTCATCGGAAAGTCGGGTTTTGAAGCCTCTGGTGTATTTTCTATAGGAGATAAGGTTCGTAAATATGCAATAACTGCATAAATATCCTGAGTATCCATTGTTCCATAATAAGAATAAGGCATAACAGGAAAAAGGGCATGTCCATCTTTGCTAACCCCCGACGTGATGGCTCGGTAAATTTCGCCGTCGGTCCAGCTCGATAGGGCAGAAGGGGTAATATTTTTAGCCGTAAATTTCCCAGGAAAGCCTAGGCGTTGGTCAAAAACTTCGCCTCCTTTACCTTCTGTGCCAGTAATTGGCGGGGCAGCAAACAAGCTGTAGTCACGGGTACTGTGGCAGTCGATACAAACCATAACATGATTGGCTAGGTATTGGCCTCGCTCAATCATTGCAGGCGTAGCATGAATGGTGATTTCGGGTGCTGGGCCAACATTGGGCAAGCCCCAAGATACATAACCAAGAATGCCAGCGATGGCAATAATGATAAATCCTATTACTAGGAAACCGATTTTGAAGACTTTTTTCATAGTTGTGAATAGCTGATAATCAAATGGATATAAATAGAGTTGTTCCAATTTCTTGAAAAAAATACGGTACTCCAAAAATTACAGGAGAAAGTTATGGAATGGTTAATAAATGTAAAAAGCAGACTCAGAAAGTCTGCTTTTTACGACTAAAAAAATGTATAAGTCTGAATAACAGCTTATTGCTGTATAAAAGTGTTTATCTAAAATTGGAGTTAACGTTTAATATGCAGTTATGGTAAAAACGGATGTATTATAAAAGCCCAATTCTTTGTGAAAATTCATCTAAGTCATTTTCGGTAAAATCTAAATGTGTCACAAATCGTACTTGATGCTTGCCAAAGGTAGCTGCTTTGATTCCAATATTAGCTAGTTTTTGTACATATTCTCCTGAAAGAATAGCATTGTTGAGCGTGAATATCACAATATTGGTATCTACAGGAAGTACTTCAATTACCTCAGGGCGACTCGCAATAAGCGTGCCGATAGTACGTGCTTTGGCATGGTCTTCTTTGAGTCGGGCAACATGATTATCGAGGGCGTAAATTCCTGCCGCAGCCAAATACCCAGCTTGTCGCCAGCCACCGCCCCAACGCTTGCGTACTCGACGAGCTTTTGCGATGAAATCTTTTGTTCCTAACAAAACCGAACCTACAGGAATACCCAACCCTTTCGACAAACATATCGAAATAGAGTCAAAAAGTTCTCCGTATTGCAAAGGCGTTTCGTTGGTTTCAACCAAAGCATTGAATAGTCTAGCCCCGTCAAGGTGCAATGCCATATTATGTTTTTGACAAAGGGCTTTTATTTTAGCGATTTCAGTAATATCGTAATACGCACCGCCGCCTTTATTCACGGTATTTTCTAAAGATACCAGCCTCGACATAGGGTGGTGGAGGTTATCGGGTTGTATAGCATCGGCAATTTGTTCGGCTGTGATTCGGCCACGATTGCCGTGAAGTAAATTTACCGAAGCCGACGAGTTGGCAGCTATACCACCACCTTCGTATAAATAAATGTGCGAAAGAGCATCGCAAATAACTTCATCGCCTTGGTTTACATGCACATTGATGGCTATTTGGTTGGTCATTGTTCCTGAAGTGCAAAATAAGGCCGACTCATAACCAAATAACTGTGCGGCTTTTTGTTCTAATTGCTTGACGGTAAAATCTTCTTCAAAGACATCGTCGCCAACTTCTGCATGAAACATAGCATCGAGCATAGCAGGTGTTGGCTTGGTAAAGGTATCGCTACGGAGTTCTAATGGGCGAAAAGTGGTCATATTAAGTTTGTTGATACAACTAAGTTTACGAAATGATTGGAAAATCTTAACTTACAATTTCGGCAATTTACTTAATTTTGAGTTTGGGTCACAAATCTGTTCTTGAAAATCCTCTTTTTAATCATTCACAAATCTTGAAACAACAAACTAAAGCATATCTCTGCCTTCTTTTGGGCGTATTCTGTATAGCGTGGTCGGCAATTTTTGTAAAAATGGCTCACGCACCTGCACTAACTTCTGGTTTTTATCGGTACTTTTTTTGTTTTATTGGCCTTGTACCTATTTGGCTTTACAAAGGTGTTAAAGTACCTAGCAATAAGACGTTGGCATGGATAGCCTTGGGCGGGCTGCTGTTTGTTTTAGATATGTCTTTCTGGAATTTATCGATAGTTCGTACTTCGGCGGGTGTTTCTACACTTTTGGCCAATAATGCTTCTGTTTTTGTAGGGCTAGGAGCACTTTTCTTTTTCAAGCAGACCCTTTCTCGCCGTTATTGGATAGGCTTGGCGGTATCTATGTTGGGTGTTTTTATTGTGGCGGGCAAAGACTTGTTACAAAATCAAAGTGTTGGCGTAGGGCATTTAATGGCTATAACGGCGGCAGTTTTTTATGCAGGTTATATGCTTGTGACTCAAAAAGTACGAGGTACAATCGACACGGTCAACTTTATGGCATGGTCATTGATTCCCTGCCTTGTGCTATCGTGGAGTATTTGTAAAGTACAAGGGCTCGAACTCATTGAGTTTGATACACAAACATGGTGGGCTTTTGTAGGAATGGGTATTATTTGTCATTTATTGGGCTGGTTGTCTATCAACTACGCATTGGGGCATATCCCAGCCTCGGTGGTTTCGCCAACTTTGTTGTTGCAACCTGTACTTACGGCCTTTATTTCGTTTGTATTATTAAACGAAACCCTCCGAGCCGAACAAATTGCTGGAGGGTTTATTGTGATGATGGGTATTTATTTGGTCAACAAAAGAAGTTGAGATTGTAGCCGTTGAATCAGCATATTAATGAGCCTTTTAGTTAGTTCTTCTTCATGGCTAAGAAATATTTGGTATTCATCGAGCGTAAAATAGGCCGAAATAATACCTTCCAAATAATGTTTAAATTTCATGTCTTTTTTCACAACCTGTTCTATATATTGTATCTGCTCTTTTTCGGATAAAGCATAGAATTGTCCTTTCCGAACTACAATATATTGTCTGAAAATAGCTACTAAAAGGTCGTTTTGTAATTTGAGAATCGGCCGAAGGGTTGTATTCTGAAATTGTTCCAATACACTTTCAGTAGGTAATACCTGAGGCAAATTAGGGCGAATAGCCAGTAAGAAATCTCTTGAGTCTTCCATAATTTAGATATAACATCTACAGCCTGAAAAAGTTTTGGAGCTGTTATGCAGCCCCAAAATCAGAACTGTTTAAGATACGAAATCTTGCTGATAATATGCTGTTCTCGTTGGCGACTAAGGTCTGTGCCTATAAAGCCTCGTTGATTGAAAACCAGATAAATATAAGACAAAGGGCGGTATTCCCACGAAAAACGGATATTCCAAGTGTCTCGGTCGCTTTGGGTATTTTTCTGATAAAAACCAATTAGTTGTACACGAGGATTTAAGGCCAAGCGGCTTTCTATGCTATAAAGTTGTACACTTTTAGACTCTTTTTTGTCACCTACTTCTTCAAAACCATTATTCTCAAAACCAATATTGAAAGAAGCATGAGGGGTAGGGGCAATTTTGATAGAAGCTTGAGTATAATCCAATCGACCATTATAATAGCCTCCCATTTCATGATTGAAGAAATAAGATACCTTTTTGGAGGCATCGCTTCCCAAAATAATAGCAACACGGTTGTAACGATATTCTCGTGGCGTAATTTCTATACCTAAAGGGGCAAACACTTCTTCTAATCGTTGATAGTAATTAGCGTAAAAAATACCGCCAAATCCACCACTTTGAAGGTTAATCCATACAGGATTAAAGTTGAGTTGACGCTCGACCAGTTGCCCTGTTGTGGCACTATGATAAAACTCGGTAAAAAGCCCAGGCTCAAAACTCCTAACCCATGTAGGTCGCCATTTGCCTCTGTTGGTCAAATAAAAACCAGGTGCATTCGCAATAACATTGTTGCGTGACACAAAGCCCATTTCGGGGTTATATTTGTCAGTAACAATCGACTGGGTATACCATGCTACAAGATGGTTGTTTTTGTACAAAAACTGGTTGTACCCCGCAAAGCCAGCCGATGATTCGTTGGAGTTTTGTGAAAACATGGCCATCGAATTGAGTGACAGGACATTCGACAAGCGGAAAAATCCATCTACCGAGCCTGTAATATTATTGTAAGCCTCGGTATTTTTGACAGTGATCAAAGTACCAATACGATTTTGCGAGCCAATGTTTTCAGAATAACGACCTACAAAGAAATTGGTAGCACTCAAATCGTCGGTAGCTCTTTGACGAATAGCAATAGCTCCAATATTTCGTTTTAGTGACCGATACACCATTCTAGCACCTGCATCAATAGCCACAGGCTGGGCGTTATTATCTAGCCCAATGCGTCTGCTAAAAAATGGTTGAATACGCATAGCACCACCAGCTAGCTCCTCGATAGGCGATAATCCAGCTCCAAAAAGCGAGGCGTTTTCTAAAAAAAATTGTCGTCTTTCTGGAAAAAACACCGAAAACCGTGTAACATTATTTACTTGTCGGTCGGCATCGGCCTGAGCAAAATCGGTATTGAAGGTCAAGTCCAAAACCGTATTGGGATTGATAGCCCATTTTATTTCGCCTCCTAGTTTTAGCTTGGTTTGTTTTCCTGGATTTTCGTATTCGCTACCATTATAATTATCATAAGAAAATAAAGTATAAGGAATAAATCGAATGTTAGTAGCCGAAGGCGGAGGTGCTTGTAGGTTGCTCAATGTGCCTGCATAATCCATCCGTACTACACTAAACGACCGAGGATACGGCGACCAAGCGTAAGTGGCATTGGTATAGCGTCGATTTCTAAAAAAATTGATACCCCACGATTGAGCATCACTGGTTTTGGGATAGCGAAGGGTTTGCCAAGGTATAGCTATTTCGGCCACCCATCCCGAATCAGAACGGGCAGTTCTGACACGCCACAGCCCATCCCAATCAAGGTCATAAAGGCGGTCGTCAAAGGCCAATAAGTCTCGTTGTGTACCATAAGGATTAGTAACCATAGCCATGGCATTGCGTTTGTCGTTGAAGCCGTCGATGGTTACGCCAAAAGCATCATGACTTCTTAGCTCAAAATCTCTTTTAAAATCAGGAGCACGTAAGAAGTTTTTTCCAAGCGAATCGTAACAAATTCCTGCGATGTACAAAAAAGACTGATTATATAGTATTTTGACATGGGTAGGGTGCTTGGCTTTTTCACCCTGAAGAGGTTCTACCTCAAAGTCGAGCAGAATAGCCTGTGCTTTTGCCCATTCGCTTTCATCAAGTTTACCATCTATTTTGAGATTTTGTTTTATTGCTTTGGCAGGAATATCTTTACGAGGCTGCTGTGGTGAAAATGTATCTTGACCATAGCTTAAAAAACTGAACAGTGTAAAAAGAAATACAGGTAATAATTTTATCATAAAAAGAGAAGTTTGTGATGTACTTGTAAATGAGAGGTTTGTAGTGCGTAAATGAGTGCAAAGCTAGGCATTAACACTCATAAATTATAGAAGGTTTTGGATAGGCGGTTTTAAATAATTATGAAGGGAAATGCCATTCAACAAGCCTAGTGAAGCTTTTATAATAAATTAGGGACAAAGCAATGCTAAGTCCCTAACCCCCTAACCAAATTAATTTTAATCTTTTAACCAAAAGTTGACATGATTGCTAAAATATCAAAGTCCCTCTTAATATGCCATAAAAGCACTTAGCTGTCAACTGGATTTGTTAAATGAAGTGTAACCAAAAAACTTAGTGCAAAAAAACATACTTATTCTATAGCCCTAAAATTTATTCGCTAAGGACGTTTAAGTACTCGACCAATGACAAATAATAATGACTAAGCAAATAGCTATAGGACTTAGTTGTTTGTCGAAAAAGCGGTTAAAATTAAGTCTGTGGCATATTATATACGATTTATTCCTACTAAATTTGGTTATTAATAAAAACGCACTCACTCTTTTTCGTAAAAAACTTTATCAATCAATTACTTTGGAAACTACTGCTTCACTCAATCCTAATCGAGCACTTATTTTCAATGATATTCCGTTGAAAAAACTCCTTGCACGTCGGGGGGTATATCATACCTTGTTTTGGACTGTCATTTGTATTTATAATACGCTGTATTTAGGGTTTTTAAAAGACGATTACTCAGAAGCTTTCTTTGAATTTGCTGTTAAATTCCCTTTTTATTTGGGGCTTGTATACTGCAATATTTACTATTTTATTCCTAATTTTCTCCTCAAAGGGCGGTATATCCAGTACGTATTGTTGCTGACAGCTGCTACTTTTTTGGCTGTAGCATTTATCCAGACCCTCATTAATCACCTTATTTATATCAATTATTGCCCTGTTGGGTATCGTTCCGATGTGCTTTTCGACCCCAAGCCTACTGTTAAGCGTATGTTCGACATGGTATCTATTTTTGGGATGACAACAGGTATCAAATTGACTAAAGATTGGATTGGAAACCAGGAAAAAATTAAGGATTTAGAAAAACAAAATCTCAAAAATGAATTGGAGTTTTTGAAGTCGCAGATTCAGCCACACTTCTTTTTTAATACACTCAACAACTTATATTCTTTGACGCTCAAAAAGTCGGACCTTGCTCCTGAAGTAGTAGTAAAACTTTCAGACTTAATGAGCTATATGCTATATGAGTCTGATAGTCAGGAAACTACTTTGCGAAAAGAGGTAGAGCATATCAAGAATTATTTAGATTTGGAAAGTCTACGTTTTGGCAAACGTTTGCATCTTGATTTTCAGGTTTTGGGTGAAGTAGAGCAGAAAAAAATTCCACCATTATTGCTATTACCCTTTATTGAAAATGCTTTTAAGCATGGTACATCGCACGAAACAGGAGAAATACACCTGAAGATTGTGTTGCAAGTACAAGCCCAAAAGTTGTTGTTTGAGGTAGTGAACCCTCGTTTTGAAAACCAAAACCCTAGAAAAAAACACAAAGGATTAGGTCTGAAAAATGTAAAACGACGCTTAGACTTGCTTTATGGAAAACAGTACCATTTGGCGATTCAACCAACAGCCAAAGAATATGTGATTAGCCTAGAGCTTCCTTTTGAGGTAGGTGTTAGTAAATCAAAATAAGGCAATAGTGGTAAGCAGTTTACCCAATAATATACCAAAACTAATGAAAATATGAAGTTAAAAACGCTAATAGTTGATGATGAACCTTTGGCATTAGATGTTTTGGAAACATTTATTCAACGGGTTGACGGCTTAGAATTGGTGGGTCGTTGCGAAAATGGGATTCAAGCTTTTAATCTTTTGCAAAAAGGAGGTATCGACTTACTATTTCTAGATATAGAAATGCCTACTTTAGATGGGCTAGAGTTACTCAAAAGCCTTCATAATCCGCCCAAAGTGGTAATTACGACGGCTTATCGAGATTACGCTGTAGAGAGTTTTGAGCTAGACGTTGTTGACTATTTGGTAAAGCCTATTCCTTTTCAGCGATTTGTGAAGGCTGTCAATAAAGTTTTGCAAAAAAATGAAGAAATAGACCTTGTTTCAGAAGCCAATACTTTTAAGGCTGCACAGCCTATCGAAAAGCCCGAAGCTATGTTTATCAAGGTAGATAAGCGAATTGTAAAAGTCTATTTTGCAGATATTTTGTTTATAGAAAGTTTGAAAGATTATATCCGTGTACATACCGCTACTGAGTCGTATGTGACGTATCAAACTATGAATGGTATATGCGAAATTTTGCCACAAGATGCTTTTGCTCGTATTCATAAATCCTTTATTGTAGCGATTCATAAAGTAACGTCTATCGAGGCCAACGATTTGATAGTCAATAGTAGGTCGTTGCCAATTGGCAGAAGTTTTAGAGAAGAAATCTTAGAGAAAATATATCGAACAGGAGTACTTGCTGTAAAGTAAAAGTAGTATTGGTGTTCAAATAAACATGAGTTATCCCGAGTTTTAGGTAATATTAAAAACGCCCTATTTGTGTTTGTTGAGATTTATAAGGTCGTCAACATTGAAGAGGCTTATCAATTGCTCAAATGATAGAAAAATAGGGGTTATTCATGAAAAGGCGTTCGGAAAATTAATTTCGAACGCCTTTTGCATATTAAATGCCAGAGTAACACATCTTTAGCCGCAAAGCATCTTCAAAAATAAACACTCATTCACTAAATTTGGGATAACTCATATTTTATGGACAATAATCTTAGTAAGCTCTCGCAAAAATAACACGACGGCTCGACGGATTACCTGTATAAATACATTTTCCCTCTTCCTCCACGGCATCCAAAGGAATACAACGAATTGTAGCTTTGGTCAATTCCTTGATTTTCTCTTCTGTTTCAGGCGTACCATCCCAGTGAGCCGCAATAAAACCCGGTGTTTCGTCCAAAGTTTTTACAAAGTCATCCCAGCTATCAACCTGAAGTGTATTTTTAGTTTTAAATTCAAGAGCACGGTTATAGATATTCTCCTGGATTTCGTCGAGTAAGTTTTGAATAACCTCCACGATACCATCAATAGCATAAGTGTTTTTTACTTTGGTATCTCTTCGGGCAACTTCTACCGTTCCATTGGCCAAATCTCTTGCTCCAATCGCCAAGCGAACAGGCACCCCTTTTAGTTCGTATTCAGCAAATTTAAAACCAGGGGATTGCTTGTCGGAAGTGTCAAATTTGACAGACACACCAACTTTTTTCAAAGATTTTACAATAGGGTCAATTACTTCAGCAATAGCCGCTAGTTGCTCCGCTCCTTTGAAAATAGGTACAATTACAACCTGAATAGGAGCTAACTTTGGAGGTAATACCAACCCTTCATCATCAGAGTGAGCCATGATCAAAGCACCCATCAAGCGAGTAGAAACTCCCCACGAAGTACCCCAAACATATTCTTGCTGGTTTTCTTTATTTGAGAATTTTACGTCAAAAGCTTTGGCAAAGTTTTGTCCAAGGAAGTGCGATGTACCAGCTTGTAGAGCTTTACCATCTTGCATCATAGCCTCGATACAATAGGTGTCGTCGGCACCTGCAAAACGTTCGTTAGCTGTTTTTTTACCACGTACCACAGGCACAGCCATAAACTGTTCGGCAAAAGTAGCGTACACCTCCAGCATTTGTTCAGTTTCGGCAATAGCTTCATCTTTGGTAGCGTGTGCGGTGTGGCCTTCTTGCCAAAGGAACTCGGCAGTACGCAAGAAAAGGCGTGTACGCATTTCCCAACGCACCACATTGGCCCATTGGTTGATTAGTAAAGGAAGGTCACGGTGCGACTGAATCCAGTTTTTGTAGGTACTCCAAATAATAGCCTCACTAGTAGGGCGAACCACCAATTCCTCCTCGAGGCGAGCATTAGGGTCAACAATTAATTTACCTTTATTATCGGGGTCGTTTTTGAGGCGGTAGTGTGTTACTACGGCACATTCTTTGGCAAAACCCTCGGCATTTTTTTCTTCGGCTTCAAATAAACTTTTTGGCACAAAAAGCGGGAAATAAGCATTAGAATGACCAGTTTCTTTGAACATATCATCCAAAGCTCTTTGCATTTTTTCCCAGATAGAATAACCATAAGGTTTGATTACCATACAACCTCTTACGGCAGAATTTTCGGCTAAATCGGCACGCTTCACAAGTTCATTGTACCACTCAGAATAATTTTCGCTACGTTTTGGTAAGCCTTTGCTCATTTGTTTTTGTGAATTATTGGTTAATTGTTAATAGTGGACTTTTGCTAAAACAATCATCAATATTAGAATTATGTTAGAATATGGCCAAAATCAACTAAAAATATACAAAAGTAATAGGGGGAAACGTTTATAAAGTAGTCTTATTGTATGAATGCTCTAATAAAAGTAGTTATATGTCTCAATATCAATATTTTGGGTAATTGGAACATTCAAAGATTTAATTTTGTTAATGAAGTGTTAAATATCTTGCAAAGATAAGTTTTTGTAGTAAGTTTGTTATATGTTTTTTAGGCTAAGTTGGTTATTTTCTGCCACAATCACCATTATTGAAAAAATATAACCTACTGGCAAAGCTCCTACAACCAAAAATTCAAATGATTATGAACCTCCAACATTCTATTAAACTTTTATCGGCCACAGTGCTGATGAGTGCAGTTTGGGGATGTAGCACCTCGAATCAGGTGGGCAAAGTATCTTCTCAGAAAGAAGTGTATGATGACCTCTATGCTTCTGCAAGTGATGTTCGCCCTGCTACTTTAGGCGAGCGTGTTTATGGCGAAGAACGCTACAATGAGTATGCTTATAAAAATCCTGAGTATAGAAACAGCCAGTCGTCAAACAATGAAGGAACAGATGAGTATTATTCACAAAATTGGATAAACTCTCGTCAAGTATACCAAAATACTTCGCAAAACTATTACAGCCAAAATTATAACCCTTATAATTCATATAACTATGGAATGAACAATTGGTATGCCAACCCGTCTATTTCCTTTGGATTAGGATTTAGCCGTTGGAGTCCATTTGGGTATTCGTCTTTTGGTTATTATGACCCATTCTATGCTTACAGTTATGACCCTTGGGGCTGGTCGAGTAGCAGATGGATGTATGGTTATAATTCATGGGGCTACAGTCCGTACGGTTTTTATGACCCTTGGTCGTATCGTTATGGTTACGGGTATGGTTTTGGAAATACCTATTTTGTCAACAACAATTACGGTAGTGGTGTTACAGGTGCTGACAACAATGTTGTAAACAGGCCTCGTAGCCGTCAGGCATATTCAAATTCGGCATATAATAGCGATTTTAATAACTCAAGAGGCTCAGGTGGTACAAGAGGTAATAGAGTAGGCTCGGATATTACTAATAATAACGATTACTATTCTCGCCCAGCTAGAAGTGGCAACTCTTATAGCACAGGTACAAACAGTACTGGCACAAGAGGTAATAGTTACTCAAATGGCCGTAATAGCTCTTGGGACTGGTCGTCGGGCAATAGCAACAATAATCGTTCTACCAATTCTACTTCATCTTGGAGTAACTCTTCAAGCGGAGGCAATAGCAGCAGCGGAAGTAGTAGTGGCGGCGGTGGAGGCGGCGGTGGTCGTTCTCGTGGTCCAAGATAATATTAACATGAGATTAACAAATGATGGCCTTGCAAAGATGTACTTTGTAAGGCTTTTTCTCGTTAATTAGATATTAAATTTCCAAAAACAAACATCTTTAGCTTTATTCGTCTTTTGAATAAGAATTGAGTGGGGGAAAAGTTTATACTAAGTGTCCTATGAAAAATCTTATTGTAATGAAAATTAAAATTTTTGCATAAGCTATGAAATATATTAATCGTATTGCCTTTGCCTACCTGATGCTTTGTGCAGGAGGAAGTTTTGCCCAAGATAACAATTATGATGCTTTATCAAGACTATTCTCGCAAACAGTGCCAAGTGGTTCGGCACGTTTTCAGGCTATGGGAGGAAGCCATTCAGCACTGGGTGCAGACGTAAGTTCTACTTCTGGCAACCCGGCGGGCTTAGGATTTTATACTCGTTCCGAGTTTAGCTTTACACCTGCATTTCAGAGTATTAGTAATGGTACTTCGTACATCGATACCAAGAAAACCAACACCAGTACCGACAATTTTAATATTGCCAATATTGCGGTAGTATTTGCAGGAACTGATCCCGAATACAAAAATAGCTGGCGAGGCAATTGGTCTATTTCTTATAACCGTCAAAACACGCTCTACAATAAAGTTAGTTTTGCTGCTCGTAATACCCAAAGCTCGATGATGGATTACTTTGCCGATGTTACCAATAGAGATATTAATAACAATGGAGTAACCTTCAACGACTTGAAAGATGGACTAAATTTTGATGCTCCTAATTTTTTGTATGCAAGTGATATGTATTATTGGTCGTTTTTGATTAATCCTCAAGGTAACCCATTTGCTGGAGCAGAAGCAGGTAAGTCGGTTGACCAAAAATATGATTTTGAATCTACAGGACGTGTGAGCCAATGGACAATAGGATATGGAGGAACAGCCAATGAAAAATTGTATTTAGGGTTTTCGTTGGGTATACCAAGTTTTAGATACGAAACTCGTACTAATTACTCAGAAAGTATTATTAATTATGAGGCTATTCGCTCGTTTGATTTTACTAAAAACTTAACGACAAGTGCCAGTGGTTTAAACTTGACATTTGGGGGTATTTATAAACACAACAATATGGTTCGTTTTGGAGCATCTATTACAACACCAACATGGTATAATATAGATGAGTCGAGTTCGTCGTCACTCAAAGTGGATGTTGATGCAAGTAAGTCGGGAGGTATCGAGTTATCGTCGAATGTGTTGGATGGTAATAATACAATTGCCAATCGGTTGTTGGCTTTGGGTTATGGTATTGCACAAGCCAATGGTACGAGTTATATTACCAATGTGCCACGGTTATCAATAGCTCCTTATGATGTCAACTATCAGTTAAGAACGCCCTTCAAAGCCAATGGCGGGGTAGCGGTATTTTTTGGTAAAAAAGGCTTTTTATCGGCCGATGTCGAATATGTGGGCTATCGTAGTATGAAATTGAGTACATCAAGCAATGATGCGGCCTTGAGTGGCGATTTGGCTTATTATACTGATAATATCAAAAGACAATATAAAAATGTAGTAAATTTTAAGCTCGGAGGCGAGTTTCGTGAAGGCATTTTTGCGGCACGTGCAGGTATTGCTTATTATGGCGATCCTTATGCAACTACATTTGATAATGAGTCGATTAATCGCTCTCAGATGGTGTATTCTGCTGGTGTGGGTATCAAAACCAATACTTTCTATATAGATTTGACAGGAATGTACAGCCAAACCAAACAGGCTTATAACCCTTATGTATTGGACGATTCAGCTAAGTTTGCTACAGCTACTATCAACAACTCTTGGGTAAAAGGCTTAGCTACTTTTGGTGTTTATTTCTAGAGGTTATTTTTCAACAAAAACATGAGTTATGTATGAGTGATCACTCATGTTTTTGTTGAAAATAAATTACATTTTCATTTCATCCAAAAGCCACAATAGTTGCTCTACATCAATACTACCATCAACTTTTAAGTCGGCACGCATATAATCTGGTAGGCGTGCTTCGTAGCGTTTTCGGATATCATCTAGCAATGCCATATTATTCGATTGCTTATTGATGAGAGGCCTATTGTTGGCATCGGACATCTTGATGCGTTTGGCCAAATCCTCGGGCTGTACATTCAAGAATATACTAATACCCTGAGCCTTGATAAAGTCCATGTTATCAAAAAAACAGGGAACTCCACCACCAGTAGCAATCACGACTTTTTGGTTGGGGAGGAATTTTTTGAGAATCATACTTTCTACTTCACGGAAATAATTCTCGCCCTTCCATTTAAAAATCTCTGGAATAGATTGGTTTTCGTGGCGTTCTATAAGCTCATCCATATCTACAAATTGGTAGCCAATAGCTTTTGCCAGCTGACGACCCAAGGTGCTTTTACCAGAAGAGGGCATTCCAACTAAAAATATATTTTTCATGTATCTATTTCTGCCTACCCCAAACATGCTAGTATACTAGTTATGACTAGGCTGCTAAAGGGATTTTATTGTAACTTTTCCAAGACTTCTTCTTTAGATGGCGTTGCGTTATGCGACCATTTTCCTTTTACTGTACCATCTTTTAGCAACCAAATAACAGGGTTAGCTCTAGCAATGGTTTTTAATACCTTAACGTCGGCACTTAATACAGGGATAGCTAATTTTTGTTCGGAAACAAACTTTTGAACATCGCTGTCGGCCGAGCCTGTTACAAGCCAAACGGTAACGTCAGACCCCTTCAAACTTTGGATTAAACTTCTGATTTTATCAAAATGTTCAGTATGGGCTTTTTGTACAAAAGGACTAACAATCATTAATTTTTTTCCTACAAAACTTTCAGCTTTATAGTCAATCGAGTCACCATTACGATACAAATTATAGTCGGTAATACGAGCTTTGGCCTCGTCTTCATTGAGCTGAATCATTTGTTTGAATTTCCATGTGGTATCGGTTGGATATTCGTTAAATTCTTGCTCTTTGCCATTTTTCTCCATAATATACTTAAACTTAGGTGTTTCGCTAGGCTTCATGTTTTCGGCAATATTTTCGCCAATAGCATAAGGCAAGCCATCTTGTACAGGCAAATAGCGAACTGCATAAATGCCAAGTAATAAGCAAAATACACTAGAAATAGCTACAACAGAGCCTGTTTTTTTATCGGCAAAAATATGGCGTTGCCACAAAATAATTAAAATAAAGAACAGTAAGACCATATCCTTGATAAACGATGTCCAAGGTTTTAGTTTGATGGTTTCTCCAAAACAACCGCAGTCGGTTACTTTATTGAAATATGCCGAATAAAAGGTAAGAAAACCAAAGAAAATTACTGTGGCTAGCAATACCCAAGAGGCTGTCTTGAGTTTATATTGTACCAATAAGCACACCCCAAGCACCAATTCTAAGGCACATAGAAAAATCGAAACATACAAGGCCAAAGGAACCCAGAAATGCCAAAATCCCGCCATCCAAGGAAAGTCTGTAGCAAAAACATCAAAATATTCTTCTAATTTGATTTCTGTTCCTACTGGGTCGTTGAGTTTGATTAGTCCTGAGAAAATAAAAATGATACCAACGAAAATCCGAGAAAAATGAGCAATAAATTTCATGATAGAATGGGGTTCAAAAATAAGAGCTAGGGATTGATTATTGACAATAGCTATAGTATTGCCATGAATTTACAAAAATAACCAAGACCATGCCACAATTCTGTTAATGAACTGTTAAAGCAATTTTTATGAGCTGTATTATTGTTGTTGCTGTTGTTGTTGTCCCCAACCCATTTGGATAAGACAAAAAACGGCATAATTAAGCATATCTTGATAGTTGGCTTCTACACCTTCCGAAACAAGGGTTTGTCCTTGATTATCTTCGATTTGTTTCGTTCTAAAGATTTTCATCAAAATCAAATCGGTCATCGAACTTACACGCATATCACGCCAAGCTTCGCCATAATCATGATTTTTGTTCATCAAAAGTCCAAGTGTTTTGGCTACTTGTTGGTCGTAAAGCTCGCTTAACTCTGTTTCCGAAAATTCCATTTGAGTAGAATCGGTAAGGGCATTCTGAATCATCGCAATGATACAGTAATTGATAATACCAATAAATTCACCTTCAATACCGTCGTTTACCTTCTGTACCCCTTTCTCTTGGATAGACCGAATACGTTGTGCCTTAATGAAAATTTGGTCGGTTAAACTTGGCAAACGTAAAATACGCCAAGAAGTACCATAATCTTTATTTTTTTTCTGGAAAAGCTCTTTACACACAGATATTACTTGACGATATTCGATTTCTGTTTTTGTCATTAGCATAATAAAATAAGGACAGTATACTAAAATGTCCAGGTAGGTTGTTGGATATATTCTGCAAAAGTATTGCTTTTTGACCGAAATTTAAACTTTGAGACAGCTCAGCAATAGCATTTAGTAAGAATGAAGCATTTGGTATCTTCTTATGATAGGCGTAATAACCCTTTGCGTGTATATCGATTAAAGGTGTAATTTTTGCTATTATAGTTGTAAAGTAAGCTGAACAGAAAAAAGCTCATTTTCTGACACAATAGCCAGATTGTGTCTATTAGGATACAATAGCTCAAGTCGCTTTTGAGTATTTTGTAATCCTATTCCACTAGCAGCTCTCTTTGGTTGTTGGGGTAATTTATTGTTGCGTATCTCCACATACAACATTGATTTTTCTACCGAAACGCTAATTTGTACCCACGCTTTTGTTTTGGCAATTACGTTTTCAACGCCATGCTTGAAGGCATTTTCTACTAAGTTCAATAACAACATCGAAGGAATTGTGTCTTTTTCTCCTATATTTTCGGTATCAAAACCAATTAAAACCCTATTCCCATAGCGTATTTTAGCAAGGTCAAGATAATCCGTAATATGCTCTAGTTCGTTTGATAATAGTATCAGATCAAAAGACGACTCATAGAGTGTTCGTCGCATTAAATGTGATAATTTTAAGATAGCCTCCAAAGCCCTAGCATCGTTTTGTAATACAAGGCTATAAATACTATTGAGATTGTTAAAAAAGAAATGGGGATTTAGCTGATTTTTGAGCTTATTTAATTCCAATAAAGAGTTATCTCTTTCTAAAGTGATTATTTTGATAGAGGACTCGTAATATGACTTTCCGAATTTGATAACCAGCGGAAAAAGTAGTTCAAAAAAAGTATCAAAAAGGTAATAAAATGAAGGATGATTTCCCAGAAAAGCATTTTTGAGTCCATTTTGAAAGAAATTAGTACTAGCGTAGTAGGTTTCGCTATGGACATTAATTTGCCCCAATTTCAAATATGCCCCAATACTATAATAATTAATGAGCGTAACCAAGGCATAGTAAACTATGCACAATGCCAATAAGGGCAGATATTTCTTTTGAAATAGAAGAGGAATTCCCTTGTAGGCAATACCGTAAAAAGCCAGAATATTGATGCAAAAATTAGAAAACCCCGTAGGCAATATCCTGCCAGAAGTGAGGCTTTCTTGCAGTACGATAAACCTAAGAAAAAAGATAATTGCCCAAAACAAAATATGTAAAAACACGCTTAAAGCTGGAGGATAAGTCAAGTGGATAGAGCGATGGCGATACATACTAATTAATGGGTTTGATTCTTTGTAATACTCTTTCTCGAAATTGTAGTCCTATCTGAAGTTTTGTATCATTTTCTAGTTCAATGACATTCCCCTCAATAGATTTTACAGCGTCTATTTGTACAATATATGATTTATGAATTCTGAAGAATAGCTGTGAAGGTAAAAGGCTTTCTACCTTTTTCATAGTAATATGCGTTACGATAGTTTTACCTACGAATGGTACAATCTTGATATAATCGCCAAGTCCTTCTATATACAAAATATTGTCAAAGTCTATTCGGGTAATTTTACCATTTTCTTTTACGTAAAACTTGGTATCTTCCTCTCCTTGAGATTCTTCCAATATTGTGGGTATACTGCTAGCCGAATTATGTAAAAGAGTTATTTTATTAATCGCTTTCAAAAACCTATCAAAAGCAATAGGCTTTACCAGAAAGTCGCCTACGTCTAGGTCAAAGCCTTCAATAGCATATTCCTGATAAGCCGAAGTGATAATCACATAAGGGCGTTTGTGAAGCGATTTTAGCATTTGAATACCCGAAATTTCGGGCATTTTGATGTCAGTAAATACAATATCCACTTCATGTTGGCGGATATATTCTAGTCCTTCCAAAGCATTAGACAATACTATATCTAGTTGTAAAAATGGAATTTTCTCGATAAAATGCTGCATTACTTGTTGGGCGGGCAGTTCATCGTCGATAACAATACATTTAAGAGGATACGCCATATTTGATACGATTGGTTAAGCTGGCTCATAAATTTATATTGACTTCTCCAAAACCATGTTTGTCGATAGCCAGCCCTAGTTTATCGATTTTTTTTAATTTACTATTATTTCATTATCAATTTTGGATTGCTCGAAAATACCATAAATAAGGGCAAAAAGACGATTTTATAACGTTTAAATTCAAAATTAATATGAGATTTCCAAGGGTTTTATTCCTGATTTTGTTTATGCCAAAGTTGGCTTTAGGTCAACTATCAGCGAAGTCTATTGCTACACAGCAAGGGATAGCCATCAAGACACTACTAACCCCAATAGGAGCAAAACGGGTAGTAGGGTTAGGCGAGGGCACACATGGTACCAAAGAATTTAATGATATTCGGGTAGCTATTATTCAAGAGCTTTTCCTCCAAAAAGGCTTTAATATCATTTGTCTGGAAAGTGCTTATGGTGGAGGTTATTGGCTCAATCAAATCATCAATTCTAATGAGGATATTAAACAAGCCATGAAACAGCACCTAACTTCGATTTGGCAAACCCAAGAAATAGAAGCCTTGTTGCTATGGATGCGGCAGTATAACCAAACTCATAACAAGCCCATAACATTGATGGGTATGGACTGGAATTATATAGGAGGTTCAGGTAAAATCGTAAAGGAATTTTGTGAGAAAATAGGTACGTTAAAAACCTATGCCAACCAGCTAGAGCAATGTACCCTCAGGCAAGATACTGCGTGGGAAAAGCAAAATGATACTACAGCCGTACTGAATATGGCCGATATTATTCTGAATGCTTCAGAAGGGTATACTCTTACTGTCAAGATTGACAGTATTATGAATACAAAGCATGAATATCCTTTGGCTTTGAAAAATGCTTTACTTAATTGTAAACATGGGTTTTATGTATTGTATCAGGCAGGGAAAAAGCAAGAAGCTTTGTCAAGAGATGCCATGATGGCCGATATGGTATTGGCTGTATTAAACCAGCAACCCAATGCAAAAATGGCTATTATGGCTCATAATGGCCATGTGGCCTACAAAGCATCGGAGTATTTGCAAGGTGATGCCAACCCTGGAGGGATGGGGTATTTTTTACGAAAAAAAATAGGGAAGTCGTATTATGCAATAGGCACAACCACCGTAAAAGGAACTTATAGTGCTACAACAGATTTTGTAGATACCCATACCAATCAATTTCGGCCTTATCGCTTAAATAATCCTATATCAACCTCTTGGGAAGCTTATTTTGCCCAACAAAAATCAAGTATTTTTTGGATTGACGCAGGGGCGGGTTTATTGAAAAATAAGAAAAAATCATTTCGGTTTATTGGCTATCGGCCAGAAAATCAAGATAGTTATACCGAAGAAGCCAGTTTTGACACCTACTTCGATGCCATGCTGTTTCTCAGAGAAACTACTGCTGCTAGGCATTTATTTTAACAAACCCAGTAAGGCTAAAATACCTACTTCGTACTATCTTTGTGGTTTATAACAATCCTGATTTTGGTATGACGCAGATAATTAATTGCAGAGGAACACTTGTCGATTTAGTCCAGCCCCGTATTATGGGTATTATGAATATCACACCTGATTCCTTTTTTGAAAGAAGCCGCTTTTATACTACTGATGAAATTTTGACCCAAACCGAAAAAATGTTATTGGCAGGTGCTACCTTTTTAGATTTGGGAGGGCATTCAACACGCCCTGGGGCATCGCCAGTAAGCCAAGACGAAGAAATGAGGCGAGTTGTGCCTGCAGTCGAACAGATTTTGGCTCGGTTTCCTGAGGCGTTAATTTCTATAGATACCTTTCGGGCTTCGGTGGCCAAAGCTTGTGTCGAGGCTGGTGCTGTTATGATTAATGATGTTTCGGGGGGCTTGCTCGATACCCAAATGTACAAAACCGTAGCCAGCTTTGGTAATGTACCTTATGTATTGATGCACATGAGGGGAACCATCGAAACCATGACGCAAATGACCCAATACGATAATTTGGTATTAGATATTCTCGACGACTTACAGCAAAAAGTAGCTCAGCTCAGGGCTTTGAATCAGCGTGATATTATCCTTGATTTGGGTTTTGGGTTTGCCAAAAATATCGAACAAAACTATAAGTTACTTAATCATATCGAAGATTTTGCTGTGATGAACTTACCAATGTTGGTAGGGGTGTCTCGTAAGTCTATGATTTGGCGAAAATTGAATATCCCAGCCTCCGAAGCACTTAATGGAACTACCGCTCTTAATACGGTTTCTTTGCTAAAAGGAGCGAATATTTTGCGAGTACACGATGTAAAAGAAGCAATAGAAGTAGTACATTTGGTTGAAGCACTTTTGGCTAAATAATTATAAAACTAAATATTTAGTTTTATAATTAAAAAATTAGTTTTAATATTGGGTAAGTAATCTTTCATACAGATACTTACCTTTTTTTATGACTAAAATTAAACGACTATGAAAAAAATAGTACAGCGTTTTGGGGTTATCATACTCATGATAGCAAACTATGCAGCCTTATCACAGACTGTATCTACCACGTGGCAAGAATATCTGTCGCAGGGCTTGTATGCCAAGGCCATAGATATACTGAGTGTCGATCTGGATACCAGCAATACAGAACATCTTACTAAATTGGCCCATTGTCATGCCAAGCTTGGTCATATTCCACAAGCCAAAAAGTTCTACAAGCTGGCTCATAAAATTAATGCCAGTGCCTTAGACGTAAATTTGCAATTAGCCTATTTGTCAGAAAAAGAAGGAAACTGGAGCAATGCTTTGTTGTATTACAAACACCTCAATACCTTAGACTCAACTAACCCTTATTATTACAAAGAAATAGCCAAAGTACTGGTACGTCAACGAAAAGAAGAGGAGGGCATAAAGTATTTGTTAAAAGCCCTGAAAATAGACTCTTTGGATATTGATGGTATTGCCGATGTTGCCAATTTGTACCTCAACGATGCCAAAGAAGAACAAGCCGATCCATTTATCAAGAAAGGAATCGCTCTGGATAGTAACTCTATCCGTATGCGTCAGCTTCGTGCAAGGTTCAATTATAGAATTGGGAATTTTGATAGAGTTCGCCACGATTTAACATTTACGCTTGCCCAAGGGGATTCTACCGTTTTATTTCAACGCCTGCTCGGAACAGCCTATTATTATTTAGATAGTATTCCGCAAGCAGTAAAGACTTTTCAACGTTTGCTCGATAAAGGAGAAGATGTCGAATTTGTGAGAGCGGGGTTGGGGTATGCTCAACTCAAAATGAATAATGAAATGATAGAACACCATGGTTTTGCAAACTTGCGAGAAGCCATCCATTTGGGTACTTCCGAGCGTATTCCTGATTATAGAATAGCTCAGGCCGAAATGTTTGACAAATGGGGACAAACTCAGTCTGCTTTCAAAGAGTTTAAAGCGATTTATGATACTTTTCAGCGACCAAAGGCCCTATTGAAAATGGCCGAAATCCAAGATAGACGCTTGAACGACAAAGAGTTGTCACTGATTTATTACCAAGAATATGTGCGTGTTTGTAGCATTCAGAAAAAGCCCCATGCCGATTGCAAGGCTATAGCAAGTGCTGTAGAGCGTATCAAATTCTTAAATCCACAAAGTAAAAGTAGCATACCACAAAATATGGTAGCCTCAATCGTAAAAGACTCTAGCGTTGTAGTAAAAGATACCCTCAAAGTAGAAGGGAACGAATAATATATCTAGGGCGAGGATTCAGTAAAATACTCGCCCTAAAACTACACTCTTTTATGCTTGAAGCGTCTGTGCGACCATAACCAATCGGAGGGGTTTTCTTTTATGGACCTTTCCAGTGCTTTTACATACGCCTCCGTGATTTCGCCTTGTGCAATATTGCTATAAGGCCGTTCTATTAAAGTAGAGTAATTTAAAATGTATGAACCTCTTTTTTTTCTAATCAATTCGCCATAAACAACGGGGTAATTGAAGCTTCTGGCCATTTTTTCAGTTCCCGTAAAAAAATCCGTTTCTTGATTGAGAAAGGTTGTCCAATGAGCCACCTCTGGGGTTTCGGCGGCTTGGTCTGAGATAATCCCCAAAATTCTGGATTGTCCTTTTTTCTTAATCACTTCCCGTAGTGTTTGTTTCATCGGAATAGGCTGAATCCCAAACCTTGAGCGAATTGTAAACATGAGTTTATCAAAAAACTTGTTAGAAAGAGGTTTGTAAATGACATCGCAAGGAATACCACTTTGGATAGTACGAGGTGGGATAATCTCCCAGCAGTTGAGGTGATTTGACAAAATCAAGATAACCTCATTTTGTTCATGATAAGACAAAAGTTGTTCCATTCCACGTACTTCTACCATATTCTCTAATTCTTTTCCCGAAATAGTAAGTAATTTTAGGGTTTCAACGATAGTATCACAAAGGTTACGATAAAACCCTTTGGTTAATTGGGCAATTTCAGTGTCGTTTTTTTCAGGGAAAGCATTTTTTAGGTTCATAACTACTACTTTCTTTCGATAGCCAATTACATAAAATGTAATCAAATAAAGAAAATCAGCAAGAGCATAAAGAATACCGAAAGGTAAATACGACAAGAAACGAAAAAAAAGCATAGTAATTGGATTATGTGAAAAATGTTAAAGATGAAAAGACCTGTCCTCAAGAAACTCCGTACATCATTTTAACACAAGAGATTTTAGTCACCAAATATTTAGGATATATACATAGCATATTCCAAAACAAATTTGGAATTTTTACAAAAATAGGGTTGAAAAAGTCAAAAAAAGCGTAAAAAATGGCTGAAAATTTGAATTTATACCCCTAATACATTATTTTAGATAAATGATTATTGATTTACATTACCTCCCCAGTCTCGAATACTTTGCTTGTATCCTACAACACGATACAATCACAATAGAGGCACATGAGTATTACGAAAAGCAAAGTTACCGAAATCGTTGTAAAATTCTTGCTTCAAATAAAATAGATATACTATCGATACCAGTACAGAATGGTAATTCGAAGGTATTAATTCGAGATTTAAAGATAGAATATCGCCAAGAATGGTTGCGTCGGCATTGGGGTGCTATTTATTCGGCGTACGGGAAATCACCATTTTTTGAATATTATGCTGATTTTTTTGCAACCGTTTTTGAAAAAAAGACTGACTTTTTGTTCGATTTTAATTTAGAGTTACTGACAATTTGTCTGAAACTTTTAAAAGTAGAAAAAAAGATTATTTTTACAGAAGAATACCAAAAAGTAGCTCAAAACGATTACCGAGGGCAAATACATCCCAAAAGGGACTACGCACTCAATAATATTTATCAGCCAATTGCGTACCGCCAAAATTTTGGCAATGAATTTGAGCCTAACCTTTCTATAATAGACTTGTTGTTTTGTCAAGGAAATCAGGCAGTAAAGGTACTTGAGCATTCTATCACGAAATGAACAAAGTTGGTAGATTAAGTGTTATTATCGTAGTTTGAAGGTTTTAATTAGTGTACGCTTTTAAACTATTAACCAGAAAAAACTCTTTCGCATGGAGGCAAAATTTTCAAACAGAGTTAAGGAAGTCATCTCGCTTGCCCGTGAGGAAGCAATCAGGCTGGGTCATGATTACATAGGCACGGAACACCTCGTTTTAGGTATGATTCGTGAAGGCGAAGGAATTGCACTCGAACTTATCAAAAAATGTGGAGTGGTTCTCGACGACCTACGTGTTACGATTGAACAAGCTACCCAAGGTGTAGCTCGCTCTAATTACACCATCAAGAACAAGCAAGATATTCCATTATCTCGTCAGGCAGAAAAAGTGCTTAGAGTAACATACTTAGAAGCACGCATTTTTAAAACAAATCTCGTTGGAACAGAACATTTGCTCATGGCAATTCTTAGAGATGAGGATAATTTGGCTAGACAAATTTTAGAGAAGTTCCAAATCAATTATGAACTGATAAAGGATATGGTCGAATATCAATCTAACCCTAATATTAAGTCGGGGCCGTCTGATACTGACGACAACGATGATGACGCAAGATCTTTTGCGGGTGGAACTGGCATGGGTAGTGGTGCAACAGCTAATAAAGGTGCCGAGAAATCTAAAACACCAGTATTAGATAATTTTGGTCGTGATCTTACTAAAATTGCTGAGGCAGGAAAACTAGACCCAATTGTTGGTCGTGAAAAAGAAATCGAACGTGTTGCTCAAATCCTTTCTCGTCGCAAGAAAAACAACCCTATCTTGATTGGTGAGCCGGGTGTTGGTAAAACTGCAATTGCCGAAGGTTTGGCGTTACGTATTGTTCAGAAAAAAGTATCTCGTGTACTTTTTGGGAAAAGAGTAGTTACCCTAGATTTGGCTTCATTGGTGGCTGGTACAAAATACCGAGGCCAGTTTGAGGAAAGAATGAAGGCGGTAATGAATGAATTAGAAAAATCACCAGATGTAATCCTATTTATCGACGAATTACACACAATCGTTGGTGCTGGTGGTGCATCAGGTTCATTGGATGCCTCAAATATGTTCAAGCCTGCGTTGGCTCGTGGCGATATCCAAGTTATCGGAGCTACTACGCTTGATGAATATCGTCAATATATCGAAAAAGACGGTGCTTTGGCTCGTCGTTTCCAAACGGTTATGGTAGATGCCACTACAGTGGAGGAAACAATCGAAATCTTGAACAATATTAAAGATAAATACGAAGATCATCACCACGTAACTTATACCGATGAGGCTATCGAGCAAGCCGTGAAATTGTCAGAACGTTATATCTCTGACCGTTTCTTGCCAGATAAAGCTATCGACGTGTTGGACGAAGTGGGGGCTCGTGTACATATTTCTAATATTACTGTTCCCGACGATATCGTCGCTTTGGAAGCAGCTATTGAGAATATCAAGAAAGAAAAAAATGCGGTAGTAAAATCACAAAAATACGAAGAGGCTGCTCAGCTAAGAGACCGTGAAAAACGTTTATTAGAGCAACTCGACCGTGCAAAACGTGATTGGGAAGAAGATACCAAACGTCGTCGTTATACTGTGTCTGAAGAAAGCGTAGCGGAGGTAATTGCTCAGATGACAGGTATTCCTGTAAGCCGTGTAGCAGCTACTGAAGGTCAGAAGCTGTTGAATATGAACGAAGAGCTTAAAGGTAAAGTGATTGGTCAAGACCAAGCCATTATCAAGCTCGTGAAGGCTATTCAACGTACAAGAGTAGGCTTGAAAGACCCTAAAAAACCAATTGGTTCATTTATTTTCCTAGGCCCAACAGGGGTTGGTAAAACAGAATTGGCCAAAGTATTAGCTCATTATTTATTTGATAAAGACGACGCTCTAGTAAGAATAGACATGAGTGAGTACATGGAGAAATTTAGTGTATCTCGCTTGATTGGAGCACCTCCAGGTTATGTTGGTTATGAAGAAGGGGGACAATTAACCGAAAAAATCCGTCGCAAGCCGTATGCAGTGGTATTGTTGGATGAAATTGAAAAAGCTCACCCTGATGTATTCAACTTGTTGTTGCAGGTACTCGACGATGGTATCTTGACTGATGGTTTGGGTCGTAGAGTAGACTTTAGAAATACCATCATTATCATGACTTCAAATATCGGGGTTCGTGACTTAAAAGATTTTGGAACTGGAATTGGTTTCTCAACAAAAGCTAAAGCCGACAATGTCGACGATGCAATGAAAAGTACTATCCAGAATGCTTTGAGAAAAGCATTTTCTCCAGAATTCCTCAACCGTTTGGATGATGTAATCGTGTTCAACTCGCTTGAACGTGAACATATTCACCAAATTATTGATTTGATGTTGAAGAAACTATTCAATAGAATCTCGGCATTGGGGTATCAGGTAGAATTAACTGAGAAAGCGAAAGATTTCTTGGCCGAAAAAGGTTATGACCAACAATATGGTGCAAGACCACTCAATAGAGCTATTCAACGCTATTTGGAAGACCCTGTAGCAGAAGAAATCTTAAAAGGAGATTTGGCAGAAGGTGATGTTATCTTAGCTGATTATTCGGGAGAAGGCGATGCTCTGACTTTGTCAAGAACATCTACAACCGCAATCACTGAGGAATAATCTTTGGTAGAATATATCATAAAAAGGCTGCCCGAAAGGGTAGCCTTTTTGTTGTTATGTATCAACACGATGCCAAACAGTATTTATAACCCCTAACATTGCGAAAATACATAGGGAAGAGCTAGCCTTAGAAAACTTAGTTTTTACTTGCAAACGCCACATGTACCCCCATTTTTGGCACAATGCTTACAGTATTTACAATTTTTACAAACAGAACAGCTTTTTGAACCAGAACAACCACGACGACTAACTTCGCCAATCATTGTGAATGAGGTTGTTAATAATAAGAAAGCAATAATTGTTTTTTTCATAGCTTAACGGTTTGATTTATGTGTTAGTATTGTATTAAGAAACTGTCTAGTTTTGCATATCAACAGTGTTTTCTTGAAAACGACAATAGACAGATTTCCGAGAATCTGTCTATTGCATTTATGGCTATTGGCATTACTCTAGCAAATGATTGAGTAGCTTGATATTGGTGAAATTATTGCCAAAATAGGTATTCTGTATGGTTGGCGTTTTTCCTGTTAATGCTTTAAAAATTTGTCCTGCTATTAAATAAGAACCCATTTTGTTAGGATGTGTAGCATCGGAAAGTAATACCAAAGGACTGTCGAGATTACGGGCTTTGTGATATATATCTTCTAAGGGGATTTTTTCGACCAAAGCTTGTTGTTTTAGGCGAGCAAACTCTCCATCAAGTAAAGTTTGTTCTTGATAACTCGAAAACATACTTTCTGAACAAAACTCTTTTTGAATAAAATTGGTGGAGTCTGTAATAATTGTGGTACAGTATCTATTAGGGTATTTATGATGTAAGTATGGACTAATCAGATAGGTACGAGTACCATTGGGTTGTACAAGATGTTGTAATTGCTGAATGCTTGCAAACAACCTGTTTTTCATTTCGGGAATAAGCAGTTTGTTGACAGTTTCCTGTAAAATAATTATATTCCAGACACTTGATTGTAGTGTCTGAAGACTTATTTGTTTGAAATACTGCGAGTTGGGGTATATAGTATCGGGGGATTTGTTAGTCAAAGCTTGTTTTAGCTTACTGACCAACGTGTAACCGTCGGTATTAAATGCGTATATTTCGGTGGCATAACCATGCTCTTGTAGCATCGTTTGAAGTTCGGTTGGAAGATTGTTGGCACACAGAATACTATTGCCAACAAGTAGAATTCGAGTTTTATTTTGACAAATTGCACAAAATTGTACAAGAATGAAAGTAACTAAAACTAATACAAGTCTCATGGTTGTAAATGAAAATGGATAGGTATAATAGCTCAAGGAGAAGTACTACGTTTGGAGTTATTCAAGAAAAAACGTAGTACTCTGCAATTTAATTATCTTTATTGACTTTACTTCTTACTTCATCAAATTTGGCACAGTTGGTAAGGCAATCTCCTGATTTGTTTAGTTTAAACCTATTTTGGTTGGTATCTAACAAATCATAATTATAGCTAGAGTCCAGCACTACCGACGTAAATATACAAGGGGCTACTTTGGCATTGAACTTATTGATAAGGCCTATTTGATTATTCCCTTTAGAGGCAATCGCTAAGCCATTATTGAAACTATCTAAAAAGGTATATTCGGGGGGTATCTGGATTTTACCTTTGGTATCGACATACCCAAATTTACTATTTTCATGCTGTACCAAATAAAAGCCTTCGGTGCTGGCTGCTACATTTTTGAACTGACATTTGGCCAAATATTTTCCTGAAAAATCTAACGTTCCCCACAAGCCATCAAGTTTGACAAACAAAAACTGAGCTGTTGTTTGTACTTGTTCAAATGGTTCTGGCGTAATTACCTTGAAGTCATCTTCCCGAACCAAAATATATTTGAAAGCTCTAACTTTTTCGTTACTGCGATACGCCTTTACAACAATACAGTTTTGTACCGTTGAGTCTGTAACCGTATAATTGATTTTACCAGCATCAGGGTATTTGGTAATTGGTAATACCACTGTTCCGCCGTTTACATCAATTACTTTGTCGGCCTTACAAGTACCTATTTTGCTTCCTTTGGCATCGAGGTTACAGCTTACAATTTCTTTGACAACCAGCATTCCTTTTTTATTGATTTTGCCTACAGCTTCATAATTAAACGGAATAACATCTTGTCCTGCAAGGTTGATAAATCCAAATTTAACACCTTTGCCTACGATTTCCTTACTGGCAGGTAGCAAATCAAATTCGCCAATACTGCCTAGCGATGTATATTGGGGTTCTATCAAAACTGTAAAATCTTTGTTGATAATACCAAAAAGGTTGTTGTTACTCTGTACAATTGCCAATCCACGGGTATCAAAATCACTGATATTTTTAAAAACTTTACTGATTTTGAGTGTTTTGGTATTGATAAGCTGTTGAGTATTATCGTCAATACCCTTCACAAATCCATTGGCATCGGCATCGGTCAAGATACCATATTGTGGAGGCCAAATAATGTCGCCATTGGTATTGGCTAGTCCAATTTTATCGCCTGTTTTGATTTTGATAAGGCCATTTACTCCCGTAGGAGCAATTAAATCAAAATTAGGCACAACGGGGCTTTTATCTTCAATTTTCCAAAGCCCCCATTTATTGTTCATTTTTACCGCAAATACCGATGAGCTAATTGGCGTAATGTCATCGTAAAGAGGAGAGATATACTGATTAGTTTTGTCAAAACTATTGTTAATTAAGGCACATTTTCCTGAATTGAGTTTTATCCAACTAATACCATTGGCTAAAGCTTTGGCATCTTTTACATCTTGAAAAATATCACTTTCATTGCCCAAAGCATCTACAAAAAACCAATCATGTTTTTTTACCAAAGCTTTTCCATTATTAAAAGCCTCAGCTTGTTCGTATTGGCTAGGAATAACTTCTTCGCCACATAGGTTCAAAAAGCCCCATACTTGGTCTTTCTTGATTCTGGCAAAGCCTTGTTTATAATTTTCAATAAAGCCATAGCGAACATTACTTCTGAGCTTATCGAGTGGAAAAGCCAAAATATTTTTTCCTTCCAAGTCGGTAGATTTTACTAATGGTACACCCGATTTGTTATTAAAACAGGTTTGAGCATCAGCATTTTTGCCAGGGTCTATAGCTGACAAAGTTTTGTGATAAACCAAGGTTGAAATACCCTTGGTATGAGCAGCCAATAAGGTAAATACCCCTCTTTTTTCTAGGCTTTTGGCATAGAAAATATGAGTTATTGACAATAAATACGTTAATAGAAATGTACTTTTCATATAGTAAAGCAAGGTATTATAACAAAAAAATATAGAAAATTTAAGTAAATGCGTCACTTTTATTAAGCTACAGCTTTGAATAGCAAGCGTTACTATACAAACCACTTGTATAGTAAATAAATTTTTATCGAGCGGATTTATTTACGATAGAGAGAAAATTAAGCAATAATAATAATGAAGGGCGGCATGCAAGTTTTTCAAAAATAGTGTATTTGCGATAAAAAAGCAATAAAGTTGAATAGCATTTTTGAAAGACACTATACGACAGATAGAATGCTTATCTTTACAATTAATTTTGTGGTCTTATTTGGTTCTGCTATTTTTGGGCTTTGGAAAGATTGAAGCTTTCAAAGAAATCATTTGATTAGACCAATAAGCTTCGATTTAATTAATTAATTCAAAAACAATGGGTTTACTACAAAACAAAGTAGCATTAGTTACAGGTGCATCAAGAGGAATCGGTAGAGCAATCGCCATCCGTTTTGCTCAGCAAGGTGCCAATGTCGCATTTACATATTTGTCTTCCGTAGAAAAAGGACAAGCTTTAGAAGCCGAATTAGAAGCTTTTGGTATAAAAGCCAAAGGGTATCGTTCGGATGCTTCTGATTTTAAACAAGCAGAAGAGCTTGTTAATCAGGTGCTTGCTGATTTTGGGGCAATCGATACGCTTATCAACAATGCTGGTATTACCAAAGACGGACTGTTGATGCGTATGTCTGAAGAACAGTGGGATTCTGTGATTCAGGTAAACTTGAAATCGGTATTTAATTTAACGAAAGCCGCAATCAAGTCGATGATGAAAGCCAAGTCGGGCTCTATTATCAACCTTACCTCAGTAGTAGGTTTGCGTGGAAATGCTGGACAAGCCAACTATGCTGCTTCAAAAGCGGGAATCATTGGTTTTACAAAATCGGTAGCTTTAGAACTGGGCTCAAGAAATATCCGTTCAAATGCTATTGCACCGGGTTTTATCGAAACAGAAATGACTGGTGAACTCAACGAAGCTGCTACAGAAGAATGGAAAAAATCAATTCCGTTAAAGCGTGGTGGTCAGCCAGAAGAAGTAGCCGACGCTTGTATCTTCTTAGCTTCTGATATGTCTCGTTATATTACAGGGCAAGTGATTCAGGTTGATGGTGGTATGTTGACCTAGTTTTACCATAAAATCATATAAAGCAATAGACGGTTTTCGGATTTAGAACTGCTGTCTATTGCTTTTTTATTGGTATATGCTAAGAAGCCTACACCCGTAATTACCAATTTTTACACTAATTATATAATAAAATCAGCATAATTGTCATTTTTAGCACAATGATTGCTATTTTGTATTATACTTTGTTAATACTGTAAATACAGGTTGATTTAAGCCTATTGCTTAAAGCTTTTTGCCTACAGCTACTTATTATGAAATTCGACTTTTTATTTCAATCTTCTCCTTGGTTGGTTCCGCTCTGTATATTGGTTGGCGGTTTATATGCTTTTTCTTTGTACCAACAAGCCTCAAGCTCGTGGAGTAAGCAAGCCAACTGGCTTATGGCTTCATTTCGCTTTGTTGCATCAACTATTCTGTGCTTTCTACTATTGAATTTTCTGATTCGTCAAGTTACGCAAAGTATTCAGAAAAAAACGGTTGTAATTGCCATTGACAACTCGCAGTCGATGAGTGTTGTAGGAAAAAAAATACTCGAAGCTTCGCTAAAACAATTAGATGAGCTAAAAGAAAGCCTAACTCAACAAGATTATGATGTGAGTTTTGCTTCGTTCGACAGCGAAGCCCCTACAACAGCAAGTTCGGTTCAATTCAATAAAAAAGCTACCAATCTTTCGTCGTTGATAGCGGGTATCAAAAATGCCCAAGAAGGCAATAATTTGGTAGATGTAGTATTGCTGTCGGATGGTATTGTTAATGAAGGCATCAATCCCAGTAACGAAAAATTTACTTTTGCTGTTCATACTATTGGCTTGGGCGATACCATTCCTAAAAAAGACCTTAGTGTAAAAGCTGTATATGCCAATAAAATAGCCTATTTAGGCAATAAATTTCCTATTCAGGCAGATATTGCATCGTATGGATTTAATGGCAAATCGGCTAATGTATATTTGAAGCAAGGTGCCAAAGTACTAGAAAAACAAACAATTAGTTTTTCGCAAAACGATGATTTAAAAACCTTATCGTTCAATGCCGTTGCTAATCAGAAAGGAGTACAACATTTAACCATAGAAGTAGATATATTGTCGGGTGAATATAGCAGCAAAAACAACCGCCAAGAGGCTTATATAGAGGTAATAGATGGAAAAGAAAAGGTATTGATTTTGGCATTGGCACCACACCCCGACATCAAGGCTTTGAAGAGTATTTTGGACAATAACGATAACTTTGAGATAGACGTAAAAATTCTGACCGAAAACTCAGCCCCCGATCTAACCTCAAAATCGTATGATGTAGCTATCTTACATCAGTTACCCGACTACTTTAATGCCTATTCGTCAGCCTATAAACCATTGTTAGACAAAGGAATACCTTGTTTGTTTGTTTTAGGGAATCAATCAGGAACATCTTACTTGAATCAACTAAACCAAGCAGTGCGAATTTCGTCGCAGGCTGGTCAAACCGATAAGGTAACAAGTTATTTCAATAGTAATTTCAAAGTATTGAATTTTGAAACAGACAAATTAGAGCTTATCAAGCAGATGCCACAAATTTCGGTACCTTTTGGCGAATTCAAGCTATTGCCTAATTCAGAAGTATTGCTTTACCAAAAAGTAGGGAATTTATTGACACAAAAACCTTTGTTAGTATTAAATACAGGCATAAAAAAATCGGCCATATTTGCAGGAGAAGGGATTTGGTCGTGGCGTTTAGAAGAGTTTGACCTGACCGAAAAACACGAAGTCGTAGATGATATTTTCTTGAAGGTGATACAATACCTTTCTACCAAAGATGATAAACGCAAACTACGAGTATATCCAATCAATAATGCGTTCTTGTTGGGCGACAAAGTGGTATTTGAAACAGAAATGTATAATGCCATTTATGAGAAATTGTATAACATTCCTGTTAAACTTGAACTCAAAGATGAGAAAGGGGGAACTCGTACCTATACGTATTCAACTTCATCCGAAAATAGTAAATTTGAAATCAGTGCTTTGCCTGCGGGTGTATATCAATACAAAGCCAGTGCTACGATTTTGGGTAAAAATGAACTGAGCACAGGCGAGTTTATTATCAAAGACCAACAAATCGAGTTGATTCATACCACTGCTGATTTTGACATACTACGACAGTTGTCTAAAAATACAGGAGGGAAGTTTGTTCAGCCCAATCAATTAGCATCTTTAGAACAGACAATACTCAACCATAAAGTTCCCGAAAAGATAGAAGCCACCGAAGACCTCAAAGAAATGATTAATATGCGTTGGATATTCTTCTTGGTTTTGGCATTATTCACCGCCGAATGGGTTATGCGTAAATACTTTGGCGGGTATTAGTATGATAACAAATAATATATCATTTAGTAATATTTTATCAATGAGTATTTTGCTATAACTGGCGAATCAATTCGCCAGTTATAAAAATAAATGGCCTATTCTCATCAATAACTCCCTTTCCTACAAGCTTATATGCTAAGGTTTGGATAGTTTTTTGTCTACACTTGCTATACTATTTCTTCCATATTGGGTATTTGTAGCTTAAATAAATCCAAAAAAGTCTAATGATGTTAATACAGTTTTAAGCCTAGTATATTGGCTTGGTCTAAAATCGCTATTGTTTGACCTCTTGGCGTTATGCTTAATTGGATTATTTTGTGGTAATTTGTTGCGTGATTCAGTCATTGTACCAAAGCCTATATGGCATCAGTGGCATGAAGGCATAGAAAATTTGTCAATTACAATTTTATTATCAATAAATTTATGAGTAATCCAGTAAGTACCTTATTCGACAAAGTGTGGGATTCACACGTTGTTCGCAAAATTGAAGATGGCCCAGATGTATTTTTGATAGACCGTCACTTTATTCACGAAGTAACTAGCCCAGTGGCTTTTTTGGGTCTTGAAACAAGAGGTATTGGTGTATTGTATCCTGAAAGAACATTTGCTACAGCCGATCACAACACACCAACAATCAACCAACATTTGCCTGTTGAGGATGCTCTTTCTGCCAACCAATTGAAAGCATTAGAAACCAACTCGGCCAAATATGGTATTTCACACTGGGGGTTGGGCGATCCCAAAAATGGTATTGTACACGTAGTTGGCCCTGAAAATGGTATTACCTTGCCAGGTATGACTATCGTTTGTGGTGACTCACATACTTCTACTCACGGAGCATTTGGGGCTATTGCTTTTGGTATCGGTACTTCTGAAGTTGAAATGGTACTTTCTTCGCAATGTATCATGCAGCCAAAGCCTAAAAAAATGCGTATTACCGTAAAAGGTGCATTGGGCAAAGGTGTTACTCCTAAAGACGTAGCTTTATATATTATCTCACAAATTACAGCAAGTGGTGCAACTGGTTATTTTGTAGAATATGCTGGTGAGGTATTTGAAAATATGACTATGGAAGGTCGTATGACTGTTTGTAACCTTTCTATCGAAATGGGTGCACGTGGTGGTATGATTGCTCCAGACGAAACTACATTCAATTATTTGCAAGGCCGTGAAAAAGCACCAAAAGGCGACGATTGGGAAAAAGCTTTGGCTTACTGGAAAACTTTGAAAACAGACGAAGGTGCTACCTTCGACTACGAGTTGACCTTTGATGCTGCCGATATTGAACCCCAAATTACGTATGGTACAAACCCAGGCTTAGGAACAGGTATTACCAAAAATATTCCTGCTGCTACAGACGTAAAAGATGGTGAGGCTTCGTACAAAAAATCTTTGACTTACATGGGATTTGCCGAGAATGAATCTATCATTGGCAAGCAAGTAGATTATGTATTCTTGGGTAGCTGTACCAATGGCCGTATCGAAGACTTCCGTGCATTTGCTTCTATTGTAAAAGGCCGTAAAAAAGCTGATAACATCACCGCTTGGTTGGTACCGGGGTCACATATCGTTGAAGCTCAGATCAAGGAAGAAGGTATCTTAGATATTTTGACCGAAGCAGGATTTTTGTTGCGTCAGCCAGGTTGCTCGGCATGTTTGGCAATGAACGACGACAAAATCCCAGCCGGTAAATATGCTGTAAGTACTTCAAACCGTAACTTTGAAGGTCGTCAGGGGCCAGGTTCTCGTACACTTTTGGCATCGCCATTGGTTGCTGCAGCAGCGGCTGTAACAGGCGTAGTTACCGACCCAAGAACCTTGTTATAAAGGTAATCAACTGAGCAAATCGATGCTTGATTTTGTTGCATTGATACACTTGCTCGGTATAACCAAAGCTCTTTCTTTTGAGCCAATAATTAATTGATAAATCAATTTTGCTAACAGGTATTACGAGCAAAATAGGCTGCACCTAGCTTACAGCCGAAGCTCGCAAGCCCAAAGCCCCAACAATATGGCATACGATAAATTCGAGGTATTACGCTCATCGGCGGTGCCTCTTCCAATAGAAAACGTTGATACAGACCAAATTATCCCTGCTCGCTTTTTGAAAGCCACTAAGCGTGAGGGTTTTGGCGATAATCTTTTCCGTGACTGGCGTTACAACAACGATGATTCGCCAAAGCAGGATTTCGTATTGAATAACCCAACTTATTCAGGAAAAATCTTGGTTGGTGGCAAAAACTTCGGTAGTGGGTCAAGCCGTGAACACGCAGCTTGGGCAATTTATGATTACGGTTTCCGTTGTGTAATATCTAGCTTTTTTGCAGATATTTTCAAGGGTAACTCTTTGAATATCGGTATTTTACCAGTACAGGTAAGCCCAGAATTTTTGGATAAAATTTTCTTAGCTATCGAAGCCGACCCCAAGGCTGAATTAGAAGTAAATCTTCCTGCTCAGACTATCACTATTGTAGCTACAGGCGAAAGCGAAAGTTTTGCTATCAATGGTTATAAAAAACACAATATGCTTAATGGTTTTGACGACATTGATTATTTGCAATCAATGAAAGAGGAAATCAAAGAGTTTGCCGAGAAGAGTTTGTATTAATAGTTGCTTTAGGCAATAGGTAATAAATAATAAGCTCTTGTGCTTGTGTTTACTGCTTATTGCCTAGTGCATATAGCAACAAAATATGAGACATATAGAAATTATGGACACCACACTCCGTGACGGAGAACAAACCAGTGGTGTATCTTTTTCCGCTTCTGAAAAATTAACAATTGCTCAATTGTTGTTGCAAGAAGTGAAAGTAGACCGAATCGAAATTGCTTCTGCTAGGGTTTCTGAAGGTGAATTTCAGGCAGTAAAAAAAGTAACTGAATGGGCCAAAGAAAATGGCTTTTTGGATAAAGTAGAGGTCTTGACCTTTGTCGATGGCCAAACATCTGTCAATTGGATGTTAGAAGCCGGTGCTACAGTCATGAACTTACTCACCAAAGGTTCACTGAATCATTTGACTCATCAACTGAAAAAAACACCAGAACAACACTTTGCCGAAATAGCTCAAGTGATTGAACTGGCTGGCTCGAAAGGAATTAAATGCAATGTCTATTTGGAGGATTGGAGTAATGGTATGCGAAATTCGCAGGAGTATGTGCTTCAATACCTTGATTTTCTGGTTCTGCAACCTATCGAAAGAGTGTTGTTGCCCGATACGCTTGGGGTATTAACCCCTCGTGAAACCTACGATTATATTAGTTTACTAACAAAACGTTATCCCAATACTCATTTCGACTTCCATGCACATAACGACTACGACCTCAGTATCGCCAATGTAATGGAAGCTGTACGTGCTGGAGCTCATGGCCTTCACTTAACCGTTAATGGTATGGGCGAGCGTGCAGGAAATGCTCCGCTTTCGAGTGCTATTGCGGTTATCAACGATTTCATGAACGCCGATGTAAAAACGTCGGTGAATGAACATTCTTTGTATTCTATTAGTAGGCTAGTCGAAACTTTCTCTGGATTTAGGATTCCTGTCAATAAGCCTATTACAGGCGAAAATGTATTTACACAAACGGCTGGTATTCATGCCGATGGAGACAATAAGAAAAATTTGTACTTCAACGATTTGATGCCCGAACGTTTTGGCCGACAACGGAAATATGCCCTTGGGAAAACTTCTGGAAAAGCTAATATTGAGAAAAATTTGCAAGATTTAGGTATCAAGTTGGCCGATGAAGACCTCAAGAAAGTAACCCAACGAATTATTGAGCTAGGCGATAGAAAAGAAATGGTAACGCCCGAAGATTTACCATATATCATTTCTGACGTACTTGATAGTAATTCGATTGAGGAGAAAGTGGTTGTATTGAATTATGTACTTACGCATTCAAAAAACCTAAAACCGTCGGCTACTGTTCAAGTACAAATTGGTGAAAAGTTTTTTGAGGAAAGTGCTCAAGGCGATGGTCAATACGATGCCTTTATGAATGCCTTGAAAAAGATTTATTGCCAGCTAGAAACGTGTTTGCCTACCCTCAATGACTATGCCGTACGGATTCCTCCTGGAGGAAAAACCGATGCCCTTTGTGAAACCATTATTACTTGGGAGCATAATGGCAAAGAGTTCAAAACCAGAGGCTTGGATTCTGACCAAACGGTAGCAGCGATAAAAGCAACTCAGAAAGCGTTGAATATTATAGGCTAGAAATGATAGGCTCAAAAGCTTTTGTTGGTCTTTGATTGTTATTTCATCTTGTTGTGTCAGTGTTCTATTAGTAGTATCTGACCAGTTAAGTTTTAACTAATATCAGGTAAATAGGGTTAAGGCCTTTGTTATATAACTTGGTATCAGGATTTTAATATTAAAAGGCTTTCAGGAGTGTTTAGGTTATCTTCTAGTTTCTTCAATGAATCCTTTTCTATTAGCGAGTGAATTTATTTTGCTAGCTACAAAAGGTTGAATAGCTTCAATTGGTAGGTGTAAACCCTTTTATCAAGCTGAAGCTAAACTTATAGCTAGGTTAGCTAAAACTAGAAATATTGTTAAATCCAAATAAGGGACTTTGCACTTTGTGCCTCAGGGGCTTTGTGTATTGGTCTCTACAACTATAAAATGGCAAAAAAGCATATCTTAGTCGTTCCCGGTGATGGCATCGGACAAGAAGTTACCGCTATTGGTAAAAAAGTATTAGAAAAAATTGCTGAGAAATTTGGTCATGAGTTTACTTATGACGAAGCTCTTATTGGACACGTAGCCATCGAAGCTACTGGCGACCCACTTCCTGCTGAGACATTAGAAAAAATGCGTGCTTCAGATGCTGTACTATTTGGTGCAGTAGGCCACGCCAAGTACGACAACGACCCTCACGCTAAAGTGCGTCCAGAGCAAGGTTTGTTGAAAATGCGTAAAGAATTAGGATTGTATGCCAACCTTCGTCCCATCAAATTATTTGATGAGTTGTTAGAAGCGTCAAGTATCAAGCCCGAAATATTGAAAGGAGCTGATATTCTTTTCTTCCGTGAATTAACAGGCGATATCTACTTTGGAGAAAAAGGCCGTAAAAATGATGGTGCTACTGCTTATGATATTGCAGAATATAGCCGCTATGAAGTAGAAAGAATTGCTCGTAAAGCATTTGATGCAGCTATGACACGTGGCAAAAAACTTATGTCAGTAGACAAAGCTAATGTTTTGGAAACAAGCCGTTTGTGGCGTGAAGTGGTTCAGCAAGTAGCCCTAGAATATCCAGAAGTAGAAGTTACACATCAGTTTGTAGACTCTGCTGCTATGATGTTGATTAAAGACCCAAAACAGTTTGATGTAGTAGTAACAGCCAACTTGTTTGGTGATATCTTAACAGACGAAGCTTCGCAAATTGCAGGTTCAATGGGAATGTTGGCTTCTGCCTCGGTAGGAGATAGCACAGGCGTATATGAGCCAATTCACGGTTCGGCACATGACATTACTGGCAAAGGTATTGCCAACCCTATGGCTTCTGTACTATCGGCAGCATTGTTGTTAGATATTTCTTTTGGCTTAAAAGCTGAATCTGAAGCCATTATCAGTGCTGTAGACCAAGTGTTGAAAGCTGGTTTCCGTACAGGTGATATTGCTACCAAAGACACTCCAAAAGATAAGATTTTAGGTACTGATGCTATCGGAGCCGAAATCTTGAGTAGAATTTAAGCATAATCAAACACTTGTGCATATATTTATGATAGAAAGGGCGGTATTCCGCCCTTTTTTTATGTCTCTGGTTTTTTTTCCAAAAACATCCTGCAACTTTGTATCCAAATACCTTTGTGATGCGATGAGAAAGTTTTGTGTTAAAGTCCTATTCCTGATCCTATATGGTTGTAGTGGAGGGGTACATGCCCAGTCTAGCAATACCATAACTGATACGATTAATACCAATAGATTAAAAAAACTCATAATAGGCGAATCGCTGATTTATGGAGTTACGATTGCAGGCTTGAGCAGTGCTTGGTATAGCGAAAAAGCTGATGGATTTCGTTTTTTTAACGATAATAACGAATGGTTTCAACTAGATAAATTCGGGCATTTTTATACCAATTATCACCTTTGTCGAGCCAATACCCAAGCTTTCCGTTGGGCTGGTTTATCACAAGAAAAAGCCTCACTTTGGGCAGGTGTATCAGGTTTGGCATTTATGACCACTATTGAGCTACTCGATGGCACACAACCAGAATATGGGTTTTCGTGGGGCGATATGACCGCCAATATCTTGGGGCCTAGTTTATTTGTAGGCCAGCAATATTTGTGGCACGAAACCCGTATTCAGCCCAAATGGTCGTTTCATCCTACCAAATTGGCTCGCCTCAATCCTCAATTATTAGGCAAAGATGCTTCTCAGCAATGGGTCAAAGATTATAATGGACAAACCTATTGGTTTTCGGCCAATCTGGCAAAGTTTATTCAGTTACACCCCAAGTTTCCTAAATGGCTCAATGTTGCCGTTGGGTATGGTATCGACAACATGATTAATGCCGATGCCGAAAAAAGTAAACAAAATGGATATGTGCCTTATCGCCAATATTATTTGGCTTTAGACCTTGATTTATCGCATATCAAAACTCGTTCTAAGGTGCTGAATACCCTACTTTTTGTATTAGACCAAATCAAAATACCTGCTCCAACCTTAGAATATAACCCCAAGCAGGGATTTATTTTTCACCCTATTTACTTCTAAGTCAAATCATTGTTCCTTGTGGTTATTGTCTCTAACTTTGAGGAAAATTTATCATATCTTTAAGCTTTCTTTAGGCTTAATAGCAACAGCAAAACATTTTTAAATATGAATATTGGCGACAGAGTACGCCTTGTTCACGGTCGTGAAGAAGGGATTATTACCAAAGTATTACCTAATAATATTGTTGAAGTAGAAATAGAAGACGGTTTTAGAATACCCATTAAACGTTCGGAAGCAGTAGTAATCAATGAGTTGGAATCAAAGGTTTTTAAGCCGCAGCCTATTGTAGCAACAACCTTTGAGCCTCAGCGAACCTCGTACGATAGGTTTCAAACGCCCACAGCCGATGTTTTGGCCAACAAGGGTATTTATATGGCCTTTGTGCCTGTCAACGACCGAGAACTTTCTCAGTATCTTATCAACAATACTGATTGGGATTTGCCGTTTATGCTATCAGTAGGAACAGACCCACATCACAAAGGATTGGCCTCTGGCATGTTGAAAGCTAAAACACATATCAAGGTACAACAAGTATTTGTACAAGATTTTGAAAATTGGGGAACATTCACATTTCAGGCATTCTTTTTTCGTTTGGCATTTATGCAACTCAAGCAGCCATTGCTAAAAGCTATGAAGTTTAGAATTAATACATTTTTTAAAAACAAACAAAAAGCACCTTTAATCAATCAAGATGCACATTTGTTTCAATTGGATAGCGAAGATGTAACTACGCCTGTTAAAATTGAACCAGAAAAAATTGTAGAAAAGATGTTTGAAAAGCAAAGTGCCGTCGAAAAACTCCCTTTGCCAAGCAAACCTAGCAAAGTTGTAGATTTGCATATAGAAGAGCTAACCAACGACCACTTTACAATGTCGAATCGCCAGATGTTGGAGCTACAACTAAGTACCTTCGAGCGTCAATTTGAAGCTGCAATTGCCAATGGAATGGACGAAATCATTTTTATTCATGGCGTAGGTAATGGCGTACTCCGCAACGAATTACATAAACGTTTGTCGGGGTATAAAAATGTCAAATATTTTGAAGATTCACAGAAAGAAAAGTTTGGTTATGGGGCTACCAAAGTGAAAATAAAATAACAATACCCCAATAACAATTTAACGAAAAAACAACCCATGAAGCAGTTTTTTGTAGCATTTATCGCTACGGCCTTGATTCTTCAAGGATGTGCTAGTTCGCAAAACTCGGGAGGAACTACCACTAATCCTACCGCACCCAAAGAGTCATATAACGTAAACTCCAAGCAAGTGGAAAAGTATTTGTCAACCATCAGTATTCCTTTCGAGGTAACCATGGCTGATGTGGCCCGCCAAATCAATACCAATGTCAAAGATTTGGTTTTTGAAGACAACAGCATGGACGATAATAACTACGATAATTTCATGTGCAAAGTATGGAAACGTGAAGATATTGTTGTGACTGCTCAGAACGAAACTTTCAACTTTACTGTACCGCTCAAAGTATGGGTGAAAGTAGGATATAAAGTGTTGGGAATGCAGATTCCTGCACAAGAATTACAATTTGATTTTAATGTAAAATTTGGTTCAAAGTTCTCGATTTCACCCAATTGGGACGCTAATGTCCAAAGTTTTCCGATTGGTTATGATTGGATAAAAAAACCCGTAGTTCGTTTGGCTGGTTACGAAATACCAGTAACCACCTTGGTCGAAAAAGCCCTTAATTCGCGCCAAGGCGTATTATTGAAAGCCCTAGATGATGCCGTCAAGAAAAATGTTGAAATCAAAAAGTATGTAGTTCAAGCATGGAATACCTCTATGCAGCCTTACATGCTTTCTGAAAAATATAGAACTTGGCTAAAAGTAACTCCTGTCGAGTTGCAAATGACACCATTGACAACCATCAACAACAAAGTTAAGGCTACGATTGCCATAAAAGCTTATACCGAAACAATTACAGGCAATAAGCCTTCGATACAGCCAGTCAGTACAGTACCCGACCTCAAGGTAGTTCAGCAAGTACCCGACGATTTTCAGGTAGGTATTATTGCCGAAATTCCACACAGTGAGGCTGCCAAGTTAACTGCCGATACTTTGGTTGGTCAAAAGTTTTCGTTTAAAGAAGGCAAATACAATGTGTCGGTAACGGGTGTTGATATTTATGGCAGTCAGGACAAAATGGTGATCAAAGCAGGCCTACAAGGAAGTGTCAATGGCAATATTTATTATAAGGGTGTTCCTACTTACGACCCTGCTACTAAGTCAATTTACCTTGAAAACTTTGATTATGACCTCGAAACCAAAAGCTTGTTGCTCAAAACGGCCAATTGGATTTTTCAGGGAAAATTCAATAAAAGTATGAAAGAGGCTCTTACATTTCAGATTGGCGGACAGGTAGACGAGATGAAAAAACAAATTCAAGCCAACCTCAACAAGCCTGTTTCGAAAGGTATTAGCCTAAACGGAAATATCACCGAGCTCAATCCAGATAAGGTTTATTTAACTCCCAATTCTATTATTGCTGTAATTATGGCCAAAGGGAAGTTGAATTTAAAAGTAGACGGATTATAGTTTGGCACAACAAATGTGCCTATCTTTGTGACATAAATAGGTCGTCTTATCGCCTTTGTTTTGACAAGGGAGGAAAGTCTGGACAACTTAGAGCATCATGCTTCCTAACGGGAAGGCACGTATTTGGCGACGAATCCGTGACAGCTAGTACCACAGAAAATTACCGCCTGTAAGGGTAAGGGTGAAAAGGTAGAGTAAGAGCCTACCGCTCGTTTGGTGACAAACGGGGCAGAGGTAAACCTCATGAGTTGAAAGACCAAATAGGCTGGCGAGAGAAAACAGCAATGTTTTTGAAAAAGGGTTGCTCGTCCGATGTCAGCGGGTAGGTTGATAGAGCGTATCGGTGACGGTACGTCGAGATAAATGATAAGACAGCAAATTGATGGAAGTTTTGGCGTTTTTCGGAACAAAATTACCCAAATTAATGAGCTGACAGAATCCGGCTTATAGACTTATTTATAAAAAAAGGCTATTTAGTATATGCTAAATAGCCTTTTTTGCTGAGTAGAATATACAAAGAGTAAAGGAAAAATCTTTTTTTGATGAGATAATATTCTTTTTTGATATTTTTATTAAACTAGCATTGTTAACTGCGTAAAATTGATTATCTTTGCACTCCAATTTACAAATACCATAACCGAAGGACGGGTTCCTTCACTAAAACGTAAGTGAAAAATGGCTGTTAAAATTAGATTAGCACGTCGTGGACGTAAAAAATTAGCGATTTTTGATATCGTAGTAGCAGATGCTAGAGCTCCTCGCGATGGTCGTTTCATCGAGAAAATCGGAACTTACAATCCAAACACAAACCCTGCAACAATCAACTTGAATGATGACAAAGCGTTGCAATGGGTAATGAATGGTGCTCAGCCAACTGACACTACTCGTGCGATTTTGTCATACAAAGGAGTATTGTTGAAAAAACACTTGCAAGTAGGTGTTAATAAAGGTGCAATCTCTCAAGAAGTAGCTGATAGCAAGTTCGAAGAGTGGAAGAGCGTTAAAGATTCTAAAATTTCTGGTAAAGCTGACTCTTTATTGTCTAAAAAAGAAGCTGATAAAGCTGCTCGTTTAGCTGAAGAAACTAGAATCAGTGCTGCTCGTGCTGAAGCAATTGCAAAGAAAAATGTAGTTCCTACTGAAGAAGAAGCTCCTGTAGCTGACGAAGCAACTGAAGCTCCTGCTGAATCTGCAGAGTAATTCTGACAAGGCATTATCATATTAAATGGTACAAATCTGTTATATTTTATAGATTTGTATCATTTTTTTGTTTATGCCACCCCCATCTTTTATTTATAGAATTCAACCCGAGAACTTGCTGTGGTTCTCTTTATCATTATGACTAAAGAAGATTGTTTTGAATTAGGTAAAATCACCAAAACACATGGCGTAAAGGGTGAGGTGATTTTGTGGCTTGACGTTGACTTTCCCGAGGATTACGAAGATATGGATAGCCTTTTCTTAGAAGTTCGTGGCGAATTAGTGCCATATTTTATGGAATCATACCAGCTTAGGGGTAATAGAGCAATCGTTAAGTTTGAAGATTGTGATACCTTCGAACAAGCCGAAACAATGGTGAATTTACAAGCATTTTTGCCATTAGAGGTACTCCCTGAATTGGAGGATGACCAGTTTTATTACCATGAAATCATTGATTTTCAGATAATTGACAAAAAATTAGGTATTTTAGGGCTAGTTCGTACTGTCTATTCAATGCAGGCACAAGATTTGCTGGTAATGGAGTATCAGGGTAAAGAAGTGCTGATTCCAATTAATCCCGAAATTGTGCTAGATGCCGACAAAGAAGCAAAAATACTCAATGTCGACCTTCCTGAAGGATTATTAGATGTGTACCTAAGTGAATAATTTTACCATATTATCAATACGAGGTAGCAGAAAAGGTAGATGAAATGGGCTATTATTTTACTATTTTACTAAAGAATATACGATAATGCGAATAGATATTATTTCGGTTGTTCCTAAATTAATGGAAAGCTTCTTTGCTCATTCTATTATCAAAAGAGGTGCTGAGGCTGGGCATGTTGAGGTAGTTTTGCATGATTTACGAGATTATTCATTGAGTAAACAACGTCAGGTTGATGATTATGCTTTTGGGGGGGGGGCTGGTATGGTTATGAGTATCGAGCCAATTGCAAGATGTATCCGCCATTTGCAAAGTGAAAGAACTTACGACGAAGTTATTTATATGACTCCCGATGGCGAAACCTTTAACCAAAAAATAGCAAATACGCTTTCTCTCAAGGGTAATTTGATATTTTTGTGTGGACATTATAAAGGAGTAGATCAGCGAGTAAGAGACCTCTTTATTACCAAAGAAATTTCTATTGGTGATTATGTACTTTCTGGAGGTGAGCTGGCTGCGGCTGTATGTGCCGATGCCATTATAAGGTTGGTACCAGGGGTACTAAACGATGAGACTTCGGCCTTGACCGACTCTTTTCAGGACAACCTGCTTGCTCCACCTGTGTATACTCGTCCTGCCGAGTTTGAGAACGTAAAAGTCCCTGAGATTTTACTCTCTGGGCATGAAGCAAAAATAAATGATTGGCGTTTTGAGCAGTCAATTGCTCGTACCAAAGAACGCAGACCCGATTTGTTAAAAAACTCAGGTTTTTAAAGAAAAACCTATAGATTTGTGATTTTTTAGTTATATTTACTTTTTAAGTATTTGTACTTAAAATTGTTTTGCTGATGACATATCTGTAAGCAATTCTGCAAGCAACTTGTTTTTTCTGTCAATAACAAAAAAACATAGTCATTAAAGAGCAGTGTGTTTGGGCGTAGATTTTTTATTAATAGATATTTTTATTTCATACTATTTTACTATATTGCATCAAAATAGTACTCGTTAGTAAGAAATTTTTAAAAGCTGACTTTTATCAGTGTTTTGTGTAGAAATATCATAGTTTTAAGATATAAAATATTAAAAATAAACAAAGTAAGGATTATAATTCAGAAAGCTCGATGCTAGTAGTGTCGGGCTTTTTCGTTGATAAATGCCTAAGATGAGTTATTACTTTGTACAGAAGTATAAAATCGAAAAAATGATATATATCACTAGATAGCTTCTGTAAAAATTTCGAGCCTTGAGATAAACCTGATTTTCTGGATACAGATTACCCAAAAGGCCATGTAATTCTTTAATGAAATAAGGTTTGATATTGATACTCCAATGATCGTCTTGATAAACAATTTTGCGGAACTTACTACGGTAAATTCCCATGGGAAAACCACAGAGCATCCAAATCCAGAAGAGTACAGTATTGAGAGTCATAAAGAGAAGGTATATATGTTTTAACAAAAAACTATAATTCCGATAGGATTGTTTTTGAAAATAGATAATATAGAATGAATCTTGTTTAAAGTGTTGTAAATCAGGACTTTTTCGTGATAAGACTAGTTTTTCAAATAAAAAGGGAACTACAGTTTTAATGTAGTTCCCTTTTATTTGAGTTTTTCGCTAATAATTATTTTTAGTTGAGTGTAAAAACCAACTGCCATAATTTCTTCTTTTTCTTTTTATCTTCCACCGAGCTAATATTTATCGTAAGGATATCTTGGTCGGTAGATGCACTGAAATATTGGTCAGTAGCAGGTTGTTCTAGCCAGCTACGAGTGAGTACCTGTAGCTGTTTTTTTAGCGTAGAGAAATAGGCTTTGGTATCATCTTCACTTTCTGATTCAAAAACCACAGATTTGTAATTAGCTGTTTGACCGCCATTATCTACGATAATAATAGCAGGTTTGCCTTTTATAATTTCAGCTTTAGCATTGTAGCGTTCTTGCCCAGCGGCTTTATCTACAGCCTTATCTTTTTTATCCTTTTTCTGTTTTTCGCCAAGAATATCTTTGAAATTATTCTTTTTGGAGGCCAAAAGATTCTTGAAATTTTGCGTTAACTCAGGGTCTACCTGCGACTCGATGGCACTGGTCGTATAGATGGTTTTTTTGATGCTGTATTTGCCTAGTTGCCCTGCGTCCATTGAAGTAGCCAATAAAGTATAAGTACCAGTAGTAGGTGCTTTAAAGTGAAATTTATTGTAGCTATTTCCAGTAAATGGGTTTGAGTCGTAGCTAAACTCGGTTTTTTGTTGTTTGTTGGGACTTTTGAGTCCCAGCATAACCCTAAAGTTGGCAGAGCTATGTTCAATAGTCATTTCCTCGCCAGCGTGCAGGGTTATTTTATAAGAATCATAATACCTTTTTAGACCATCTTGGTTTGAGGATAAGTCTTTTGTACTAAGGCTTGCTTCTACGTGGTCCTCTACTTGTTGAATCGTATTTTTTATTTGATTTTTATTGAGGAGTTCTGTTGAATCGGCACTAATGGTTTTGCTAGGAACAGCTTTTTTGGTTGGTTTCTTTTTCTGTGCAAAAGTGGTTAACGATAGTAAAATTAATCCACTAAGGAAGAGTACTTTTTTCATTATATATTTTTTAATGGTTTTGAAGTGTGCAAATAGCTACATTCTGAAGAAAGAAACAACAAAATAAAAGATGATTTTGTGAGTGGTCAACTCGTTTGTATGGCGGGGAGATTTGCTGTAAATAGCTATTTTTTTGATTTTCAGGGTCTTAAAAGCATTTTCAGGCTAATGTATAGCCTGAAAATGAGCTTTTGTGCTTATTCGGTTAGTAATCGAAGGAGTACGCCATTGCTCCAGCCAAATCCATCTTGGTTGGGGTATTCGCCGCCGCCACCTAATAAATCAGGGTCAACAACATTGTATTTTTCTGTCATTTTGCCTGTGTTTTGGTATACTTTTTCATTGGTGGCAATCCAACGTTCTTGAATATTAGTAGCAAGTGCAATATATTGATATTTCCTTAGCCCCTGATAACTTATCCAGTGTAAAGGAGCCCAGCCATTAGGTGAATCCCATTGCTGACCTGTTTGCAGGGTTGTTGTAATAAGGCCCCCTTTTTTCAAAAAATCAGTGGCAATACGCTCAGCTACTAATTTTGCTTGTGTTGGACTAGCAATTTCAAAGAATAACGGAAATACACCTGCCAAAGAAAAAACAGAGGTAGGGGTTTGTTGAATAAAGTTGTAATCAAAAAAGAATCCTTGTGAGTCGTTCCAACAGATAGCCAAAATAGCTTTTTGTCGAATATGGGCTTTTTGTAGATACTTCTCGTGCTGTTCTATGTCGCCTAGTTGCTGATAAATACTGGCTAATGTTTTTTCAATATGAAAAAGTAAGCAGTTTAAATCAACAGGAATAATATCGGTGGTAATAATACTTTGAAGATTCTGAGTATCGGCTAGCCATCTACTACTAAAATCCCAACCCGACTCTGCGGCGGCTCTTAGGTTTCTAAAAACAGACTTAGCGTCGTTATTAGAAAGATGTGCTATTTCCAAATCTTCTTTAAAGGCTTCGGGGCGGGGTGTATCTAGTTTGTCCCAATAACGATTAAGTACCACTCCATTGGGCAAGCGAACTACCCTTCTATAGCTTGGGGTTTCTTCAGAAAGTTGCTCAGCACCATCCATCCAGAAATGATATTCTTTTTCGATATATGGCAAGTACTTTTCTATGGCTTTATGGCCGCCTATTCCCTCTTGAAGGAGCTGTACCATCAGGGTGAAAAAGGGCGGCTGCGAACGGCTTTTATAATAAGTACGATTGCCATTAGGGATATGCCCTATGGTTTTAATCAAATAGGCGAAGTTTTCGACCATTGATTCAATCAAATCATACCTACGACTAACCTGTAGCCCTAGCATCGTAAAATACGAATCCCAATAATATATTTCCTGAAAACGACCACCAGGTACAATGTAAGGATAAGGCAATGGAATCAACGAACCCCTCGACTGGTCTGGCTGGCGTGTGAGTACATTCCAAAGCCCATCAATATGCTCGTCGATGGGCTTAGACGCATCACTGGTGTACTCAGGTAAATCTATCGTAGTTAGGTGAAAAAAGTCATCGACAAAAGATTCTAGCTTAAAATCTTCAAGATTTTTTTGTTGAAGATAAGCATCTATAATAACCTCTTTTTCAAATTTGGGAATACAGTCATTGAAAGTTTTAGAATCGGGAAAAATATTGCTTAATTGGATTGCCTCAAATAATTCTCCAAATTCAGTGAGTTCAAAATTGTTTTCATGTAGATTCATTTTAATAAGGGCTGTTTTCAAAAAATGGTTAATGACCACCACCTCCAGTTTGAAAAGTCACAGAATCATTAGTGTACTTTTTCTGTAACTGCCGGAAGTAGAATAGTAGCCCAACGAGCAGTGTCATTGGTAGAAGCGAGAAATAAAATGCCGTTTGGCCTCCATACGCTTCAAATATATGTCCTGTAATAATTGAGCCAGTAGTACCTCCCAAAGCTGAAAAAATAACAATTAAACCCGACATCATACCGTGTTGTTTTTGGGGCAAAGCACTCAAAATGATAGAGTTGATGGCTGGGTAAATAGGAGCAATCAAAAAACCAATGAGAGGGAACATAAACGCTACAATAGGAGCATCAACCCACCCTTTGATTGGGCCTGTACCTAGATTTTGAGCAAGTGGAAGTGCTAAAATCACTAATACCCCCGCTGTAATAATACAAGCCGATAATACCAACAACCATGGTAGTTTACGTAATAATAAACCCGCAATAAACCTTCCTAAAGCTGTTGATGCTGCCAGAATACTGGCCATTTGTACGCTGAGGGTGGCTGGCAGATGTAATACCTTGCTGTTGAAAGTTGGTAGCCAACTCATAATACTCTGCTCAATCAATACATAAATGAACGCACTAGCTACAAACACAAGTACAATAGGTACTATTGCTAGCCTCAACATCTCGGCAAAAGACCCCGTTTCTGGCTCAGTACTAATAGCTGTTTGTGGTTCGGCAATTGGTGTGCTGTATAACAAAACGAAAGCTGTAAAAGCCATACCCGCCAACAAATAATATACTTTAGTCCAATTGTTTGAACTGAGATTGCTATCGTCAATAAAGGCACTAAAAATAAAATAGCCTGTAAGAATCCCAACCATAAAAAAGGACTCTATGAAATTCATCAAACTGATATGTTCGCCCTCGCTTTTGGTAACTAAGCCAATAGTAGCATATACCGATACTTTGATAAGGGCAAAAGAAATACCTACGGTAGCAAACAAAACTTTGGTCATCCAAAAGGCATTCATAATAGGCATACCCAAGCAGGCAATGGTTACTAGCCCCAATGCTATAAGCATGGCATTTTTATAGCCAATTTTGGTAATATAAGAAGCCATAATAAAGGACATAGCTGCAATACTGAGGTCTTTGAAGGCTTCTAAAACACCTGCCGAGGATTCTGAAATATGGTAGGTAGATTGAACTTGTAATATCACTGTGCCGACGCTATTAAGAAGCATCGCAAACAGGAAATAATTGATAAATAGAGAGAGTTTTATTCGCCAAAAATTCATATTACAAGATAATCATAGCGTGAGAGATAAAAAGCGGAACTAAGTCCGCTTTTCTTTGAATTATTATATAAATGGTTAATGAAGTACAAATTTACACGAATAATTAGGCATTTGACTACTCTTTTATTATTGTATATTAGTACTGTATTAATATTTTTACAAAAAAAAACCTCTATTTTAAAGTAATTATGTGCTATTTTAGAAAAGTAATGCTAGACTGAAAGATATGAAAACAGAATTTGAACGTATACAAGCCGACGAGGGAAGTTCTTTCAGGCTATTGTACCAAAAGGTAAAAGCAGAAGACTTTGCTTGGGATTACCATTATCATCCCGAGTTAGAAATTGTTTGTGTATACAACGGTATTGGACGTAGGCATGTTGGTAATCATTTGAGTTATTATGAAGATGGCGATTTGGTATTGATTGGCTCAAATATACCACATGGGGGCTTTGGCTTTGGAGCTTTGGGCGACCACGAAGAAATAGTGCTGCAGTTTATGTATAATTTTTTGGGTGATTCTTTTTTTTCAAAACCCGAAATGAGTCGTATTAAAAAACTTTTTGAGAGTGCTCAGCAGGGAATTCGGTTTTATGGACAAACGCAAATAATAGTAGCACAGCGGCTCAAACAAATCAAAGAGATGCCACATTTTGAAAGGATGCTAGCGTTGCTTCAAATGTTTCAGTATTTGGCCAATTCTACCGAATACGAGCTACTCAATAAAGTAAATACACGCTATGATTTTAGTATGCGAGACCAAATAAGGTTACGGAAAGTGTATCAGTATGTCGAACAAAATTTTACCAAAAAAATAGACATAGAAGAAGTAGCCGAGCTATCTAATTTGACTGTTCCTGCTTTTAGTAATTATTTCAAAAAAAATATCAACCAAACGTTTACCGATTTTGTGAATGAATATCGGATAAATTATGCCTGTAAATTACTGATAGAAGGGAAAAGTGTTGCCGATACGTGTTTTGAAAGTGGGTTTAATAATGTTTCTTATTTTGGTCGAGTATTCAAAAAACTTAAAAAAGTACAACCATCACAGTTTACCTTCGACCGACTTTAGCGGGTAAAATCCAAGGCCGATTTGAAATCAAAGGAAGGTGTCCATAACTTATTGGTTTTGAGAATATCTATTAATTTAGCCTCTATGCCATGATTATCAGCTAGATTGGTAAAATAGACAAAGGCAAATTGCTTGTCTGGTACAAAATATACACCATTGCTAAAACCCGAAGTACTTCCTGAATGATATAGCTCTAGTCCATTTTGTGGAGTAATGGTATTGAACCAGCCCATACCATAACGCATTTTTGAGTCGTCAGTAATGGTATAATTAATTTGTTCGAGTTCTTTTTTTAGCTGAAACAAAGTACCTTGTTGAATAGCCTTGAGCCAGATTTGGTAATCATTGAGCGAGGTATAAATACAACCATCGCCTTTGGTAGCACTGGTAATACTTTGGTCGGCCAATACTACCTTTCCTGTGCTATCTTGGGCGTAGCCTAATGCTCGCAAAGGCATTTTACTAACAGGGTCGTACAAATAGGTATTTTTCATTTTGAGTGGCTGAAAAATATTTTGTTCAATAAATTCAGTATATGATAGCCCCGATACTATTTCTACGATTTGTGCTAATATACAAAACCCCGAATTGCTGTATCTAAATTGTGAACCTGTTTCAAAATAAACCCTATTTTCGGTAGCTAATAAATTTACAACGGCCTCGTCAAGAACCTGTGCTGTAAAGTTTTTGGGTATCAACTCTTCATAATCCAGAATACCTGAAGTATGGGTGAGGAGGTGGCGTATTTTGATTTTTGACCCTACAGCTTGATTAAAAAGAGGGAAAAAACGCATCAAATTATCATCATAACTAAGTTTACCTTGGTTTTTTAGTATCATGATACAGGCCGCCGTAAATTGTTTTGATACCGAGGCCATTCTAAAATTAGTATATTGATTAATGGCAATATTGTTTTGGATATTGGCCTTACCTTGCCAATATTTATAAACAACTTTACCATCGTTGATAAGCATGAATACGCCGCCAACTTCTTTGTTGACGAAATGTTTTTGGATGGTAATATCTAGGTCTTTTGAGAGATTTTGTGCAATACTACCAAAAGATAGGAGCAGTAAACATAAAATTATACGCATAAACTTATCGTTGTTGTTTGAGGTTTTTTAATAGTGTTTCACAATATTGTGCATCAGGAACAGGGATTTTAACCTCTCCTCGCATAATTTGGTAGAAATATTCATCAGATGTAATCCCAAGATGTAATTTATACATTTCTCTAAATCTATTCCTTTTTCTTCTTGAGCCTTGCCCTGCAATACTTTTCCAAAGCTTGGTAATATGAAAGGGCATAAAATTATGTTCCATTGTATGTTGTTTTGGCAAAATTAAGCCATCTTGGTTAAGAATTGATATATTTAAAGTAAATATCTAAAAATTAGTATTTTACAAAAATAGTTTATTAGAATAATACAATTGTGATAGCCTGACAGAAGAGAGTGAATAATATGATTAATATCATTTAGTGTAGAAATAAAATACCAGAACTTGCATCAGAGATTAAATCTATCCCAATAAAATTATATTTATCATGTCTATAACTTCCGCAGAAGAAGCCCTAAAAGTAATCAAATCGGGCGATAAAATCTATATACATAGTGTGTCGGCAGCACCACTTCATTTATTAGAAAACTTAGTAAAAAGGGCAGATTCGCTTCGCAATGTCGAATTGTATCACCTACATACCGAAGGCGACGCTCCTTATACTCGTGCCGAATATGCGGGTGTTTTTCATACCAATGCGTTTTTTATTGGCAAAAATGTACGAAATGCGATTGCCGAGGGGCGAGGCAGTTATATTCCTATTTTTTTGTCTGAAATTCCTCGCTTATTTCGCCACAAAATCATACCGCTCAATGTTGCCCTTATATCGGTTTCTGTACCTGATAAAAGCGGCTTTTGTTCATTAGGAACATCAGTAGACGCTACCTTGGCGGCTATTGAATGTGCCGATATCGTGATTGCACAAGTGAATAAATTTGTGCCTAGAACGCTTGGCGATAGTCAAATCCATGTTAGTCGTATCAATTATCTTGTGCCTTTTGATGCTCCTTTGCATGAAGTTTCGTGGGGGCAGCCCTCTGTGATTGAGCAGCAAATTGGCGAAAATGTAGCCTCTTTGGTCGACAACGGAGCTACTTTACAAATGGGTATTGGGAGTATTCCAAATGCTGTATTGTCGGCTCTCACCAATCACAAAGATTTGGGTATTCATACCGAAATGTTTTCAGATGGTATTATTCCATTAGTAGAAAAAGGTGTTATTACTGGTAAATACAAGAAAAAACATCAAGGAAAAATTGTGGCTACCTTTTTGTGTGGAACACAACGGCTGTACGACTTTGTCGACGATAACCCGCTGGTAAATATGCTGGGTGTCGATTATGTCAATGATACTGCTATAATTCGCCAAAACCCTAAAGTTACGGCTATCAATAGTGCTATCGAAATAGATGTTACAGGGCAAGTATGTGCCGATAGTATTGGGTATCAGATGTATTCGGGTGTGGGTGGACAAATGGATTTTATGCGAGGTGCTGGACTTTCAGAAGGAGGGAAACCCATTATAGCGTTGGCTTCGACAACCAAAAATGGCCAATCAAAAATTGTAACGCATTTGCAAGAAGGGGCTGGGGTAGTTACTACACGGGCTCATGTACATTATGTGGTTACAGAGTATGGGGTGGCGTATTTGTATGGAAAAACATTGGTAGAAAGAGCCAAAGAGCTTATCAAGGTGGCTCATCCTGCACATCAAGAGCGATTAGAAAAAGAAGCTTTTGAGCGGTTCAAGCATCAATTTAGTAACTAATGAGTAGGCTGAATTTAAAATATGAGTTATCTCAAATTTAGAGAATGATGAATGAGTGATTATTGTTTAATATGGTTTTCACCAGTAGAGGTGCAAGCTTTGCGTCAAAAGCTGAGTCATTCTGAAATGTAAGATGAAACATAAATCATCCCGAATTTTTAGATCAAACAAGGCGGCCGAAAAACTAATCTCGGCCGCCTTGTTTGATTAATAGTCAATAAATGCCTAGTATTTGTGTACTTTTTAAAATTATCCTACAATTCAGGATGATTCATGTTTGTTTTGTACTTATTCCTAGAGGCTTTCGGCAAATTGTTTTGCTAGTGTATTGTACTCACTATCGCTAACTTTTCCAGAGGTAATAACGGTACGATAGCGTAGAGTCATAGACTGATGCGGAGCTAATTTGTAATTAAGCGTTTCTTTGCCTTGCGAAAATACCTTGACCCCCAAAGGATTAGCTGCAAATAAGCCATAACCACGAGCATGCCAATAGGTTGGATAACTTACATTTTGTGGGTGGTCGATAATACAAATAGAAATATCTTCATTATTGATTTTGCCAGAAAGGTCCATCCAGTTGGCTCTTGTAGCCCAAACCGCCTCGCCATTGATTCCGTTGCTACCGTGGTACTGTCCTGTAATTCCTGAGTTATCAAGCTTATCTACTTTGGTTTCGATTCCATTGGCATCGACAAAAATATCAGGTTTGTCAGAGGGATGCTCTAATTCGCGAGCTACCCGAATAGCAAAAGCACCATCTTTTACATCGGCAAATGTTACTTCTTTGTCTTCAGCTGTTAGGGTGGTAATACGATCAATTATACGCTGGTTGCCTTTCGCATAAAAAATATAGGTAGTTTCCTCTTTTAGCAAAGTACTTCCTTTGCCATCGGTATCTATCCAATCGGCTGTTACCTGCAATTCACCTTTACCATGCCCCCCAACTACCTTCTCGATACCTGTATGACGAATAGTTCCATATTTGCTACGGTCTTTGATAGCCGTTGAGTTATTCCAAAAATCAAAACCATTAACGGATTCGTAGTTGAGCCACATACCAACATGATGAGGGTGGTCGACACGCTCGCCAGCTTTTTTGATAAAAGGATAACTGCGAGTAACAATTGTACCTTTGGAAGTGCGAATAGGGTATAAAACTGGTTTTTTCAGAATGGAATCACTCGGAAAAAAATAAGCGGTAAAAGGCTGTCCATCGACTAAGACATCAACTTTTTTTTCATTTTTTTTCACGACCAACTGAATTTTATCTACTTTTTGCTGAGCATACGAACCAGCAGAGGCAATCATAAGGCCCACTATCAAGCTTATTTTCTTCATTTGATAATATAATTTACAAATAATGATGAACCACAATTGCGTTCAATGGTTACAGATTGTTAACCTAATTGGTAATTTTACAAGATAAAGATGAATAAGAAAAGGATTTACTCAAAAAAGCGATAATTTATTCAATACAAAAAGCCGAACCAGTAATGGTTCGGCTTTTCTAAGATATGATTTGGGTAATATTTACCTATTAATAACCAGGGTTTTGGGCAAATACACCTTTTTCAGAACGGTCAATTTGTGTTTGTGGAATAGGACGAACCAAGTGTATTGCTTTTACATTTGGTGCAGCCTGTGGATTGTATTTTTGAACACGCTCAACCAAGATTCCCCAGCGTTTTAAGTCCATCCAACGAGTTTGTTCGCCTGCCAATTCTCTAGCTCTTTCTTCTACAATAAGGTTGAAGTCGACAGTAGACACTTCCATAGCAGACTGTTTTCCTGGCCAAGCTGCACGACGACGAACCATATTGATAGCATCAGTAGCTGCTTTGACATTTCCTGCACCAAGCTGAGCTTCGGCAAGCATCAAATAGGCATCGGCCAAACGGTATACAAAGAAATCTCGGCTACCCGACTCGTAAGTCATATCTGGACGCTTGGTATCGAAGAATTTACGCAAAGTTGGGAATAATGCTTCCGAATATTTGCTTGGTACTAATACCTGATATGGTTTTTTGGCACGTTCCTCTTTCGACATTTCATAACCTGGAATAAATATAGCTGTATCGCCAGCCGCAAAGGTTACTTTAGCTTTTGAATCATCAAAAGCAGTATTGTAACTACCTGGCTTGTTAGAGTACCAAGTATCTTTAAAGGTTTTTTTATAGCGAGAATCGTTTACTCTTTCGCCAAATACAACATCAGTACAGTAAGTAGTTGGGCGTAAACGCTTGAATGGACGACCATTAAGGATATCACGTTGCATACCAGCCTGTACGTCGTATTGCATACCAAACAACAAGTGCAAGTTGTTGCCACCATTAACATTACCAGTGTTGTTGGTTAAGTTGGTCAACAAGTCGGATGTATATTGTACCGCAAATACGATTTCACTGTTTTTCTGGTTGTTTTCGTCAAAAACACTAGCAAAATCGTCTAGCAATTTGAAACCATAATTATTTACCACATTGTTACATAAAGCAGCTGCTTTAGAAAAATCGTCTGTTGCTTTTTGACTAGAATACGCTTTGGCCAAATACACTTTGGCTAAACTCATTTCGGCAGCAGGCTTAATAGCCCTTCCGTATTGTGATGATGAGTTAGGCAGGTCGGCAATAGCCTCAGTAAGGTCTTTGATAATAGCATTGTACATCTCGGCCTCGGTAGCTCTTTTGGTTGCTTTAGTTGGCACTAGGGTTTCTGTCAATCTTAAATCTACACCACCCCACTGCTGAAACAAAAGAAAATAATAGTGAGCTCTTAAAAATTTTGCTTCTGCAATTCTTAGTTTTTTGGTAGCATCGGCCAATGAATTGCTTGGGGCACGAGCAATAATAGCATTACAGGTATTGACCCCTTTGTAAAGCTCGTCCCAGGTGTTGCCCAGATAATCTACCGTAGGGTTAAGCTGGGTATCATAGAAATGAAAGCCTTTGTAACTACCATCGGCACCAGTAGCATAAATATCGGTACCATATTCGGTCATTGTGAGGCCCTGTTGTGTTCCATAATAATATCTAAGACTAGAATAGGCAGCATTTACAGCATCTTCTAGACCTTTCGGGGTATTCATGTAGTCATTACCAATACCCGAAATAACTTTTTCATCCAACAAATCTGAACAAGATTGCCCCGTAAGCATTAAAGCAGCAAAACCTAAGACTCTTGCATGTTTAAATATATATTTGATATTCATCGTATTTTTCATTTAACGTTTAATAAATGTTAGCCTGCAGTTACTTTTTTGTGATAACTAAGCGTTCGACTTAAAATTTAGCATTAATACCAACCGTAAATACTTTGGTTGCTGGTGTAATACCATTGTCAACAGCCGTTCCAGACGTTTCAGGGTCAACACCGTTGTATTTTGAAATAAATTTTGACCAAATTAAAGGTTGTTGAATACTAGAGAAAATTCTCAATGATTCCATACCCAATTTTTTAGCAATATTGTCTTTGAAGGTATACCCAAAGTTGATGTTTCTCAATTTGATAAACGAACCGTCAAAGTAAATCAAAGTAGTGTTGTACTGAGGGAATTCTTGTGTACTAAACGGACGAGGGAATTCGGCATTTGGGTTGTTTGGTGTCCAATAATCTACTTTGATTTGTTGGTAACGACCAGCCAAAGCGTTGTTGTTTTGGTGGAAACCACTTACGATTGTTTGTCCAAAACGCCCAAAGAAGAAGAACGATAAGTCAAAGTTTTTGTAAGTAAAACGGTTTGTCAAACCTGCCGAGAAATCAGGTACATCCGAGCCTATCAATACTCTGTCTGAAGCATTGATTACGCCGTCGCCATTAGTATCTTGTACCTTCACTTGCCCTACACCAGCACCCAAGGCATTACCTTTGTCGCCAGGGTAGTATTTGGCTGCTTGTTCGGCTTCGCTCGCTTGCCAAATTCCTACTTTTTTGTAGTCAAAGAATGAGTTAAGGGGTTGTCCAATAAACCATTTGTTACCAATGTCATCTACAGCACCATTGTAAAGGGAAAGAATTTCTTCTTTGTTTTTAGTGAATTGGAAATCTGTTGTCCATTTAAAGCCTCCTTTTGTATTGACGTTTACTGTTGAAAGCCCCAATTCGATACCTCTGTTGCGAGTTTCACCTACGTTACGAGTTACGGCCGCAAATCCGATAGAGCCAGGCAATTGGTCAGACAATAATAAGTCGGTGGTATTGGTTTGATAAAGCTCTAATGAACCTTGTAGTCGTCCTTTCCAGAAACTGAAATCAAAGCCGACGTTGGTAGTAGCAGAGCTTTCCCATCTTAAATCTGGGTTACCAATAGTGTTTGGACGGTAGCCAAAAGCACCTGTATTGTCCCAAGCATACGAAGTTCTGTTTAACAAACCTTGCGTTTGGTACGGAGCAACCCCTTGGTTACCTACAGCACCATAGCCAGCTCTGATTTTGAGGAGGTCAAGCCACTGAACACCTTTCAAGAAGTCTTCATTGCTAATATTCCAGCCCAATGCTATACCCGGGAAGTTACCATATTTGGTATTTACCCCAAATCGGCTTGAGCCATCACGGCGAAGTGTTAAGGTAAGCAAATATTTATCGTTATAATCGTAGTTGATACGACCCATAAACGAGTTGATAGTCCATTCTGTTAACATACTACCCACACCCACAACACTACTCGCATTACCCAAATTATAGAATTGTTGTGTTTCTGCAGGAACCCCCTGAACATTGGCTGTATAAGACTCAAAACGGTCTTTTTGAATAGACTGAAGCAATGTTACGTTCAAATTGTGCTTACCGTAGGTTTTCTGGTAATTAATAATGTTTTCGAGCGTCCAGTTAAAGCCAAAACGGTTTTCGTCCGAAGCTTGTGGGTCACCACCTTTTCTAGCATTGGTTTGAGCCCCAATAAATCTACCCCAGCGTGAAATAGTGAAATCTGGGCCAAAGTTGACACGGTATTTCAAGCCCTCCAGAATTTTCACTTCAGTATAGATACTATTAAAAATTCTATATCTTCTAGTATTGTCTACCTGTGCACCCGGAACAATCTCGGCCAATGGGTTGGTCAACAAAGCATCGTTAGTAGGAGTAAAATTGATACTACCGTCAGCTTTATACGCAGCACCCAGCGGGTTTTGTTGTATCGTAAAACTATACGGGTTCAAATTTTCGCCATTTCTGTTGCTAAACATCATATAAGAAGATAATCCTACTTTCAACCATTTATTTACCTCATGGTCGATATTAGCACGCAACGATGTTCTGGTATAATCTAGCCCTTCTGTAATACCTTTGTCTAGGAAATAACCAGCCGAAATATAGAACTGAGTTCTGTCGTTTCCGCCCTGAATACCAATGGTATGGTTTTGTTGGAAACCTTTTTTCAAAATCAAGTTTTGGTAGTCGGTACTTCTGCCTTCGGCCAAGCCAGCTACAACGTTGGGGTCGCCACCCAATACGGCTATTTTTGAATCAGCCACAGGGTCCGACTGGCCAGTGGGTACAATAGCCCCAGCTGCGTTTCTGTAGATACCCGTAGAGCGGTAAGCTTCTCGTACATATTCAGCAAACTCTGGCCCGTTAAATAACGTCAACTTATTCAAGGCCTCCGACTGGCCTACATACATATCATAAGTAACGGTTGTTTTTCCTTTTACACCACCTCTTTTGGTTGTTATCAAAACTACACCATTGGCACCTCTAGCACCGTAGATTGCCGTAGCGGTGGCATCTTTGAGTACTTCCATCGACTGCACGTCGTTGGGGTTCATGTCTTCATAACCAGCCGATAAAGGAATACCATCAACTACATAGAGCGGGTCGTTTCCAGCGTTGAATGAACGACGACCACGAATCAAAATTTTGGGTGTTGTTCCTGGTTTTGAACCCGACTGCGAAACGTCAACCCCAGCGGTTCTTCCTTGTAATGCCTGTCCTAAGTTGGTAATGGGCATTTCCGAAATTTGCTTGGCCGATACTTGCGATATAGCACCTGTTAATTGACTTTTCTTTTGTGTACCATAACCTACAACCACAACCTCGGAAAGAGCTTGGTTTTCAACAGCCAAGGTAATATTGATTGAACTTCTTTTGCCTATAGCTACCTCAGTAGAAACATAACCAATAGCTGAAATCCCTAATATGTCTTTTTCTGATGAAGAGACAATCTTGAATGAGCCTGTGCCATCGGTAGTTGTACCTTTGTTTGTACCTTTTATCATAATACTCACCCCAGGAATACCCTGTCCGTCTTCAGAGGAGGTTACTTTTCCTGTTACCGTTTGTTGGGCGAAGCCAGTAAAACTCAGCATTAAGAGCATCGCGAACGATAACATACTCATAAGCCCTCTTTTCAATAGTAAAAGTTTATTTAGCATATACAATTGGATTAAGAATTAAATTGGTCAATGATAATTAAGATGAAATAGATTTATTAATTCGTTGCCAGAGTTCATCTTCTTCAAAATTTGTAAGCGATTCGTCTGGTATTTCTTGCAAAATGATTTCTTTAGCTGTTTCGATTTCTTTATTTTTTTGTGGAAATTTTTTGATAAATTCTTGCCAAAAGCTACTGATTTGTGGGTTGTTAGGTTCTGAAATCCATTGTAAAAAGAAACTGTCCGAAACAAAATCCTCTGCCAGATACTTTTCATATTTTACAAATGTGTCCAGAATCTTCATAATTGAACTATATAAAGTATTTGTTGTGATTTTTTGGTATAAGGCTATGTCTTTATCTTTCTACTCGTTTTCTGTACAAAAAAGGATAGTTTTTTATTTTTATATATTAGTACAGGCCCAAACCAAAGAATATAAGCTGTAGTTGAATCAATAGGGGATTTCTTAAATAGCATATAAGTTGACTGATACTCAACTTATAATGGTAATTGTAGGTGTACTTAATCTTGAATAAAGTACTGGTTTTTAGAGTAAGGCTTCAAAAAACCTTTTCAAGTATGTTTTAGTTGAGCTATTTGCAGGCACATAGATTCGTTTAACTAGAAGTATAAAATATGATTTTAAAAGTTTATTGAGGTAAATCTTGACAGTGTATCTAAGCATATACAGCTTTGGTTTTAGCCAATAACTAAGAACTCTATCTTCAAGCTATCTTTTTGAAATAGTTATATTAATTAATGAATTATGTCAAAAAAACATCTACATAAGAAGCATAATATGAATTTCTACTTGTTTTTTTTGTATAAAAAAAAGAGCTTTGGGAATGTTTCTTTCTCCAAAGCTCTTTTTATAAATGGGCTGTATATGTTATATCATAAGAAATACTATTATGTTGGTTTTTTAGGAAAACTAAGCAAATGACACTTTTTCGATAGAAATGTGCTGTTTTAAGGTTTTCAGTGCTCCAAAAATAAGGTTATAAACCGACTGAGGGTTGATGTCCATGAGGTTTGAAATTTGGTCGGTATCCATATCATGGAAAAACTTCAATGAAATAGCCTCTCTTTGACGCTTGGTCAAAAAACGAAAAGATTCATTCAATACATTGCTAAATTGCTGTTCATCTTCACAAGCTACCAATCGGTTTTCGTGCGAACCCACATAGTCGGGGTATTCTACATAGTAGCTTTCATGATGTTGTATTTGGCGTTGTTGGGTTTCCAGATGACGCACTAATTTTCTTTTGATAGAAGCCATCAAATAATAACGAATAGAAGTAGTTTCGCCTAAATTTTGATGGTTTCTCCAAAGCTCTACAAACAAATCATGCAAACAATCTTTGATTAATTCACGGTCTTGCGTGATGCTAGTACTGTAATTATACAAGAGATTTACATAGCTACGGTATATCAACGTGAAGGCATCGTGGTCGCCTCCACGAAAAGCATTCCATAAGCCCACCTCATCCGTAATTTTTTTTGTAGTCATCATAGGAAATTAGTTTTTTTTCTAAAAATCTTCCTAAAGATATAATAATAAAATAGCACTTTTCAAGGGTTTTATTGAATATTTTTCCGTAAACGTTTACGGAAACGTTTACGACCAGAATCTTGTGTAAACAGGGTAATACAGAACTCCACAAAATAGCCTACATGTCGTTAAGCGGTAGATATACTTAATTTGGCTAAATTTGGTAGAAACTTGTTGGATGTTAGAAAATTTGCTTCAATTTTTACACTTTGTAATATTTTATACGGTAAAATTTCTGATTTACCATATCACTTTTCACAAACTACCTTAAATTCTAATTCTTTCATGAAAAAACTCCTTTACACATTCATCAGCATTATGATGTTTGGAACGGTACTTCAGGCTCAAACCTCAACATTTCCACGCAATGGGGTGCAGGATGAGCGACCGAACCTATATGCTTTTACCAATGCCACCGTTATTACAGATGCCAATACGGTTATTGAAGGGGCAACATTACTTATCAAGGGTACCGTAATTGAGGCCATTGGCAAAAACGTTACTATTCCTGTAGGTACTACGATTGTCGACCTTAAAGGAAAACGTATTTACCCTTCGTTGGTTGAAGCCTACTCAAACTACGGTTTGCCAGAAGTAAAAAGAGAAGCTGGCCGTTTTCGTGGCGACCCCCAGTTTGACTCAAAAAAGAAAGGAGCTTATAACTGGAACCAAGCCGTAACGCCAGAGATAAGTGCTACCGATTTGTACTCGGGCAACGCTGCTGCTGCCGAAGAGTTGCGTAAAGCTGGTTTTGGTGCTACTATTTCGCACTCGCAAGATGGTATCGTTAGAGGTACTTCGGTGTTGGTGGCCCTTACCGACGAAAAAGACCAAGAGGCTGTTTTGAAAGGCAATGTGTCTTCACATTTTTCTTTCTCGAAAGGTAGTTCTACCCAAGACTACCCCAACTCATTGATGGGGTCGGTGGCTTTGCTTCGCCAAACATATTTGGATGCCGATTGGTACAAAAAAAGCAAGACAAAACCCGAATACAATATTTCGTTAGAAGCATTCAATAACAATGCGGCTTTGCCACAGGTATTTGAGGTTACAGATAAATTGGGCGTTTTGCGTGCTAACAAAATCGGAAAAGAATTTGGGGTACAATATATTATTAAAGGTGGTGGCGACGAATACCAACGTCTCGACGAAATCAAAGCGATTGGTGCATCATTGATTTTGCCACTTAATTTTCCGTCTACTCCCGATGTTGAAGACCCATTCGATGCTAGCGTAGTATCGTTGGCCGAAATGAAACACTGGGAAATGGCTCCTGCCAATGCTGCTATTTTGGCAAAAGCAGGTATAAATTTCGCTTTCACAAGTACTAGTTTGAAAAGTAAAGCCGATTTCTTGGCCAATCTTCGTAAAGCAATCGAGTATGGTTTGGACGAAAAAGTAGCTTTAGCTGCTATTACTTCAACACCAGCTCAATTATTAAAAGTAGATAACTTGGTTGGTAGCTTAAAGCCAGGTATGTTGGCCAACTTCTTGATTACTTCCGACAACATTTTCAAGGATGGTAATATCATTTTTGAAAACTGGGTAAAAGGAAAACGCTTTGTTATCAACAACATGAATGTAACAGATTTGCGTGCTACTTACGACTTGGCTGTAGGTACTAAAACAGGCTTGAAATTGAATATTACAGGTAAGTTTGATAAGCCTGAATACCAAATTCAAGTAACTGACTCAATCAAGGTTAGCCCTAAAGTGACAAGAAATGGCGATTTATTCACGATTTCTTTCAAATTGGATGCCAAAAAAGACAAAGGAGATACACGTATTAGTGCTTATTATGATGGCAAAAACTTGAAAGGCGATGGTTTTGATGCAGAAGGAACACCCGTAAAATTTGTGGCTAATTACAAAGATGCTTTCAAAGAAGCCGTTGTAAAAGCTGATACCGCCAAAAAAGTACTTCCTTCTATCGGTAAAATTACGTATCCATTCAATGGCTATGGTACAGAGCAAAAACCCAAAACTGAAACGATTTTGGTGAAAAATGCTACTGTTTGGACAAACGAAAAGGATGGTATCTTAAAAAATACCGATGTGTTGTTGAAAGATGGTAAAATTGCTCAAGTAGGCAAAAACCTAAGTGCCACAGGAGCTAAAGTAATTGACGGAACAGGGAAACACCTAACCAATGGTATTTTTGATGAACACTCTCATATTGGTCTTTTGTCGGTAAACGAAGGTACTCAGTCGGTAACTTCTGAGGTACGTATGGAAGATGTAGTAAACTCGGAGGACGTAAATATTTATCGTCAATTAGCTGGTGGGGTTACTTCTTCTCAGTTGTTGCACGGTTCGGCCAACTGTATTGGTGGACAATCAGCTATTATCAAGTTGAAGTGGGGTGAAGCTCCAGACGCTTTGAAAATACCAAACGCTGATGGCTTTATTAAGTTTGCTTTGGGCGAAAACGTAAAACAAGCTAACTGGGGCGACCGTGCTCGTGTTCGCTTTCCACAAACTCGTATGGGGGTTGAGCAAATCATGATGGATGCGTTTTTGCGTGCTAAAGAATACGAAAAATCATGGAACGAATACAACAAAGCTACTAACAAAGCTACCTTGACAGCCCCTCGTCGTGATTTAGAATTAGATGCCTTGGTAGAAATTTTGAACAAAAAACGTTTTATCACTTGTCACTCGTATGTACAGTCTGAAATCAATATGTTGATTAAAGTAGCTGATTCATTGGGCTTCAAAGTAAATACGTTTACGCATATCTTGGAAGGTTATAAAGTAGCCGACAAAATGAAAGCTCACGGAGCAAACGGTTCTACTTTTGCTGACTGGTGGGCCTACAAAATGGAGGTAAAAGAAGCTATTCCGTTCAATGCGGCCTTGATGACTAAAGTGGGTATCAATACCTCTATCAACTCGGATGATGCAGAGATGGCTCGTCGTTTGAACCAAGAAGCTGCCAAAACCGTAATGTACGGAGGTTTGACAGAAGAAGAAGCTTGGAAATTAGTTACTTTGAACCCAGCAAAAATGTTGCATTTAGATGGCCGTTTGGGTAGTATCAAAGCAGGGAAAGATGCCGATGTGGTACTTTGGAACGAAAACCCACTTTCGGTATATGCCAAGCCAGAAAAAACAATCATTGATGGTGCCGTATATTTTGACATCGACAAAGACAAAGAGCTTCGTGCATCTATTGCCTCAGAACGCAATCGTTTGATTCAGAAAATGTTGAATTCAAAAGCTGGTGGTGCTCCAACGGTAAAACCTGATTTCAGAAAACCTAAATTATTCCACTGTAATACTTTGGGCGGTTTGACCGAAGAAGAAGGAGAAGTAAGAGCATTTGGTATGTTGCAACAAGACGATAGCTGTGGTAAATAAGCCATTGTTTGTCAACAACCCATTCAAGGATTTCTATTAAAATAAAAAACGATGAAAAAAATATCATTTATATATATTCTGGCTTTGTTATTAAGTAGCAAAACCATTTTTGCCCAAAACCAAGCTGCCGCAAGCCCTCAAACCAAGGCTATTGCCCTGACTGGTGCTACGATTCATACGGCTGCTGGGCAGGTTATCGAAAACGGTGTAATTGTATTTGACAAAGGTATTATTACAAAAGTTGGTGCGGCTGGTACAGTATATGATAAAGCTGCTACCGAAACCGTTGATGTGTCTGGAAAACATGTTTATCCTGGGCTTATTTCACCTGTCAACCAATTGGGCTTGATTGAAATTGAGGCAGTACGTGCTACCAACGACCAAGCCGAAATTGGAGCTATTAACCCTCACGTTCGGGCTTTGATTGCCTATAATACCGACTCTGAGCTTATTCCGACGGTACGTGGCAATGGCGTTTTGATTACGCAGGTAACACCCGTTGGCGAAATTATTTCGGGAATGTCGTCGGTAATGCAATTAGATGGCTGGAACTGGGAAGATGCCGTCTTGAAAAAAGACGATGGTATTCACCTCAACTGGATTGGTTATTTTAAACGTGACTTCAACTTTGATACATTCTCGGCTACGTTGAAAAAGAATGATAAAAAAGAAGAACAATTGCGCGAAATCGAGAAAACGTTTACCGATGCAATTGCTTATGCTCAAATCAAAAACCCAAGCGTAATCAACGTGAAAATGGAAGCTATGAAGGGCTTATTTGATGGCTCGAAGAAGTTGTACATTTCGGCTGATTATGGCAAAGAGATTATTGAAGCAGTACAATTTGCTAAATCTAAAGGCGTAAAAAGTATCGTGATTATTGGTGGCGAAGAGGCTCTTTTAGCAGCCGATTTCTTGCGCGATAATAACGTACCTGTAATTGTGGCAAGTACTCACCGTTTGCCCAATAGCGTAGACGACGACACTGACTTGCCGTACAAATTGCCTCATTTGTTGGCTCAAAAAGGTGTTACGGTAGGTTTGGCTTATATTGGTCTGAACTGGCGTACACGCAATTTGCCTTTCTTGGCAGGTACTGTGGCTGGTCATGGAATGAGCAAAGAAGATGCCTTGAAACTTGTAACTATTAATAATGCCAAAATATTGGGTATCGACAAATACGTTGGAACACTCGAAGTAGGCAAGCACGCAACTTTGGTAGTGTCGCAAGGCGATTTACTAGATATGCGTTCGGCAAAAGTAGAACATGCGTTTATTCAGGGTAAAAAAGTTGACCTTGATGACAAACAAAAACGTCTTTACAAAAAATACGCTCAAAAATACGGTACAAACTAATCATTATGAGTTTGTGTCTTGGGGCTTCTCATTCTTTGCAGAATGGGAAGCCCTTTTTTCTAATACCTGTATCGGTTTGCTACAAATGACTTTTATCAGTTTTATATCAACTTGTACTCATCTATCTTTTTGGAATTAAGTCTGACATTTGTTGTACCAACAAACGAGCTTAGTTATGAAAAAATATGGATACGCTTTCTCAATACTATTCTATTCTTTTGGGTTATTTGCCCAAAGTTCCAGTAATATCAATATCGAATCGTTGCTTAATCAGCTTTGTGATGATGCTGTTTTTGCCAAACAACTCAATATTACCGAGCCAAGCCAATTAAAGGCATTTTATGCCAATAATACTTTTCAGCCTATTTGGAACAAAAAAACAGAACCATTTGTCCATACTTTTTTTAAAGTAGCAGCCAATGCCCAATCTTGGGGGCTATCGCCACAGGATTATCACCTTGCTTATCTAACTTCTGCCAATAATACAAGCCTCGAATATGAGCTGGTATGTACGCATGCAATGCTTTCGTTCCTCAACGATGTATCGTATGGAAAACGCCCTAGTGATTTGTTGTTCAATGGATTAGCGTATAATAATGAGTCGGTGAATACAGCTGTTATTTTGGCCAATTACTACAAGCATCTATCATTTGAGCAAATTGTACAGAGGGTCGAGCCACAAAATAAGCATTATCAACTCTTGACAACATCGCTGAGAAATTGGCAACAAGATACAACCCAATATCTTCCTGTAAAATTGACTAAAACCTTGGTCGGAAATACTCCTTTGCTTCAACGACTAGCAGGATATGGCTTTATAGAATCATCGCTGGTGCATTATCAAGACAGCGAAATTATTATAGCAGAGGCTCTGAAACAGTTTCAGAGGCTCTATAATCTTGTGCCAGATGGTATTTTGGGAAACAATACACTAAAAAAACTTAACCTCAAAAAAGCAGATTTGATCAAAATTATTCAGCACGATATAAATTACATACGCTATTTGAATGGCTTGATGTATCCTCAGTATATTCAGGTGAATATTCCATCTGTCGACTTGCGGTTGGTACAAAACTCACAAGATATACTTACCATGAGGGTAATAGTAGGAAAAGCTAGCACAGCTACCCCAAGCTTGTTTAGTAGCATCAAACAAATCATATTTTTTCCTTATTGGTATGTACCCAATAGTATTGCTACCAAAGAAATACTACCTATTGTACAACGAGACCCCCTGTATTTGAGTAACAATGGCTTTCAGGTACTCGACAGTAAGTGGAATGTCCTTGATGAGTTTTCGATCGATTGGGCAAATATCAACCCCAATAAGTTTCCTTATAAATTCAGGCAAGTGTCGGGTTGTGATAATTCATTGGGTATCGTAAAATTTGATTTCGACAGCCCATATAGCATCTATTTGCACGATACCAATAACAAAAACCTATTTGGCCGAGCCAACCGATATTTGAGTCATGGATGTATTCGTTTAGAAAAGCCTTATGAACTTGCTGCCAAAATTTTGAACGATAGTAATTTGGTCAATACCCTATACGAACAGCGTTTTGCACCTGATCTAAAACCTAAGTCATATTCTGTAGAACAAAGCTTGCCTGTGCTTATTACCTATTTGTGTTCGGGTATAGATACAACAGGCAAGCTGGTGATTTACGATGATATTTATCAAAAAATTAAACCCTAGCGAATAGCCAAAATAAAGGCATCTTTGGGTTTGATTAACGATACCACTTGACCAATCATGGCAGGGGTAACGGCAAAACATCCAAATGAATTTCCTTGTCGCTTGTATTGTATAGCATTTTTTTCAGAAACATAATCGGCAGCATGAAAAATAATACCTCTTTGTGTAGCCTTATCGTTGAGCCCTTTGTTGAGCCCCAATAAACGCAGGCTAAGGCCATGTTTTCCATGAAACTGTTCTGTTGGAATAAATATTCCCAAGCTAGAACACAAGCTTCCTTCATCGTTAGAAAACGACTCGGCTAAGGCACTGCGTCCCGACCCTTTGCCATGAGCCACCCACGTATTGAGGAGGCATATTCCCGATACCAAATCGACAATCCAGAGGCGTTTTTCAAAAGAAGGTTTTGAGAAATCGACAATACAGGCAATTCGTCGATTATTTACCTTATCGTACTGCTGTATCGCTTCTTTTGCTTTGGCAAGCAAATAGGCAGGTGTGGCGGGGCTATCGTCTTTGGCCAAAGCCCCGAAGCTGACAATACCACATAAAAATGCAATCAAACCTTTTTTTACCATTGTTCTATTAAGTTTTAACGAGTGCATAGAATAGCTTATTTTTTGTGTACAAAATAAACCTTTCTTATACAACGAAAGTTGGCTTAATTATGATTGGATATTCTTATTTATTCTTCTAATATTGATATAAATCATCTTATTTTCTGAAACTGGTCAACTTTTGGTTTTTAGAGAGATATTACATTTGCTTATTCATCAATCTCACTGCTGTTATGTCCAGAACCGAACATCATTTTCTTGCGGGTCGTCATTCTCGACTTTCTGAACTAAAATACCTCATAAAAGTTTGCCTAGAGTTTATCAAGGGATTTCGTGTATTGCATTTTTTAGGGCCATGTGCTACGGTATTTGGTTCGGCCCGAATCGGCGAAGGAGAATTCTATTACGACCAAGCTCGGCAAGTAGGGAGTTTGCTTGCCAATATGGGTTTTACCGTTATGACAGGCGGGGGCGGAGGTATTATGGAAGCCGCCAACCGAGGTGCTAAAGAAGCCAACGGTGTGTCGGTAGGGTGCAATATTATTTTGCCCCACGAACAACAGCCTAACCCGTATTTGGATAAAGTCGTAGAATTTGATTTCTTTTTTGTAAGAAAGGTTCTATTGAGTAAATATTCTTATTGCTTTATTGTAATGCCAGGGGGCTTTGGTACGCTCGATGAAATGTTTGAAGCCATAACGCTTATTCAAACCCAAAAAATGAACAGATTTCCTATTATTCTTTTTGGAAAATCGTATTATCAAAAACTCTACGAGCAAATTGTACAGATGTCGCAAATAGGAACGATTTCGCCCGCAGATTTACAACTTTTTCTTATTACCGACTCGCTAGAGGAGGCTCGCTTGCATATTCATCAGCATGCCATTGTAACGTTTGGGCTTAACCAATACCGCCAATTTAAGCCATCGGGGTGGTTTATGGAAAAAAAGATAAAGAAAAACAAGATGAAATAAAGATAAGACGTATCGCTAATACAAGATAGGCTGTTGCTGAACGGGTACTGTTCAATAACAGCCTGTTGTATTTGTACCAAAAGTTAGAGCATTGATTTAAAGCATAATACGAGCTAACACATCTCATTATTTTGAGAGATAAAAAGACTGATCTTTGTTCCAATCAATAGAAGTAAATATGAAATCGATACTCGTACCCACCGACTTTAGTCCAACTGCTTTGAAAGCAGCTGAATTTGCAGTAACGCTTGCCAACGAACTTGGCTTGGAGCTCGTTCTTGTGAATGTATTTAATTTAACATCGGCATTTCCCTATGAGTCGCCGAGTATGCTAGAATTAGAAATTCATGAATCGCAAGTAATATCTGAAGGACGATTGACCTTACTGAAAGGACAGCTATCATCAGGATGTAAGCAGCCTATCAAAACCTTGAGTGTGTACGGGGTGATTCCTGAAGTTATAGACCAAGTAGCTCAAAAAACCAAAGCTGCGTTTATTGTGATGGGTACACGAGGCATACACGATATGTGGGAACAAATAATGGGTAGCAATAGCTATTTAGTAGTAAAAAACGCTCCATGTCCTGTCTTTGTGATTCCTGATAGTGCAACGTTTAGCGAAATGAAAAATATTGTATACGCTTCTGATTATGCTCATAACGAAGTAAAAATTGTACAAGAAATAGTAAGCATTGCTGAGCATTTCAAAGCCCAAACCAATATTCTACACGTTCATGATGTAGACGAAGCCGATTTGACCGACGACCAAACGATTTCGAGCTGGTTGACTACAGAATTTGAAAATAAAGAAGTACGTAGTACCATTTTTATTAGCGAAGATCCCGTAGAAGGCATAGAAGCATTTATTAAAAAGAACCAACCCGATTTATTGGTGTTGGCGATGACCGAAAGAGGATATTTTGAAAATTTAATACATAAAAGTGTTACCAAACACTTTGTTCAAAATTTCAATCTTCCTTTACTTATTATTCCTAAAGGGTAGATTTATTTATAACAGGTTTCCTTACTGATTATACATAATTTTATCAAATCCCATTCTTGTTTCAACAGCAAGGCTGGGATTTTTTGTTTTTTCACTGAATATCTTATTATTATTGAACTGTCCTCCCTACAAGGCACTTGTTTAGAAACTGCTTTTTTACTTTCTTTGGACATGGAAAAAAATCAACAACTAAAGAAAGAAATAGGATTATTAGATGCCAGTATGATTGTCATTGGCTCTATGATTGGCTCGGGTATTTTTATTGTATCGGCCGATGTTACTCGAAATCTTGGTTCGCCTGGCTACCTTTTGCTTACATGGGTTATTACAGGTATCATTACTTTAATATCGGCTTTGGCCTATGGCGAGCTGGCAGGTATGATGCCCAACGCTGGGGGGCAATATGTGTATCTTCGTGAAGCCTACAATCCATTGGTAGGTTTTCTTTTTGGCTGGACCACCTTCCTGGTTATCGAAACAGGTACAATTGCTGCAGTAGCTGTGGCTTTTGCCAAATATACAGGTGTTTTGCTACCCAATATTATTGGTACAGACTATGTTTTTTTAGGCATAAATACCCAACAATTATTGGCAATAGCCCTCATTATTTTCCTAACGGTAATAAATCTGAAGGGCGTAAAAAATGCCAAAGTTGTTCAATTGATTTTTACAGTTACCAAAATAGGAGCATTGCTTGGCCTTGCTGTATTGGGAATTATTGTGGGGCTCGACCCTCAAAAAGGTGTTTGGGCTATTAATTCCATTGATTTTTGGAGTCCAGTGAAAATCATTTGGGAAAATGGCAAAATCATGGATTATGAATATCTTTCTGGCCTTGGCCTTTGGTCGGCTATCGGATTGGCCTTGATTGGCCCATTGTTTTCGTCGTCGGCATGGAATAACGTTACCTATATTGCTGGCGAAATGAAAAACCCTAAAAAAGATATTCCTTTGAGCTTGTTGTATGGTACTTTAACCGTGAGTGGCTTGTATATTTTGGCCAATATTGCGTATCTCATGCTTTTGCCAGTACAAGGCCATCCCAACGCACCAGATACCCTTTCACGCGGTATTATGTTTGCTACCAACGATAGGGTAGGTACAGCCGCTGCCGAAATGATTTTTGGTAATCCAGCAGCCATTATTATGGCGGTATTTATCATGATTTCAACCTTTGGCTGTAACAATGGTATTATTTTGTCGGGTGCTAGAGTGTATTATGCTATGGCTAAAAATGGGTTGTTTTTCAAAAAAGCTGGTGAGATAAACAAAAATGGTGTACCTGGGTTTTCATTGATTATTCAATGTGTTTGGGCTTGTTTGCTTTGTCTATCAGGTACTTATGGCGATTTGCTAGACTATACCGTATTCTCTATTTTGGTGTTTTATATTCTTACGATTGGAGGGGTATTTATTCTTAGAAAAAAACAGCCCGATGCACCTCGTCCGTATAAGGCTTTTGGTTATCCTTTAGTACCCGCTATTTATTTGTTTTTTGCTACAGGGTTGTGTGTCAACTTGTTGATTTACAAGCCTATTCCTTCATGGGCAGGCGTAGGTATAGTAGCCTTGGGTATTCCTGTTTTTTATTTCTGGAAAAAGAAAGAAAAAGCTGCCGAATCAGAAAAATAGAATAGCCCTTCAATGAAATCGTCCCTAAAACTATATGTGGTTTTAGCGACGATTTTTTGTTGGAGTGTTTGTGTGAGTTGAGGGGTTCTTAATCTGTCCATTAAAGAAATTCGGGATTTGTATCGATTAGAAGCTAAAGAAGTAAATCAAGCATTTATTGACCAAGCCTTTAACGAACTTGTATTGGGCATTTATTTAGACCATTATCGAGGACGTTTGAGTAAGGTTTTTAATCGCAATGAATTGACTTTAGTGTATGAAATTTTGAAGAAATTAACCGAAAGCCAATCAGTTAATGAATTGGAATTGTATGATTTATCGGTAAAAATCATCTTGAAAGTTCTTTTAAAATCAATATTAAAATGGTTTGAAGAACATTTGAATTAAAAATAAGCATAATTTACAAAGCTAAATCTGTCCCAATCTGGGACAGATTTGGCTTTAATACTACACCTGATAAATACTCTTCTTAAAATTCAGCCAACCCAATGCACCAAAAAGCAGAATAAAAATCACTAAGGATAAGTATGAGTGCAAACCTCCACTTTCGTGTGGATTCTTGAAGGTTTCTATGTTGAATTTATTCCATTTTTCGCTGTTTACGGGTACTTCACGAAATATTTTTGGATAAAAATATAACCTCATTTTTTCGTGAAACTTCCCTGTTTCTTCCAAAAATTGTAAATGATTACTTAGCCCCGATTGTGCTATTTCATTGAGCTGAATTTGCGTATGAATCGTAGGAAAAAACTGGGCAATGCTATTGCTGGCTCTATTGCGTTGATTAAGTTTTTCTTTGAAAGCAGTCGCCTGAGTAGCCGCTTCGTCATCACCAATTTGTTGCATGGCATAGTACCATAGCCAACTAAATTCTTTGTCGGGCAAAGGAAATTGCTTGAACTGTGGATAATGTGCATAAAACCTATTCATGGTTTGGGTTTTATCGGTATCCCATTTTTCATGATAGCCTTTGCGTTGCTTGAGGGTGGTGGACAAGGCTTCGGGAACGGGATATTTGTTTACCAAATAATTGTTGAGACTGGCTGGCAAAATAATAATCAGTACAATCCAGATTGACAACAAAATAACCGCATTGGCATTAGAACTTTTTTGCAAAGACGCTACCCAAAAGCATATCCCAAACCAGCATAAAATATACAAAAGGGAAATCCCGACGAAAGAGAAGAAGATACTTTCTAAAGGTATTTTCAGGAAAAAAACAGATAATAATAGAATGAAAAACAATACTGCCACGACACCGATAAACCTGATAAAAAAGAGTTGCAATACATATAAAAACAGGTTTTTGCTCTGAATTGCCACAATTCGCCAAGTGCCAGATTCTTTTTCTTCTGAAATAATATTATAGGTAAATGCAATGATTATCAATGGAAACAAAAAGATAAGTACAAAGCTAAAGTCGATATTTCCGAGCAAAAGATTGGTCGGATTATTCAAATCAGCATCGTACTTTTGGGCTTCTAAGCCTCTGATGGTTAGGCTCTGAATGGAAGGATTGACATCTCGCTGACCAATCGACAAACCATTCATAGGTAATGTTTCGTTGACGAAGGCAAACTTCAAATAATACAATAATAGCCCTATTTCATCTTGATGATGATGGACATTTCGGGCAGTATACTCTTTTTGGTAAGCAGCTGTTTCTGTAATATTTTGTTCTTGTTTTTCTATAAATTGTTTGCCTACAAAAAGGCTGACGATTCCTGCGATAAGTAAAAAACTGAGTCCTATTTTTACACTATTCGACCGTATAAAATTCTTGAATGCTAAGACTATCATATTAAATTGCTTTTAAGGTTTTAGACAGTATTCTGATAAAAAATAATAATAGCCCTATCCAAAAAATAAAGGCAAAAATGGAAATGATTTCATGGCTAAAAACCGTACTTACTTCTGCTTCTTTATAGACAAATTCGTGCATTTCTTCCCAATGTTTTTTGTCGATAGCATGAGGTTTTTCACCTACTGCTGGCTTTTTATTACTGATAAATTTTATTTGTAATTCATTCATTTTCTGAGCCATTTCGTAGCGATATTGCTCTGCTTGCTCTTGAAAATTGATGTATGAAGCAAAATCAGTACTTGCTAAGGCCATCGATAAGTTTTTAATCGCCATAAACGGATTCAAAAATGCCATACCTTTAGAAAAACTATTCTGTTTATCATAGATTTTTAGAAGCTCGTCTAAATGATGATTATAAATATTAGCACTGATTTTTTCGCCTTCTGCCATCACAAAACCGCTATAATTAAAGGGCAATTTTTGTACTGAATCTACTTGATAAACCGTCAGAAGTGAATCCTTCAAACTTTTATAATGTGGGTCGTTGGGGTTGTGGCTATCGCCTTCTTTGAGTATGTCATTTTCAATATCGGCATTAAATTGTGCTTTTGAGGGCGTCGAATAAAGGTAAGCTCCCAAGGCCTGCGAACCTCTCGGAAGTACAATCGTAAGCATCAACCAAAGCCCAATCAATGAAGTAAGAGCCGTTTTAGAACTTTTACTGATGGCAGAAATCAACACAGCGATTACACAAAAAATAACTAAATAGACAAAATAAACCAGTATAATCAAAAGTAAACGAATACTTTCGTCTATTGAAATATTCATATTTTGAAGTAAAGCCCAAAGGAGAATCGTTGCCACGATAATTGGAATAAAGAGTATCATTACTACGCTAATAATTCCAAGACTTTTACCCACAATTAGTTCTTTCCAGCTTACTCCTTGGCTCAATAGTATTTTAAGCGTTCCGTTTTCTCGTTCGTTGGCAATACTGCTAAAACCCAAGAAGAAAATTAGCAATGGTAAAAGTACTTGTAGCACCATTGCAATACTGATTTCACCAAAACGCAACATTCCAGTTGAAAAACCAGCTTCTGAGAAGTTGACGGTATTTTGTTTATGAGCTTCCAGAAAAATCGTATTGCCCAAAAAGCTTTCCATGCCAAAATCAAATACACTTAATGGAGCTTTTGGACGAAATGCAAAATGACCAAAATGTGCCATTCGGTGTGGATGTTTGTCAGGATTACTCAGCCAATCTTTTCGAGCTTGTTCTTGGTATTTTACTCGTATTTCATTTTGTTTCTGAAAATTTATCCAACCCGAAAAAGCCGCATAAATCAGTAGTAAACCTATAAAAATCGTCAACAGAAATACAGCCTTATTCCTGAAGGCAGTATTTCTAAAATGCTTGGCGATAAGAATTTCTGTATGTGAAAACATATTATTAAAATTTGTACGTCAATGTAAGAGTCATATTTCTTGGTGCAGCAGGGAACAAACGCAAATAGTTCTGAGCTCCCAGCCAATAAGTAGTATCAAAAACATTCCCTGCATTCAAGGCTACTTGCACATTGCTGTTGTTTGGCGTGTAATAAAGTGCTGCATCAAAAGCCGTAAAAGCAGGTACTTCAAAGGCACGACTAAACCAAGGAATTCTACTGCCTTGGTGCTGAACGCCAAAACCTACACCAAGGTCTTTGAGAGCAGAAGTGTTTTGGAAATTATAGCGAGTCCAGATATTGAAGCTATTTCTGGGCGTATTTTGCTTTCTTGCACCAATCAACGATTTGTCGTTGTCTTCAACAATCACGGCATCAATATAACTGTACGAGGCATTGATTTGCCAGTTGGGCAAAATATAGCCTGCAATATCCCACTCAATTCCACGGCTTCTTTCAGCACCACGAGTAACCAAAAGGTCGGGATTTGTTGGGTCGTTGGCATTCATCAAAATATTTTTCTGATTGATTTCGTAGAATGCCACATTCAATCTTACTCGATTATGAAACAAGTCAGCTTTAAGTCCTAATTCTTTCAAATCGCTTCTCAGTGGGTCAAATTGACTCCCCGCAGGCAATGAACCCGTTTGTGGCATCAGCGTTACGGTATTCGATTGTGGTTGAAAACCTTCCAAATAAGTACCATAAACATTGATAGATGTATTGATACTGTACGTTAAACCGACTCTTGGTAACAATGCCGTTTTTTCTACCGTTAATGAATTATTGGCTTTGTAGTTGGTGATGTCTTTGAACCATTCATTTCTTAAACTCAACAACAACGTAAATTTATTCCACTGTAATTGCTCTTGAATATAAATAGCATTGGTAGTGGTAAGTGCTGAAGGCAAAGCCGTGCGAACATTTAAAGTATAATCTTCTACGTTACGAATGGTATAAGTTGGATTTGCCAAGTCGAAGTGATTGACGTTAGGTTTGGGCAATACCTTTCCACCGACCGTAATTGTCTGATAATTGGCGGCATTGGCTAATACAAACGAGCTTGCCACAGAACCATCTTTCAACAAATAACCACGAGCCGCATTTTGTCCGCCACCTTTCAGTTTTTGCCAACTGTTCAAATCGTAACCTATTAATAATTTATGACTGGCTTTTCCTGTTTTAAAATCAAAATTGAAGTAACTATTGAGGTTATCGATATTCCAATATTGCTGACGCTGAACAAATTGCATAGCTGCCAAACTTGTTACAGGCTGATTGCTAATATCTACGGCAAAAGCGTTGGTTGTGCGGTGTTCTTGTAAGTTTTCTGTCCAAGATTGTTTCATGTAAGAAGTATTGAAACCAATATTTTGGCTAAACTTATGAGCAATATTTCCCATAATGATTACTTCTTTAGATTTGAAAAAATCATTGGAAGCACCCAAATTCAAGCTTGTTGGTGTACTGCTTAAGTCTGTTTTTCCAGCCGTTGCACCAAAAATTGGCTGACCTCTATCCAGATTTCCCGTCATATTACTAAAAATCAATTCGGCATTAATGGCAGTTTTGTTATTAGGAATATAGCTGAACGAAGGCGAAACCAATACAGATTTATTCCCAACCAAATCTCGGAAAGAACGGGCTTCCTGATACGCCGCATTCACACGGTACAACAAAGTTTTAGCATCGTTTAAAGGCCCCGTAAAATCCAACGTTCCTCTGAAAGTACTAAAACTCCCGACGCTCATACTTACTTCTTTTCTATCAATCGCCAAAGGTTTTTTCGTCACTAAATTGATACTTCCCCCTGGGTCAACCGATGAAAAAGTGGCACTTGCTGGCCCTTTAATTACTTCTACTCTTTCAATATTGGTCGTCAATGGTTGTAAGAAATAATATTGACGAGTACGCATTCCGTTGATAATTTGTCCTTCTTCATTCTGACTAATTCCTCTAATCGAATATTGATTATAATAACTTGAGGGAATAACACCACTGGCAATTTTTACGGCATCTGCCAAGTAAAAGGCTTGTCGGTCGGCAATAAGTTCTTTGGTAACTGTTGAAATAGCTTGTGGAATGTCTTTATTCAAAGCCGAAATTCTGGTAGCCGAAAAAGAGTACTCGCTGTTATAATCTTTGGCTACTCTTCCTAATACTTCTACGGTTTGTAACTCATTGTTTTCAGGTGTTAAGGCAATGTCCAAAAAAGCTCCGCTGGTTTTTATTTGATAGGTTTTGTAGCCTACCGAAGAAATTTTGAGCATTCCTTTCCCCGAAATCTCAAAATTTCCCTCCGCATCGCTGACAGCACCTTGTTTTGTATTCAAAAATTGAATACTTGCCCCAATGATTTTTTCGCCCGTAGTGGCATCGCTTACTTTGCCTTTGGTATTTTGTGCTTGAAGGTAAATAGAGGTTAATACAGATAAAATGGTAAAAAAGTACTTCATAATATTTTTGTGTGTTAGTTTTTATACCGTTTGTAAATACAATTGTTCTAATTCGTTGGCCGAAATATCTTTGGCATCAATTACCGAAACCAAGTTGCCTTGTTTCATAATACCGATGCGATGAGCCACTTCTTTGGCACGAAAAATATCATGTGTTGCCATCAGAATTGCCGTTCCGTTGGCTGAAAGTTCTTTCAAGATTTCCGAAAATTCATTAGAAGCTTTTGGGTCTAAGCCAGAAGTAGGTTCATCCAATAGCAAGGCTTTGGCATTTTTGGCGATGGCTATGGCAATGCCTACTTTTTGTCGCATTCCTTTTGAATAACCACCAAGTGCCTGATGATGAGCCGTTTCTTGAAGTCCAGCTTTGCTTAAAAAAGCACTTAATTCATGGGTTGAATAAGTAAACCCTGCCAATGCACTAAAAAAAGCAAGGTTTTCGATACCTGTAAGATTGGGATAGAGCATCACCGTTTCAGGAATGTAAGCCAAGTGTTTTTTGGTTTCGAGGGCATTTTCTACTACCGAAATACCATTGATAGTTACTGTACCCTCGCTGGGTTCAATAAAGCCCAAAAACAAATTGATGGTAGTAGTTTTGCCAGCTCCGTTCTGTCCCAACAAGGCAAAGATTTCACCTGATTGTATATGCAAGTCCAAGTGATTGAGGGCAGTATGATTCCCGTATTTTTTGGTAAGGTTGTTAGCTGTTAGCATGTGGATGTGTTTGTATATTTGCAATATTGTTGCAAATATACAAACACCAAAGCCTTTTTGCAATAATATTGCAAAAAGGCTTTGGTGTCACGAATAAAAAAAATGGTATTGTGTGAAAATCAATGCTCGGGGGAGTTGTAGCATTATAATCGTTCAAAAGGAATATCTAATAGCTCGAACGTAGTGTTGCTCACATAATTAAAATGCCACCATTCCATCGGGTCAACTTTGAAGCCGTGTTTTTTCATGGCAGATTTCAATAATTCTCGATTTTTGATAACCTCTTGGGGTAGTTTCATAAACTCAGGATGAGCCGCATATACCAAGGCATCAAAAGGTGTTGGCATTTTTAACTCCTTTTTGGTTTTGAGGTTAATCAAAGTCAAATCAAGAGCAATACCTCGATTGTGTTTACTTCCCTGCCACGGCAAACCCATATAAAGTGTATCTGGTAGTATTTCAAACATCTGACAAGTAACCGAATAAGGGCGATAAGCATCATAAATTTTAAGGCTAAAGCCTTGGGCATTTAACTCTTTCTGAACAGCTCCCAAAGCTTTTGCTACAGGCAATCTTACCAATGCCGCTGGTTTTTTGTAAAGTTGGGTATAAAAAACGTTCTGAGCAGTGGCGTATTTGATGTCCAAAGCAATATTGGGTACATAATCTTTTATTGGAACAAGTGCTTTGTTGGGGTCTTCTCGGATAGTTTCTTTTAGTTTTTGGAGGTCTGAAATGATTGTTAATCCGTATTGATTAGGTATCTGGGCAATTCCAAGATTCAAAGCGGATAAAATAATGACGAAGATTCTGACAACGTTTTTACACATAAAAGAATATTATTATGGTATCTAGGGGTGGAGGATAGATATGTGTGCATTTGCAATAGTGTTGCAAATGTATAAAACATAAAGCCATTTTGCAATAATATAACCCAAAAAGCTTTGTTTGTCGGTAGTAATAAAAACTACTTTCCCAATAAGTAATAGGTATTGATAGTAAGAGCCAATATAAAAAGTATAATGAGAGATGTGTGATGGTAGTTTAATACTTAAATTTAGTACCTTTCATAAAAAAAGTTTACCTCACAAATATATTCATCATATAGAAAATGTAAAAAGATATTGTTATGGCATTGAAACAAATATTATTTTTTAGCTTTTTAACAATTTTCACATCCTGTAATGGACAAGAAAAAACAAAACCTGTTAAAGCTCCTAATATTTTCAGACAGAGCCCAACCATTATAAGAAAACACAAGGCCGTGGGTTTAGGGACTGATTTTGATACAACTTTAGTGAGTCAGTATATCCGAAGTATTTTTCAGGATTCAAAAGGGAACTTATGGTTTGGTACTATAGGCGAAGGCGTAGTACGATATGATGTGAAAACATTGACCTACTTTTCTAATCTCGATGGCTTTATCAATAACTCAGTTTTTGCTATTAATGAAGATAAAAAGGGGAATCTTTGGTTTGGGACAGACCAAGGCGTTTACAAATATGACCCCAGTCGGGCAGCAGGAGAGGCTTTTAGGAATTATAACCAAAAAGATGGTTTGAGCCACATAAATATAAGTCGAAAAAGTATCCTTGTTGATAAATCGGGTACTATTTGGGTAGGCACACATGGTGGTGTTTTTCAATATGACCCCTCTGCCGATACAAAGGGCAGACCAAGCTTTTCGTTATTTCAGCCGCTTTCCTCTATAAATATTGCGGGCATTATGGAAGATAAAAAAGGTAATATTTGGTTTGCTTCTTCCGATAAAGGTGTTTTTCGTTATGATGGAAAAGTAATTACCCATATTGCAGAAAAGGAACAATTGGGCGAAAACTATGCAGGAGGTATTGCAGAAGATAAAGCTGGAAATATTTGGTTTACCATGAAAACTGGTATTTGTAAATATGATGGAAAGACCTTAACCGAATATACTGCCAAAGACGGATTAGGTGGAACTGAATTTTGGGGAATTTATATAGAACAGTCAGGGATTATTTGGATTACCGCCCGAGGCAGTACTACCCGATTTGACCCTTCTATTCCCTTACCAAATCCAAAAGCGTTTACGGTATTTACACCTGCCGATGGCTTAAACTGCTGTGTTCAAAGTATGTATCAAGACCAATCTGGAAATATGTGGTGGGGAGCAGGGCAAGGCCTTTTTAGGTTTGATGGCAAACGGTTTTATCAGGTTACAAAAAATAGTTCGTGGTAGTATATCATAGCCCAACGAGCAAAATAAAATAGGTAAGTGCTTGAAAAATAACATAAAGAGCCAACAAAAGAGCCTATTAATATACCTAAAAAATCGGGTAAATATAGATATTTATACCTACCCGACAACAACGCCTCTAACAAGCACATTGAATCTTTGCTCCAGTTTGGCTGGCTTTTGTCCCTTCGGTGGCATAGCCGTCAAACTTCCACCATTCAATGCCACCAATTAATTCTTTGACCTTAAAGCCCAGCCTTGACATATTCAAAGCTCCTTTGGTAGAGGCATTACACCCGATTCCATCACAATAAGTAACATAGACAAAATCTTTGTCTAAATCTTTGGTAGTTTCTTCATTCATGTCACGATGAGGAATATTAATGGCCGTTGGAATATGCTCGGCTTCAAAACCAAATGCTTTTCTTGTATCAATAGCAATCACCCTTTCACCATTATTGAAGGCATCAAACAAATCTGATGGGTCCATTTCAAATGCCAATTTGTTTTCGTAATATGTAATTTGTGTGTCCATTTTTTTATATTTAATTGATTGATGCAGCAAATTTATAATAGCAGAAAATCGAATAAAAACGAAAATAATTCATCATCATCATTCATTATTTTCATACAAAATCCCCCAACAAATTGTATAGTTTTGTACATAATTTAGCAATCAAAAATGGAGATTAGGCATTTAAAACTTATAAAAGCTATTGTAGAAGAAGGTAGCATAACCAAAGCTATCGATAAGCTTCATTTAACACAATCGGCTTTGAGTCATCAACTCAAGGAAGCAGAATATCAGTTGGGTACACAAATATTTTTACGGCAAAATAAAAAGCTCATATTAACCAAAGCAGGCGAAAAATTGTACGAAACTGCCAACGACGTATTAGCAAAACTATCGAGTACCCAGCAAGAAATCAAACAAATGATTTTGGGAGAATTTGGTACAATCAGAATAAGTACCGAATGTTATTCAAGTTATCATTGGTTGCCCTCTGTTTTAAAACAGTTTCATCTACTATATCCTAATGTCGACTTGCAAATCATAATGGAGGCAACGCATTATCCATTACAAAAGCTACAAGAAAATATCATTGATATTGCTATTACCAGCGACCCAATACAAGAAGACAGCATAAAATACTTGGAGCTTTTTCAAGATGAAATGTTAATGGTAGTATCTACGAATCATGCTTGGGCAAACAAAAAATACGTAGTAGCCGAAGACTTTGCCACCGAGCATTTATTGATACATTCTTTGCCATTAGAAACTGTCACGGTTCATCAATTTTTGTTAGCACCCGCAAAAGTAACGCCTAAAAAAATCACACCGCTTCCACTCACAGAGGCATCAATCGAAATGGTAAAAGCAGATATGGGAATTATGGCAATGGCAAAATGGGCAATACAGCCATATTTAAAAGATAATTCATTGAAAACCATCAAAATTGGCAAGAATGGATTAAAAAGAAAGCATTTTATTGCCATTATGAATAACAAAATATATCCCAATTATTTTAATCATTTTATAGAGTTTTTACAAACCGAAATTCACCAACAATGGACTATATAATCAGAGAATGTACAGAAAAAGATTTGCCCGAATTGGTTGAACTATGTGGCCTGCATTCGGAATATGAGCGAGCAGATTTTACGCCAATAGGAAAAGAAGTTTTATTGAAAAAGGCAATGTTTTCAGACCCCCCCCGACTATTTTGTTTTGTTATTGAAAGCCATAACAAACTACAAGGGTATTTTTCATATACTTTTGACTACTCTACTTGGGACGCACAAACTTTTTTGTATTTAGATTGTCTGTATTTAATGCCAGCGTTTAGAGGACATCGCATTGGCGAAAAAGTATTTGATAAGCTCAAAGAAATAGCAATGCAAAACGATTGTGTAAATATTCAATGGCAAACCCCAATTTTCAATGAAAGAGCCATACAATTTTACCACCGAATAGGAGCTACAGGAAAAAATAAAGTAAGGTTTTTGATTGATATAAAACATACAGATAATGAATCTGTTTAAACTTTCATAAAATTGCTTGCGTAAGCAATGGATTTATACTGTTTGAGCGAAGCGAGGTGGAACGCCAGTCCGATTATAAATTCTTGAATTTTTGTGGCCGCCTAGTTAAAAAGTAAGAAGAAGAATTAATCGATAAAATATGCTTTGAGAAAAGTTTAAACAGCTTCAATATTATGCTAACATAGCTGGTATAATATTATCGATTAGCCAACAGATTACCCATCTGTTTACCAAATTTTCTACCATAAATTTGTAATAAAGCTCGCCTTCTAGTACATTTATTAAGCCTTTGTTGCTGGCTCTCAAATACTAAATCCTACCACTTCAGAAGTATCTTTTCGTTAGGTAAAATCCTAAAAAACAGACATATTCTGTCTTTTCTAAAAACCCTTTGCCTAACAGGCAAAGCTACTCCTTCAAAATAATTTATGAGCTATACATATAGCAATTGTACCTACTATTAGTTTAAAAATTCTCAATGCTTTTATTTATCCTAAAAATTAAAAAAACAAATGGTCACAAGCAAAATGCTTTGTGATATTGAGCTAAACTCTTGACAAGAATGTTATGGATAATCAACGCCCTCCTTTCCCCCCATTTAGCCTTGAAACAGCTATTCTGAAAGTACAAATGGCTGAAGATGCTTGGAATAGTCGAGACCCCGAGCGTGTATCGTTGGCTTATACCATTGATACAGAATGGCGTAATCGAAGCGAATTTATCAATGGTCGTGAAGAAGTAAAAAGCTTTTTGACTCGAAAATGGCAGAAAGAACTAGATTATAAACTCAAAAAAGAACTCTGGTCTTTTAATGACAATCGTATAGCGGTACGTTTTGAATACGAATACCATGACGTTGCTGGACAATGGTTTAGGGCTTATGGTAACGAACTTTGGGAGTTTGACCAAAATGGACTAATGCAAAGGCGGTTTGCGAGTATCAACGATTTGGCCATTGATGAGTCTACAAGAAAGTTTAAAGATCAACTAGAAGAGGAGGTTGTTGTTCCTGATGAATGTGGTGATGCACTTTGGGATAAAGTTTTGGAAGAAGCAGACAAAAGAGATGCCCTAAAAAAAATACTTTTGGGAAATACAGACAAAAAATAAATCGTAAAAATCAATGAATTATTATAACATAGCATTTTCAGATGCCAGTAAAAAACTACAAGAGCGTTTTGGCAGTCGTAATACTTATTCAAAGGCTGAAAAGTTTGGCGTAAAAGAAGGACTCAGCGACAACGAGATACGCTTTATAGAAGAGCGAGATAGTTTTTATATGGCTACTATTGGCACAAACGGATTTCCTTATATTCAGCATCGTGGAGGGCCGACTGGTTTTGTCAAGGTAATAGATGATAAAACTATTGCTTTCTTAGACTTTGCAGGGAATAGGCAGTTTGTTTCGGTTGGGAATATGCTATCTAATGACAAAGTAGCCTTAATCATGGTGTCCTATCCTCACAGAGCAAGGATTAAATTGTATGCCAAAGCTAGAATAGAAGAACTAGACGCTAATCCAGCATTAACGGAACAACTCCAACTAGATAACTACAAATCTCGTCCCGAACGTATTATTATTCTTGATATAGAAGCATTTGATTGGAATTGTCCACAACATATTACACCACGCTACACACTTGCCGAAATAGAGGAATCTATCAATGGAGATCTGGATATATAGCTTAGTATGTATCAATATCGTGAGGGCGGGTTTAGTACTAAAGTAATTTGTCAATCATTTTCATAAAAAGATTTTATCAAAATACGTTAAATATTTATTGATTATCAATAAATATTTAACGTATTTTGATATGGAATAAAAGTATAAAATCATTATGAAAAGAATTTCAATAGTATTTCTTCAAACAGCCGTCGTGCTGATTGGTATTGTGGCACTTGCCATGTTGATTAGATTTCCCTTAACTGAGGGTAGAGCCACCAACTTAGACTTGTTGAGTATCTACTTTGACAAGGTTATTTTGTATGGGTATGCAACATCCATTGCCTTTTTTGTGGCACTATACAAGGCATTCAAATTGCTGGGGTATATCGGACAAAACCAAGCATTCTCTACCAATGCCATTCAGACATTAAAGAGTATCAAATATTGTGCAATTGTACTCAGTATTTTAATTGTAATAGGAGGAGTATACATAAAAATATTCCATGATAAAGATGACGACCCTGCAGGTTTTTTGGCCATTTGTATTGTAACTACTTTTGCCTCTATTGTAGTGGCAACGGCTGCCGCAATTTTTGAAAAAATATTACAAAATGCCTTTGATATGAAATTAGAAAATGATTTAACCATTTAGAGCTATGCCAATTATTGTAAACCTAGACGTGATAATGGCAAAGCGAAAAATATCGCTGAATGAACTTTCAGAAAGAGTTGATTTGACATTATCCAACCTTTCTATCTTAAAGACAGGAAAGGCAAAGGCTATTCGTTTTAGTACCTTAGAAGCCATCTGCAAAGCCTTAGACTGTCAACCAAGTGATATTTTGGAATATGTAAATGACGAAAAAAGTACAACCTAGCTATAATAGCTATGGTAGGTGTGGTGTATGATATAAATTTTTGATAATCAAAAGATTAGCCATTGAGTGGTTGTTGCTGTTGTAATCTATTTTTGTCATAAGTATTTAAAAAAGTAACCCATATTTGGGACGTACCAGGAAGCATTGTGACAATTCCTTTTTATATTAGTTGGGGATATATGAAACTGTAACAAAACAGACAAGCCGTTCTTTTTGATCTATATCAAAGTTTGAAGATAAAAGGTGTTGCATTTTTGCACCATTATTAATCTTTAAACAATGCGAAAAATGAAAAAGAAATATTTTAAATACATCAACACTTTGTTTGTAGTAATTCCAATGACACTGATTATGGCCTTTGTGGGGTTGATGCGTAATTATGGCTTTGGCGAAGACTGGTTTTTCAAATTCCTGAAGGCTTGGAGTGTCATGTTGCCTGTGGCTTATGCCGCAGCTTTTCTTATTATTCCCAATGCCCGAAAGCTGGCCGAAAAATTAGCCGTAAAAGAGTAACCTGATTATTTTGAATGTACCAACAACTTATCCATTATATCAACAGCCAAATCAAAGTCAGTGAAGACGAACTGAGGATGATTCTTTCTTTCTTCAAACCCTTGAAATTAAAGAAAAATGAACTTCTCGTAACACACGGACAAACTAGCCAACGGACTTTCTTCGTTGGCAAAGGTTGTTTACGGATATTTTTTATCAACGAAGATGGACAGGACGCTACACGCTATTTTGCTTTTGAAAACCAGTTTGCTACCGCTTTGGTTAGTTTTATTACTGGCGAGCCTTCCGAAGAGTTTATACAAGCTGCCGAACACACGGAACTACTGTATATTACCCACAAAGATTTCTTTCATCTGTTCGATTCTATTCCCCAATGGGAAAAATTTTATCGCCATTATCTCGAAAAAGCCTATGTGAATAATACCAAACGCCTGATGTCTTTCCTCACACAGGACGCTACTGAAAAATACCGCCAGTTGCTGAATGAAAACCCAATCATTGTGAGGCGATTGCCTAATAAAATGGTTGCTTCTTATCTTAATATTTCTCAGGAAACACTAAGTCGTTTAAAATCGAAAGTCTGATAGTATTTTTTGACCTATATCAAAGTTCAGCGGTTTGAAGAGCCATAATTTTGTCATAATAAAAATAGACAGATTATGAATCAGCCAAAAGAATTAATAATACAAAGCGGAACTGTTTTGGAAAACAGACAGATTGCCGCACATACCTTTCACTTAAAAATTCAAAGCGATGATTTTGCAGATATGCAGTGTGTCGGTGGGTTTACGGTAGATATTTTTTTAGGAAATCCTTACGAAAACGCTAATTGCGAAAACCGAAAATACTCTTTTTGGAACTACGAACCCGTGTATCACATCGTTGATTTGGCTATTTGTACATTCTCAAATGGAAAAGGAGCTAAATGGATACAAAAATTGCAGCAGGGCAACCGTATTTTCTTCAAACCACCCAAAGGAAAATTACTAGCAGACAACAGTGCCGAAAATTACCTACTGATTGGTGACATCACGTCTTTATCTCATTTGTACGAAATACACAGAAACCTTGCCGTAAGTAAAAATATTTTTAGTTTTATTTATGCAGAACAAGAAGCTGATTTTTTTCCAGACATTGATAACAGCTTCCCATTGCATCATTATATCATTAGCCCAACGCCGACAGATAAGGTAGTGAATAAAATCGTTAGCCTTTTGCCAGCACAGCTTGACAACACTATTGCTTATGTTTTTGGGCATCCAGAGGTATGTATCGCCTTGCACCATTACTTAAAGCACAACAAAAATATGCCAACCCAGTATCTGCGAACAAAACCATTTTGGAAAGCAGAAAAGAATGAGTCGGCCAGTGCTATATGCTGACCTTTAGTAAGAAATCACTATGAGTAGGCAATTGCTCATGATTCATTTTTATGATAAACCACTTACAAATTCGCCTTTTTCGCTGACAACCTTATTGCCCCATTGAGTGATTGCTTCCAATACAGGAATAAAGCTTTTGCCAAAATCACTTAAAGCATAAACAACCTTGATAGGCGGTTTTTGGCCATATACTTTTCTTGATACCAAGCCGTCTTTTTCTAATTGCTTCAACTGTAAACTTAGGGTCATTTCGGTAACGGTAGGCATTTCTTTACGGAGTTCGTTGTACCTCTTAGCCTCGTCTTTTAAATGATAAAGGATAACGGCTTTCCATTTTCCACCCACCAGATCCATTGTCAGGCTTACCGTACAAGGGTAAGCTTTTCCTTTCAATTTTACATAATCTCCGATACATTCTGTTTTCATTTTGTAGCTTTTATTAACCTATCTGTTTTGATAGTTATTGCAAATGTATTCTACTAAAAATAGTTTTGCAACTAAAATAATGATAGTACCAATGCAAAAGAAAACCCAAGACACTACAACCTATGAAGGACGTAGCCTGTATGTTTTCGGATTGGTTATTCATACAAAAATATACTCAACCGTAAAATTGTAATTATGGCATTAATCATTTTAGCACATCCCAATTTTGACAAGTCGTTTGCTAACAAAACAATTATTGAAGCATTGGAAAACAGTAAATTAGATTTGGAAATCAGGAATATACACGACTTATATCCCGATTTCAAAATTAATGCAAAAGCAGAGCAAGAGGCTTTGCTAAGACATCAGACAATCGTTTTTCAGTATCCTTTCTATTGGTACAGTATGCCTGCAATCTTAAAACAGTGGTTCGACATTGTATTTGAATATCAGTTTGCCTACGGCTCAAAAGGTGACAAGCTGAAAAACAAAAACTTTGTGCCAAGTTTTACGGTAGGCTCATCAGAAAGCAGCTATACAGCCTTGGGCTTCCAGCATTTTCGGGTATATGAATTTTGTAAGCACCTAGAGCAGACCGCATATCATACACAAATGAATTACATCGACCCGATTTATTTTCATGGAACTTCCTTAGCTGCTGGCTACACCCCAGATAGTATAATGACTAACGCAAAACACCATGCCCAAAAACTGATAGCAACACTCAGCCAATTGCAATAAAGTAATACACTATTTGAACAATAGAATCGAAGAGATAGTACATAGCCTAACCCGCTTTATGGCTACAGTCAATGTTATCTAAGAAATTATTCAATATTATCTTTTTGGGAATTGAAAATTTAGTATTTTCACATTGATACTATTACAAACAATAAAATTCATCTTGAAAATCACCTAAAAGTCAAACATAATGCCGAAAGAATTATCAGAACTAACAGACCAAGAGCTGTTGGATGAAGCAAAAAAGATGAAATCTTTTTCTTTGATAAATGCCTTAATTATTGGATTTCTCTTGGGCATTGTATTTTACAGTGTTACAAAAAATACTTGGGGTATCTTCACTCTAATTCCTTTATTTTTTGTTTACAAAATCGTTAATGACCCTAAAAATAAAAGAAACAATGAATTAGAAAAACTGCTAAAAGAACGAAACCTGAAATAACATCAGCCCAGAATAACTTTTTAATTGATATAAAACATCAACCAATTAACATGAAAAGAATATTTACGAAGAATTGCCCAATGAAAAATTGATACAAAAGAGAGATTTGTTAAAAGGGGTTCTAATAGGGATTAGTATTGTGGTTGTGCTTTCTGTCAGCATTTTAGGGTATGTTTTTTTTTAATGAAGGGTTGAAAAAAGTTTCAATGGTAACATTTCTTCCTATTTTCATGTTACCTATAACTTTTGGCCCTCTGCTAATAAACACCTAGGCTTACTCAATAAAGAAATAAAAGCACGAAATCTCTAAATTTTGCTAAAAATCTACAGAACTTCATGGTCAAAATATTGTCGAAATCTACTTTGCTACATAAGTAAATAGTTGTACCTTGATCGGCAATACAAAATATCTAAGCCTTACAAATCTCCTCAAAACTTCTAAAAATGAAGAAATATCGAGGTAACAACCACTGTAAAATCAAGGCAAAGGTTTTTGTAAAAGTAGTTTGCTCAAAACGCTTTCCGACAAGGATTTTGACAGAAAAGGCTACCTAATATCTTGTAAAGAATGGGCGATAATTATGAGAGGTAATACCAAATACTGAAATAACCCATGAAAATCGCAATAGCTCAAACAAGACCAATCAAGGGCGATATCTTAGCAAATATAGAGAGGCATAAAAAGTTGATTGAGCGGGCTATTGCTCATAAGGCTAACGCAATTTTTTTTCCTGAACTATCTATAACAGGGTATGAACCCAAACTAGCTAAAGCATTAGCGAGCGGTCAAGATGATAGCGTATTTGACCAGTTTCAAGAAATTAGTGACAGTTATCTAATCACTATTGGACTTGGTATGCCAACCTTAACCCTTTGGGGTGTTCAAATAAGTATGATATTATTGCAACCCAACGTTCCAAGACAAAAGTATTCAAAACAACAACTGCACGCAGACGAATTGCCTTATTTTGTCAATGGAAATCAACAGCTCATTCTAACAATTGATAACAAGAAAGTTGCACCAGCGATTTGCTATGAAAGCTTACAAATCGACCACTCAGAAAATGCTCGTCAGCTTGGGGCCGAAATCTATCTGGCAAGTGTGGCAAAATCTCAGAATGGAATCGACAAAGCCATAAAACATTATCCTTTCATAGCAAGGCAGTTTTCTATGCCTGTTTTAATGGCCAATTGTGTAGGCTATTGTGATAATTTTGAAAGTGTTGGCCAAAGCTCTGTTTGGTCAATACAAGGGGTATTGTTAGGGCAACTTGACCATACCAGTGAAGGGATTTTGATTTTTGATACCCAAACCGATGAAGTAATAGCACAAATCCTGTAAAATATGATGACCCATAGCGGCGACCTTATGGTACTTCTTGAACCATATTTTGCGAATTATTCTATTGCTCCCATATTGGGTGGTGCTACTGAGGCAGATTTATACCAAGTAACAACCAACCAAAATGAACGCTACATTTTGAAAAAACAGGTATCAAGCCTCCAAAACGACTTCCTAAATTATAAATGGCTTGAAAGAAAAGTACCAGTTCCTCAAGTGATTTTTTATGCTCAATATAGTAATTACGAATGGCTCTGTACAACAGAACTGAAAGGGCAAACCCTTGATAGTTATATAGATACCCTTGATAAAAAAGAAGTTATTAGCTATTATGCTAAATCGCTAAAATGGCTTCATTCATTAACGATTGATGGTAATTCATTAGTCCAAAATCTTAACGAAAGGCTTTTAGTGGCTGAGTATAACTATAAAAACAACCTAGTTGACCGCTCACAGCTACAGCCTCAATACCAGCAGTATAACCTTGGTGAACTGTATACTAAATTATTGGCGATGAAACCCGTCGATTTTGAATTGGTATTTACACACGGAGATTATTGCCTCGATAATATTATTTATCATAATGGCGAATTAAGTGGTTTTATCGACCTTGGCAATGGTGGTGTTGCCGATAAATACCAAGACATTGCTATTGCCATAAGAACAATTCAAGACGATTTTGGCGATGAGTTTGTGAGCCTATTTTACCAAGATTATGGGCTTCGTGAAATCAACAACGACAAACTAGCATTTTACATGCTTTTGGATGAATTTTTCTGAAAAAAGGCTGTATCAATATATAACGCTGATGAAATTTGATAAATATTATCCCATAGAAAGGCTGAAGCCTTATATTAAATATTTTGTAGTATCAGAAAATGAGGCAGAAAGTCAATACAAGGTCTTTCCTTCTTCGGGACTTGTTATTGGTTTTCAGTACAAAGGACAGCTAGCCACTATCAATAATAATACCGAAAACAAACTGACATCGGCAGGTATTACGGGTATTTCGGATAGTTACAAAATCTTCAAAAATTCGGCTGACATTGGTACAATCTTAGTTTGTTTTACCGAAATAGGTTTTACACATTTTGCCACAAACCCTGCCAACGAACTTTTTAATTTAAGCCTTTCTCTTGAGGATATTTTTCATAAAAATAGTATAAAAGAAGTAGAAGAAAACTTGACAATAGCAACTACCGACAAGCAACGAATCAGGGTAATTGAACAGTTTCTTATATCACAATTAAAAGATATTCAGGCCGATAGATTGATTGTTGAAGCCGTTAAAATTATCTATCAAACCAACGGGGCAATTCGTATAAAAGAACTTCATGAACAATTAGGTATTAGTCAAAGTCCATTTGAAAAGCGATTTAGAAAAGTAGTGGGTACAACACCCAAAAAATTTGCCTCTATTGTTCGCTTCAATAAGATACTTGACAACCTGAGCAACACCAAATCTCTGACCGAAATTTGCTACGAAAATAATTTCTTTGACCAATCTCATTTTATAAAAGATTTTAAACAATTTACTGGCGATACTCCCGAAAATTTTAAACGCTTCTTATAGAAAAACGATTTTTTACAATTACAGGATTTTTAGTTGTAGCACCTTTACATTATAATCTTGTGTAAAGGCAATTGAATAAGTATTTCTTCTGTCAATATGCCACACAGACGATTACATGTAAATCTAAAAATCAACTAACAACAAAAACAAGGAAAAATGTTTACTGTCGAACAAATCAAAGCGGCTCATAGCAAAGTAAAATCAGGTGTAGATTTTCCTGCCTACGTTCAAACAATTAAGGCATTGGGGGTGACTCATTACGAAGCCTATGTAAGCGATGGACATATTGATTACCACGGAGCAAACGACTATACAGCGGTAGTTCCGGCCAAATATGACCCTTTAGTAATTGCTGATACTTCAAAAAGTGATGAATTTAAAGCAGGGCTAATAGCCCACCAACAAGGCAAAACGGATTTTCTTACGTTTATCAAAATGTGTGCAACCACTGGCATAGAAAAGTGGGCAATTTGTATGGATAAAATGACTTGTATTTATTACGATAAAGCTGGCAATGAAATTCTGGTAGAACAAATACCACAATAAAATATTGGTCGTTACCAAGGCTGAGGCACAAGCTTCAGCCTTGGTGATGATGAAGCTTACAAAATGTGTTTTGAGTTAGGTTCACAAAATAGCCTTGAAATATTCCCCAGAGGCTTCTTCTTTCGTGATATTGCTATTGGCATGTTATTTAAAATGCTACAAAATTATCGCCCAAATAGCTTCCAAATTTTCTTGATTAATCTATATTCTTTTTGGCTTATAGCAATAATGTTGTTGGTAGAACACCCTTAGTTTGGTTTATGCTATGTTGCTACAAACGTGTTTTTGATTTGTACAAAAAATATCTTGTTCTAGTGTATAGAAAAAAATATAACCTACCAATCTTGAATTTAACAGATTCTCCTATTTTTAATTGCTACTTCTGTATAAATATTGGCATTGGGAAGTGCTATTTTTACAGAAAAATACCCATTAACAGAAGTTTATCAAATGCAAGCAGAGATATGCCCTTGTGGCTCAACCAAACTATACCATGATTGTTGTGAACCTTTTATTGCGGGTAGCTTGGTGGCAGCCTCGGCCGAACAACTGATGCGTTCTCGCTATTCGGCTTACGCAAAGGTTCAAGTACCCTACCTGATTCAAACAACACATCCAACTAAACGTGCCGACTTTAAAGCGGAGGATATTGAGCAGTGGGCAAAAAATAATCAATGGCAACAGTTGTCGGTTCTTTCTACGCAAAAAGGTTCGGTCAATGACTCGACGGGCGAAGTGGAGTTTAAGGCTTTTTTCATTGATGAAAACCGAATCAAGCGGGTTCATTATGAATATTCTTATTTTGTAAAGGAAGATCACCAATGGTTTTATTTGTATGGCACGTATCAGCCCAAAGCTATCGCTAAAATAGACCGTAATGCTAATTGTCCATGTGGTAGTGGCAAAAAATATAAAAAATGTTGTGGCAAGTAAATAAGTAAAAGTGCAAAGTTTTTTGGGTAATTTATTGGTAGTAAGTGTATTGTGTTTGTTTAAGCATATTTTGGGACACATATTTATCAGTATTTACCTATTAGCGGGTACATTTATTCGCTAGTTACAATAGCATAATGGTCAAAAAACAGCACTTCTATTAGCCTGCTGTTTTACAGTTATTCGATAATTATTCTAAAAACTTACTTAAACAAATCTATTGTATGTTAACAGTAATTGCCAAAATAACGGCTCTCAAAGGAAAAGAAGAAGAAGCAAAAGCAGCTTTACAAGGATTAGTAGCTCCAACCTTGGTGGAGGAGGGGTGCATCGATTACGTCTTACACCAGTCGAACGACGATGCGACGATTTTTTATTTCTATGAAAACTGGGAAAGTCAACAGCATCTCGACAAACATTTGGTCAATGACCACCTGGTAGCATTTGGGGCTATAGCTGGCTCGTTGTTGGCTGGCCCTGCCGAGTTAAGTTTTCTAACGAAGTTATCATAAAATACTCGTTGTTTTTTATAAGAAAATATCAAAAAAACTTGGTGAAGTACTTATCCAACCCACATTATAAACTTGTTGCTTCCTAAAACTATTTAGTGTGTATCTATGTTGGATATAAGGTGTCTGTTCAGAAAAGGCACAAGTATTTAATAATTTATCAAATAAACCTAATTATGTCTGATATTAACAAAATAGCTTTTATTACAGGCGGTTCAAAAGGAATTGGCTATGGTATAGCCGAAGCACTTGTCAAAGATGGTGTGAAAGTAGCCATTACGAGTCGTTCGTTGGAAGGGGCTTTAGAGGCTGCCAATACTTTAAATTCGATTCGTGAGGGGTATGCTTTGGGTTTGGCATCGGACGTAAGAGATTTGGAGTCGCAAACAAAGGCTGTCGAAGCAGTTCTTGCTCAGTGGGGACAAATAGACTACGTTATTGCCAATGCAGGTGTTGGGCATTTTGCTCCGATTCAGGAATTAACGCCTGCCCAATGGAACGAGACAATTGATATTAACTTAACAGGGGTGTTTTATACCGCCAAAGCTACTTTAGACGCTCTTAAAGCAAGCCAAGGATATTTTATTACGATTTCTAGTTTGGCGGGTACCAACTTCTTCCCTAAAGGTACGGCCTACAATGCTAGCAAATTTGGATTGGTCGGCTTTACACAAGCCATGATGATGGATATTCGTAGCGAGGGAATTAAAGTAACAACAATTATGCCTGGGTCGGTGGCTACTGAGTTTAACAACCATAAGCCATCCGAGCAAGATGCTTGGAAAATTCAGCCAGAAGATATTGGTCAGATAGTGGTTGATTTGGTAAAACTACCAGCCAGAACTTTGCCTAGTAAAATAGAGGTTCGTCCAAGTTTTCCTAAATAATATTTTGTGTTTAAAGATGAGTCATCCCAAATATTTAGATCAAACAAGGCGGTCGAAAAACTAATTTCGACCGCCTTGTTTGATGAATAGCCAATATATGCCTAACATTATTTTAAATTATCCCAAAATACGGAATGACTTATATTTCTACCAATTGGTAGCGATTTTTTTATTAGTATTTGCTTTGATTTCTATAGAATCTTTGGTTTGATAAATGCGACTATGCTGATTGTCGACTACAATAATACCTAAATGATATACTCCTGCTTGAAACTCGAAATCAGGTATTTGTCCTTCAAAAATTGGGGAAAATATAGCTTGTTGTATAACGACATTTTTGATACTTGATTTTAGGCATCGTAGCGGAAAAAGATATGCTCGCCTGTCTGATTTGGCCAGCAAGTACACTCCATTGTCGGGGTCGAGCCACGGGAAACGAAAATCGCCAGTACCTCTAATAGCTATATTCCCATTTTCTAAAACGGCTTTTTCGAGTGCAATACTAGGCTCGTTACTGAAGTCGCTATGCAATAGGGTAGGCACAAGCTTATCAAAAACCGTAGCAGGGTTGGCATAGTTAAACTGCGTAGGTGTATTTTTTCTTCCCGACAAATCTTCGTACGTCCAGTTGAACATATTGGTTGTAAGATTTTTATAATGGTAATCTATTTGTGAAATACTTTGCCAAAAACCATTGATAAAAGTCAAGATACTCAGTGGTAGTACTATCAAAAATAACTTGTTTTGATGTTTGGGTTGTAAAACACTAAGCAACCAAGCATACACACTTATGCTAAGTAAAATACTATAAATTTTGTATCGACTTGTTAGAATCGTTTGGAATCCATAGCCGATAAGCCTACTCCAAGCTACCATCAAAGCCGATAGAAAAATCAAGGCTAAAGTAGACAGTAAAAATACAGGCCATTTTTTGCTAATCTTCAATTGCTTACTTGCTAGGTCAAATGGCAAGTTTTGGGTAATAAAAAATAAGGCAATCGTTGTTAAAAGGCCGCCCAAGGCTATTGCTTTTAATACGCGGTTACTTATCTCGGTTTCGATAGTAACATCGGCATAGCTACCCACAAACGCCATAAATGCTTTGATAAGGTCTTTCCAGTCTGCAAGTGTTGCTGTTGGTGTAGCAGGAGGCTTTTGGTAAGATAAAAAATATGCCAAAAAAAGAATAACCGATAAGCCCAGTACCAAGCCCACCTGTTTCCAGTTTTGTTTTAAAATCAAAATTCCCATAATAATACCCAAAGCAACAAAGCCATTGCCACTTGTAAACACAGCGATTGTCATAAGAACAAGTACCCATGCAATGCGTTCATTTTCGAGTTCCCAAAATGCCCACATACACAAAAACACAATCCCAAAGTTTTGTACCGAAGCCATTCCCCAAAAGGTATTCTCCTGATTGCTCAGCGTAAACAAAATCCAAGGAATAGGGAGTAAATACCAATAAGAAATCTTGTTTTTTTTGAAAAATGCCACAAAAAGGCCAAGGATTCCTAGTAAAAAACCGTTGCCTAGCCACATGAGCCATTTGTAATCTATTTCGTTTTTGAGGGTATATATTATCAACAACAGGATTCTGGTTAGGCCAATTCTGTGTTCGTTATGTTGAGCAAATACAGCACTTATTTTTTCGCCCAACGAGCTACTATTATAAAACTTGACAATAAATCCTTTCAAGCCGTGGTCGTCTACATAAGGAATATTGATGCCGTATACTTGGACAAACAGAAAATACAAAATGATAGGACATGCTAGGCATACCCACCAAAAAAACTGATATACAATAGGTTTCTCTTTCACAAATTATAGGATTATATAATATACAAGAATTTAGTATCGATATTTGCTGCCTTCTAAATCAAATAGGAGTACAGACGTTTTATTTTTCTTCTTAAGGATTACCTTATTGGCTTCGTTAAGGTTTATTTTTTGTACAAATGTAGCATTCTTAGGTAAATACAAATTGACCAATTGTGCGTCGTGGTTGTCAAAATCGCCTGCTGGACGCTTAATGGCTTTGGTAAAGCCTGTTTCATAAACAGATGGATATACCACGGTGTCGCCTTGGGCATAGTTTTGCTTGATTTTCTCGGCTATCATAATATACGGATTGGGGCCTCGGTCGTGCGAAGCCGTATATTTTTGAGGGGCATCCTCGTAAAAATGCTTGAGAATTTTAGCAAAAGAATAGCTTTGTATCAATAAAATAAGCGATAATACCACAAATAAACTTTTGTGAAACTGGAATGATTTTATGACAAACCATGCCATCAGTACCGATACAAAAGGTAGCCCAAAACTGGTATAACGGAAATAGAACCCTGTCATAACCCCTGCATTATAGGCCGAAACCAACGAAAATAAAAACGGTACAGAAATCACTAAGCCCGAAAACAAAAGGATTTTTTGTTCAATAAGCGTTGATTTTCGGTAAAGTACCCAAGCTACAATACCTACAAAAATGACGAGTACAATAGGAGCGATTTTGTTGCCAAAAGTGTCGTAAGCACCATTTGTAAAGACAAAATAATCACAAATAATAGAAATACCTCTTTTGAATAGGTTTTCCCATGATGCCAAATCAATAAAGCCTTTGTACGATGCCGCCAAACTAGGATTGTTGAGAATATCTTTATAAAGTGTAGTAGCGTGTTTGATATAGATAAGGGCGTACTGGCCAGGGCCTTTGGTCATCCATAATACAAATGGTATTGCCATAACAACATAACATACCACCAGATTTTTGAAAACAACCCAACGTCGGTCGGCTACAAGCCAGAAAATACCATGACACAAAAGAATGGTAAAGGCAAGGTAATTAGAAAAAATGGTGAATATTATAGAAAGCGTATAGGCTATGTAAGTTTTAAGGTCAGTTTTTATTGAAAGTACAATTTTGAGAAAATAGTACGAAGCCAAAGTGCTGAAAAATATACTTGTCGTATAAAAACGAGCTTGCTGACTAAATACAATAAAGAAAGGCTCTATACTGGCCAAAAATGCACCCAATAAAGCGATTCGGTTAGATTTGAGGAGGTTTTTGCCAATAAAGAAAATCCAGAGGATAGTTAAAATATTAAAAATCGCCGACACACTTCGCAAAGATGCGTCGGAATGGCCAAATAGCTTTCCAAAAATATTCATCGAAATCAAATGCACCGTTGCATTACCGCTGGTATCGCCCCGAGCGTTGGCATCAAATAGCTCGGCGATGGTTTTGGGTCTCCAAAAATCTTGAGGGGTAAATGTTTTATCAGGAGCCATTAGGGCTTTTTTACCACCCATATTTACATTGCCGACAGCTACCATGATACCTTGTTTTTCGTCATTGAAAATACCAAATTTGCCAATGTGAAAAAAACGCAAGGTAGTAGCAACGATTAGAATCAATAAAAGACAGATGTATGTATTCTTGTTTGACATTAATGCAGGTTTTTGAAGAAATTAAAAGACGATGATCTTGTTTTTAACAGAACATTTATCTTGTTTTCAGCACAAAGTTAACTTTTCTCGTAAAAACCACCTAACTCTTATATGCTTTGGTAAGGTAATTTAAAAGCCTTTTAGGGTATAAACAGATAATAACAAGGTAGCTAAGCAACGGTTTTTTGCTAAAAAATAGTATAGAAAAAGGCTCTGATTGAGTGTTTGGCTATAACCCTGTAAGTTTTTCGAGATGATGATAGCTAATACCAAAATACTTTTTGGTATCTTGGATTTCGGTCAAAATTTCTTGTTTTCTAGCTTCAGTGATTTTACTTTTTATGCCTACAACCAATACATTTTTGGGCGTATGAGCATCCGAAATAAATTCAAATACCTTGGTTTTGTAGCCAAAATATTCCAAAATCAAAGCCCTAATGCCATCAGTTACCATTTCGGCCTGACGCTCTAAGAAAATGCCATATTTGGTCAAAAAACCGAGTTCGTTTTGAACTTTAGTCTTTTCTATTTCGCGCCTAATTTGTTTGTGGCAGCAAGGGGCTACAATAATTAATTCGGCATTCGACAATAAACCCTTATAAATAGCGTCGTCGGTGGCGGTATCGCAAGCATGCAGAGCAATCAGCATATCTATATCCTGCTTGTCATAATCCAAAATACTTCCTTGAATAAAATCAAGCTGGGAAAACTGAGCTTTTTGGGCAATATCATTACACAAGGTTACCATGTCGGGGCGGTATTCAACCCCCTGAACTGCCGTAGAAAGCCCTAATGTAGTATGCAGATAATCGTAAAGAGCAAAGGTTAAATAGCCTTTCCCCGAACCCATATCAACAACCTTCTTGAGTTTGTCGGTCGAGATGTCTTTAATAAGCGAGCCAATAATTTCAACATAGTGATTGATTTGGCGATATTTATCTTGGGCATTTTTATATACATTACCCTGCTCGTCGGTAATTTTTAGGTCGTGCAAATAAGACTTTTCGGTGGGCTGAATCAAGCGTTTTTTGGCTTTGTCATGTCCCAGCGAGGGAGTATTGGTAGTAGAAGCTGTTTTTTGGCGAAGGCTCGATTTTTGATTTTTATGATATTCAAAAGCCCAATCTTCGGTAGTAGTCATTAGGGTGGCTATCTTAAAGCCATCGTTTAGCCAGTTTTCAATAGCCCGTATACCTTCTTGAATTTCGTAGTTTTTGACAATATCTTTGGTTTTGTAACGAAAAGTAAAAGCGAGCTTTTCAACCTGTTTAATCAATACCAAGCGGATATAGATATTTTTGAGGTCGGGTTCTGTTCCTTGAAAATTTCCTAAAGATATTTTTACCAATGTATGTTGCTGAATCGCCGTTTGTATGTGCTGCCCAAACTGCTGAATATGTTGCTGAAAACTCATTGTCGTTGATTGAATGAAAACACAAAGATACAAAAATAGCCTCGTTTTGAGGCTATTTTTCTACAGGGAAGACAAGAAGTACTATTTTTTGAGCCATCCATTGGCATCCATCCAATTTTTAAGATGGTCAAACCACTTATCTTTGGTTGTTCTGTTGTTGAGGCCAAAACCGTGTCCACCTTTAGGGTACACGTGTAGCTCGGCAGCTACGCCATTTTTTTGACAAGCTTCATAAAAAGCAAGCGAATTTTGTACAGGCACAGCTTTGTCGTCGCCAGCATGTACCAAAAATATAGGAGGCGTTTGGGCAGTAACTCTCGTTTCGTTTGAATAAGATAACACCTGAGCCTCGCTAGGGTTTTTACCGATCAATTGTACCTTTGAGCCATTATGGCCAAAGTCTTTCATGGTAATTACTGGGTAAATCAAAATAGCAAAATCGGGACGAACGTTGCTAGCATCGGCTAGCTCGCCAACAGGTTGGTCAAAGTGGGTGGCTGTCGTAGCGGCCAAGTGCCCACCAGCCGAAAAGCCCATAATACCAATTCGGTCAGGGTTGATCCCATAAGACTGAGCATTGGCACGAAGTACCCGCAAAGCCTGTTGAGCATCTTGTAAAGGAGCAATAGACTTGTCTACTTGGGCGGCATCGTTGGGGATTCGGTATTTCAACACAAAAGCCGTAACGCCAATTTTGTTAAATTCCCGAGCTACATCCGAGCCTTCATGCGAGGCCGCCAGAATAGAATACCCACCTCCAGGGAAAATAATCACGGCTGTTCCATTTGAAAGCTCCTGAGGGGCAGGATATACACTAATAGTAGGAACAGTAACCGCCGAAATTCGTAAAATACCATTGGCATCTACCTCCGATTTTTCGGTATTAGTTACATCTTTAGCATTGGGTACTTTACCCGTGTACAAGGCAAATTCCTTGGTTTGAGCCTGTATCTGATTCATGAAAAGGGATAAACTCATGAGTACTAATACTTTTTTTAGCATAATGTTTTAGGTTAAATTGTATAGTAAATGTTTGAGGTTTTTGAATAAAATGTGGTATAAAAAAACTATAAGATTATCAGTATTCTTAGCTAAAAGTATCCATAGGGATTTTTATACTAACTCAGTTGTTGGGTTATGCCTTTTTGGCTGTGGTAATCAGAGCTACCGCCAAAATAATCACAAAACCAGCTACAATCATCAGTGGGTGAAGTTGTTCGCCAGCCAAAAGCCAACCCAGTAGCATAGCTACCAGTGGGTTTACATAAGTATAAGTAGATACCTGAGTAGCAGGTGCTACCTTGGTAAGCCAATTAAACACATTAAAAGCCAATATCGAGCCAATGCCAATAAGATAGCACAGTGCCACAATAGCTTTTGGGGTAATATGGGCATCTTGAAATTTGGTAAAATCGCCTAAGAAATAACTGATAATAATAGACACAATTCCCCCGAAAATCATTTGCATACCCGATAATTGAGGGGTAGAGTATGGCATCTTGGCTTTTTTGAGCAATACTACACTGGCATTCCAGCCAAAGGTAGCCAAGAACATCAAAATCACACCATATATATAATAACCTTCGTAACCTTTTAAGGCCAATTTTTTGAGACTAATCAAAATGCCTACACCCAAAATCCCCAGAAATGCTCCGAGTAAAATTCTAGGTTTGGGTTTTTCGATACCCGCCGCCCATAGCAATAGTACCAATACCACAGGCCCCAATGCCGAAAACAATGCTGCGTAGCTCGATGGAATCCATTTGCCAGCAATGGTAAAAAAACCATTGCCCATCGTAATCATCAATAAGCCTGTTATACCAATAGTTACTAAGTGTTTTTTACTAGGCATTTGGTACTTTTGGGTAGCTATGGCCCAAATAAAAAGAATACTACCCGCAATAAGATTTCGGATACCCGAGGCCAATAATGCTGGAAAACTTTCGACCATAAAACGAATAGCCAAATAGGTAGACCCCCAAACAAAATATAGTATGACTAGCCCGCCCCAAATTTTTAGTTGTTGATTTTGTTCTTTCATATTGCGAATTTGGGGATTTTTCTTGAAAGTTTGTGTTTTGGAATGGTAGTGTTTATATTTACAAATAGCAATTTTTCAAGAATCTATCCAATAATGATTCTTTGTTGGCTTATTCGTTCTTAGCTCAAAACAATTTTCAGCAAACTAATTAACACATGAAAAAAATTACACTACTGAGTATTTTCCTCGCATTAGTAAGTTTTACTTATTCCTCTTTTGCCCAAAAACTTCCTAGTATTTCAGAAAAAACCAAAGGACTACAGAAATACGAAGGCTTTTTCCCTTTTTGGTGGGACGAAGATAATGGTAAGATTTGGTTGGAAATAGATAAATTCAATACCGATTTTTTGTATTATTCCTCTTTACCAGCAGGGCTTGGCTCAAATGATATTGGGCTTGACCGTGGTTTGTTGGGTGATGAGAAAGTCGTTTTTTTTCAGAAAGTTGGTCGTAAAGTATTGTTAACCCAGCCCAACCTGAAATACCGAGCCATTACCAAAGATGCTAATGAGAAAAGAGCCGTAGAGCAGTCGTTTGCTTCGTCGACTATCTGGGGGTTTGTGGCCGAAGCCGAAGATAACGGGAAGGTATTGGTCGATGCTACCGATTTTTTGATGAGCGATATTAGTGGTATTGCCGATCGCCTCAAAGATATGAAGCAGGGAGCTTATGGTTTAGATAAATCTCGCTCGGCGGTATATTTGCCTCGTACCAAAAATTTTCCACTCAATACCGAATTTGAAATTACCCTTACCTTTGTTGGGGGCGATGCAGGCGAGTTTGTTCGTTCTGTAACACCAACAGCCGAAGCTATTACTTTGCGTTTGCATCATAGCTTTTTGCAGTTGCCCGACTCAGATTATACGCCACGAGTATTCGACCCTCGTTCTAGCTATAACCCAATAGGCTATTTTGACTACTCAACGCCCGTTTCTGAGCCAATCGAAAAATACTATATTGCTCGTCACAGATTAAAAAAGAAAGACCCTTCAGCCAAAGTTTCTGAAGCCGTAGAGCCTATTGTTTATTACCTAGACAACGGTACGCCCGAGCCTATTCGTTCGGCTTTATTGGAAGGGGCATCTTGGTGGAATCAGGCTTATGAAGCAGCTGGTTATAAAAATGCCTTTCAGGTAAAACTCTTACCTGACGATGCCGACCCAATGGATGCTCGCTACAATGTAATCAACTGGGTACATCGTAGTACAAGAGGGTGGTCGTATGGTGCATCGGTAATAGACCCACGTACAGGCGAAATTATTAAAGGGCATGTTACTTTGGGTTCGTTGCGTGTACGTCAAGACTACCTAATTGCACAAGGGTTGCTTTCTCCGTTTGAGAAAGGCCAAAAGTTGGACCCCGAAAAAGACCCTATGTTGAAAATGGCACTGTTGCGTTTGAAGCAATTGGCCGCCCACGAAATAGGTCATACCTTGGGCTTGATGCACAACTATTCGGCAAGTATCAATAATCGTGCTTCGGTGATGGATTACCCACACCCAACAGCTAAATTGAATGCTAAAGGCGAAATAGACTTGTCGGATGCTTATAGTATTGGGATTGGCGATTGGGATAAAGTTTCTATTACTTATGGGTATCAAGATTTTCCGAAAGGTGTAGATGAAAAAGTGGCATTGAACAAAATTTTGCAAGATGCCCAAAATAAAGGTCTATTGTTTTTGACCGATATTGACGCTCGTCCAGCAGGTAGTTTTAGTCCAACAGCCCACTTATGGGACAATGGAAAAGACCCCGCCGAGGAGTTGAAAAATACCTTAGTAGTTCGTCGGAAAGCACTGAGTAATTTTGGTGAAAAAACCATCCGTGAAGGTGTACCATTGGCATTCTTAGAAGATATACTAGTGCCAGTTTATAACTATCACCGTTATCAGGTAGAAGCCGCTGCCAAAGTACTTGGTTCGGTAGATTATCGCTATGCCCTTCGTGGTGATGGCCAAACACCAAATACATTGGTCAGTAAAGAAACTCAACAAAAAGCTCTTGATGCTGTCTTAACTACGCTTTCGTCTGAAACCCTAACATTGCCAGAATCGATTATTAAGTTGATTCCTGCTCGTCCGGCGGGTTATATGCCTAATCGTGAGTTGTTCAAGAAAAGGACAGCCCGTGCATTTGACCCGTTGGCCGCTGCCGAAGCCGCTACAGACTTCCCTTTACAATTCCTTTTTCAAGCCGAACGAGCAACCCGTATGATTGAATACGAAGCTCGTTATGGTAGCTTGGGCTTGGACGATATGATTAGTCAGGTTATTGACAAAACATGGAAAGCCGAAAAACCAAGCGGTTTGGCTAGAAAAGTACAGTTCCAAACAGAACAAATTGTACTGACTCATTTGTTGGCATTGAGCGTAAACGAAGCAGCAAGCTATAATGTACGTGCCGTATGTGGTAAAGCTATCAAAGATTTGAAAGCTTATATCGAGTCGCAGAAAGGTACTAAAGAAGTAGACTATGCAGCTCATTTGGATTATGCTTTGGAAAGAATGAAAAATCCATCAGCAGCCAAAGTCGCAGCTCATAAAGAATTGCCTCCTGGTGCTCCAATCGGTTGCGATGCTGAATAATTGATTGCTAGACACTCATACAGTGCTGTAAAACCCAAAGTTGTCTGTAATATAAAGATTATCAAAAGGTTGTAGGTTTTGAAAAGAAGCCTACAACCTTTTTTTATAAAACTATTTTGACTGTGGCTAAAGGAGAGCCAATTTGTTAGCCAACAGGGGAGAATATTGGTTGTGATTGATGGCTAGCATATATTCAAAACAACCTTGAAAACCTTGATTAGGAGTAGTGTTATAGGTATTTCGGCCTTATTGTATGAGCTATCCTGAAAGAAATTCAAATGGTTTCATGAACAAATCCAGCTTTTTGTTAATGATTGTTAATGCTATTTACCTGCCTAAACCTTCTATTTAATGGGCTATCTAAGCATCAAAAATACAGAACAACATGACAAAAATCCTTTCATTGGTTGATACTCCTAAAGTAGGAGTTAAACATTTGGCAAATTATACTTTTACCTTTTTGGCTTCAGGCTTTTTGTTGTTGGCTAGCTTACAAGTAAAGGCTCAACGTGGTCGTGAACACGATGACCATGACCGTCAATATAATAATAGAAATGACGACCGAAGAGACAACCAGCGTGACAGAGACCGTGGCAGAGGAAACGACTACGACCGTGGCCGACGCAACGACAGGGTAGTAGTTGTAGACAGAAGTCGCCCTAATTGGCAATACAACAATTTACCAAGACGCAATACCTATATCAATACCGTACCAACGGCAGCTATAGCTATTAATTTTGGAGGTATAAGTTTTCGCTACCACAATGGTATTTATTACAAACCCTACAACAATACGTATGTAGTAACAGCTCCGCCAATGGGGATTCGTGTCAATACCATTCCTGTAGGTTGCAGAAGAATCGTAATTCAGAATCGTGATTATTATTACTATAATGGAACATATTACCAACCTTACGACAACCAGTATACCACGGTAGCTCCTCCAATTGGAGCATTGGTAGAAAGTATTCCGAGTGGATACGAAAAATTACAAATCAATGGCGATACCTATTATGTAGTAGATGGTATTCAGTACAGAGCGGTGTTGAACAATGGCGAGATTTGGTACGAAGTTATTAAAATCAATTATTAAGAATTAGTCATTCTTTTTTATAAAACCATAACATGGGCTACTAAGAGGGTTGAGCTTAACATGTAAAGTAGTGAAATAAAGGTTTTTAGCCCATTGTTTTATGGCCTTTCTATTAACAGCCAACGAAGGTGTTTGTTGATAGAAAGGTTTTTTATTGATAAGCGAATCTGCTCCAAAAATTGGTTGAACCTGTCTACTTTTAATCAAATTTTAGCTTTCTATTTACTATTTTATACTATTAATCAAATACTTAGCAATAGCCTTTCTTGTAAATATTTCGATAAAAAATATGAATATTATGCAGTAATTCGTAATTTGTGAATACAAAACTAACCCATAGTCATCAATAAACAACATTATAGAATGGAAAGGTATGGTCAAATACTCAACTATGCAATGCCTGCATTTTTAGTGCTTGTATTGTCAGAAAAACTCTACGCATGGTTTGCCAAAAAGGAGTCCTTCAAAACCATGGATATGATTGCAAGCCTGAGTTCTGGTTTTACCAATGTAGTAAAAGATGTTTTAGGACTAAGTGTATCTATTATTACTTACGATTGGATGCTAAAGCACTTCGCTCTTTTTACCTTAGAATCGACATGGAGTATTTACCTAACAGCTTTTATTGCATTAGATTTTACGGGATATTGGGGGCATCGGTTTAGTCACCAAATCAATTTTCTTTGGAATCAACACCTGATTCATCATAGCAGCGAAGAGTTTAATTTGGCTTGTGCTTTGCGACAAAGTATCTCTACGTTTGTTAATTTCTTTACAATTTTTTTGTTGCCTGCGGCATTATTGGGCGTACCCAGTATTGTAATTGCAACGGTAGCACCGTTGCATTTGTTTGCTCAATTTTGGTATCATACCACCCACATCAAAAAATTAGGATTTCTTGAATATATTTTGGTTACCCCTTCGCATCATCGAGTACATCATTCTATTAATCCAGAATATATCGACAAAAACCATTCTCAGATTTTTATTTTTTGGGATAAGCTTTTTGGTACATTCCAGCAAGAACTCGACCACGTTCCTTGTGTATATGGGATTACCGTACCTGTACGTACATGGAATCCTATCAAAATCAATTTTCAGCATATTTGGCTTCTAATCAAAGATGCCTATCATACCCAAAATTGGCTAGATAAGTTTCGTATTTGGTTTATGCCAACAGGCTGGCGACCAGCCGATATAAAAGATAAATACCCAATAGCCAAGATAGACGATGTGTATCACTTTGAGAAATATAGTCCATCTACTTCGACATTTTTATTGGTATGGACTTGGATTCAATTTATGGCTACATTTGCCCTAATTGTCTACTTGTTTGGGCATCTGGCTAGCATAGGCTCGCCCAATATTTTTTATTATGGCTTATTTATCTTTTTTTGTATATATGCTTATACCGAATTGATGGACAAGAACCTCAATGCTTTTTGGTACGAAACCAGCAAAAACCTTATTGGCATTGGTATTATTTATTATTTTGGCGATTGGTTTGGGATTAGTCGGCAATACCCTTGGGCTATTTATGTAATAGAAGCCTATTTTGTGATTTCTACGGTGGTTTGTGGTATTGTGGTTTGGAGCGAGCAACGAGAAAAAACTTTAGACAAAGATTTTTTGTCTAAATCTGTTTAGAGATTCATTTGCAATAGAAAATTTTCTAGTTATTTTGGGCGTTATAATCCATGTCAAACTGGGTGATAACGCTTTTGCTTTCTCCTGCTAAATACATTACTTAGATGTTGCTATTCTTTCATACATTTCTGTTGTGGATATTTTTCTTCCAAAATGATACTGACTATTATACCAGTACCAGCCAAGCATTTTTTCAAACCTCCGAAGTAAACGAAGCCATAGATGTATTGGCCCCGAACTATGCGTTATTGGATGCCTGTATTTTTCATCAAACCAATCGAGTGCGGCAGCAATATGGCCTACCATTACTCAAATACAGAGGAGGCTTGCACAAAGCGGCAAGGTTGCATTCAGAAAGTATGATTAGTCATAATTTTTATGCCCATATCAACCCCTACAGTCCAGAATATGCTTCGATGGAAGACCGCATAGAGGGGCTCGACCGTAAGTATTATGAGTTGGCCGAAAACGTAGCCCAAGTAGATTTATTGGCTACGCCTTCGTCGTATTGTCCTGTCAGAAAAAAAAATGGAGAATACCTATTTCTCAACTGTGAAACCCAAAAGCCCTTGTCGATGTTGACTTATAAAGCCTTTGCCGAAGAAGTCCTAAAAGTATGGATGCAATCGAAAGGACATCGACAAAACGTACTGCACCAAGATATGTATTATTTGGGATGTGCAGGTCAGATTTGTAAGAATCCTTATGCGTCTGTCAACGGCCCATTTGCACGATTAACCCAAGAGTTTGCAGGCAAGCATATCCCCGAATAAACCCAGTTATTTCTGCATAAAAATTAGATAGCACAGTGTTTTTTGAAGAAAGACTTGATAAAGGTAGGGCAAAACCTCGGTGAAATAAAGAGAAGAGCGAGTACTTGCCTATTAAAAACTTAAAAGGCAATAAGCTTAGGATTGAATTGGCAAAATTTCGGTTTCTTTTAAAAAAACGCAAACATTTTGGGGCTATTTTCGGTATCTTTGTCTGATAGCACCAATATGCAAAGCCATGCGTGTTGATTAATTATTGGTAAAACAGAATAGGCTTTTTTGACCAATGTGATGTATTATGCTAAGAATCAACACATTTATTTATCTCATCAATTTGATAATATCGAAATATTAACCAATGAAATTAACTTTTTGGGGCGCTACGAGGCAAGTAACAGGCAGTATGTACCTGCTAGAATTGGAGGACGATTTTAAAATATTGATAGACTGCGGCACTAATATGGAGCGAGAAATAGATTATTCTCAGCCCATAACAGGTTACCAGCCATTTTTTCCATTTGAAGCTTCTCAGGTCAATTTAGTATTATTGACCCATGCCCATATAGACCACTCGGGGAATATCCCGATGTTGTACAGAGAAGGATACGAAGGTCAGGTATTATGTACTTCGCCTACAGCCGAATTGGCCGAAATATTGCTTTATGATGCCGCCAATCTTAATTTAAGAAAACTAAAACAAGCAGAAGGAGATAGTAAGAAGAAGAAAAAGAAAATGGACAGATTGCTGATTAGAGGCGATTTGTATCTTCAAAAAGATGTTGAAGACACCATGAGTAATTTTGTAGCTATTCAATTTAACCGTCGTTTTAAAGTAAAAGATGGTGTTTGGGTAACTTTTATTCCTGCTGGACACCTCCTTGGGGCTGCTCATATTGTTTTGGAAGTAGACGAAAACGGCCAACGTAAAAGTATCTGTTTTTCAGGCGATATTGGTCGTAGCAACTACCCATTGCATATCGACCCTTCTGATAGTTTACCAGAGGTAGATTATTTGCTTTGTGAAACTACCTACGGGGCACGCTTGCACGAAGATACTGCGTCGCCCGAAGATGCACTGGCAAGGGTTATTAAAAAAGCTTGTATTGATTTGCCGGGTCGCTTAATTATTCCTGCGTTTTCGGTAGGGCGTACACAAGCCCTTTTATATACCCTCAATAAGCTTTATTCTGAACGAGGATTCAAACCTATCAAGGTATTTAGCGACAGCCCTTTGGCTCATGCTTCTACGAAGGTTTACCAGAAAAATGTCCGTCAATTGAACAAAGATGCTCGTGATTTTTATGAAGAAAACGAAAGTCTTTTTGATTTTGAAAACTTACAATACATTCAGTCTGAAAAAGCCAGTAAAGCTATTTCTAATTATGCCGAGCCTTGTATTATTATCTCGGCATCGGGAATGGTGTCGGGGGGTAGGGTCGAGCAACACATTGCTGCCAATATCAATAATGTTTATTGTACGATTTTGTTAGTAGGTTATGCCTCGGAGGGAACTTTAGGCTGGAAACTCATGAACGGACAAAAAACATTGAGAATCAAAGATATAGAATTGCCTGTATTGGCGACTGTCGAAAAAATAGACGTATTTAGTGGGCACGGCGACCAAAATGATTTATTGAATTTTGTTAAGAAACATTCTCCAACACGCCTGAAAAAAGTATTTTTAATTCATGGCGAAGAGGAAAGTATGGTTACATTCAAAGATTTGCTGGCTACACAAGGATACAACAACGTAGAAATGCCAGAAAGAGGGCAGACGTTTGAGTTGGTGTAGTCAACAATTTTAGATGATCCAAAGGGGTAAAATTCATAGTAAGCTTTACCCCTTTGGCTTATCCCATAATTGCTAGCATCTCAAATATTTTATCACCCAAATGAATATTTCCTGTAATGGTAGCTTTTTGTAGAGCCTCTTCTTTCTTAATACCTTTCGTAAATATTCGCCAAGCTATATCTTCTGGAATAATTACTTTACAACTTTCTTGTAAATAACTGTTTGCTACTAATTTCCAAGCTGTGTCATTATAAGACAATAACCAATTTCCTCCTCCTTTACCAGTCACTGTAAAAACGATAAGTTCACCTTCGTTGGCCTGTATATTGCGATAATGAAAAGGTAACGCTTGCATTGAAGTGGCCAAATATGGGTAATACAGATGTTGGGTATATAGTGCTTGTTCTTGTCCGAGGGCTAACCGAATTTGTTGTTGATGATGCCATTTTTCGGTAAATTCTCGTGCAATATGAAACCAATTGTACGACTCCTGTTCTCCTGCCCACGCTACCGAAAAGGTAGCCTTTTCAAACGCCTCAAGCCTAGAAAGATATTCGTAGTATTGTTGTCCTGTAGATGCTAATAGTTCTATCAATATGGCTGGACTAACTCTTTTCATGGCCTTCACCCAATCGGCATTGAGCTTATCCAGGTATGCCACTAGGTCTTGGTACGAATTGATATTGTCGGGTTTGTCGCCCATATATTGGTCTCTGAGTATCGATAGTGTTCGGATATTGCCATCGAGCAAATGCACTGCAATATCCTTTATTGTCCAAGACGGCACAATGGTTGTTTTTTCCCAGTCCGATAACGACAGCGACCGAAGTAAATCAATCAGGAGGTCATCAAGCTCAGGAAATAGGTTGATTGTAGGAATAGGAATAAAGTTTGTCATGATTTTAGCACTATTTAATCGTTATTTATCGATTTCAATATAGCTGTTTTTTTAAAATAATGCACAAAAATCAAGAAGAAAGGATGTATTTGGATTTTAGTATTGAAGCTGTTTGGGGTGGTTAATCAATACTAAAATCCAAATAACTTTAGTAGCTAAGCGGAGGCCCAACTACCTGCATATCATGTTCTGCAAAGATTTTTGCTCCTTGTTCTGGGCTAGGGTTGGAGCTGAGGCTTCCTAATGTTCTGAAAAAATCTTCCATTTTGCCCGAAGGTTGAAATAAAAAAAACATCTTGCCTAGGGCTGTAAGCTGGGCAAAAGTATGTGGAATATTTCGGGGTAAAAAAATGGTATCGCCCGAGGTCAATCGAAAGGTATCGCTGCCTACCTGAAAGAGGTATTCGCCTTCAATAATAAAAAATATTTCGTCTTGATTAGGATGAATATGTAGCGGAGGCCCCCCTTTTTCATGACCTGTATAGGTAAATATGCTGAGAGAACCTTCGGTATCTTGGAACGAAACTTTTATATCGTTAGGATTTTTACCTCCAATCAAAGTTTTTTCCTGAAATCGACTATTGTTGGCTTTTACGACAAACCCTTTGTTAGGGCGTTGTTGGGCTGTACCCATTACCACAGGAATACCTGCTGCTAATAAAAACTTTCTTCTTTTCATGACTTGCTAGTTTAAATTGTCATGTAAAGTTCAAGTATCGAGGTATTTTCTTAGTGGTAAAAAAACGACATTAAAGAGGTGAAGCTTTAAGAATGATGTATTTGGGAGTGAATTTTTGTTCAAAATACTTCGGTACTCTTACTTAATACGTGTCAGCTTCGCCAAATTTGCGTTCGGGTGCCGACAAATCCAGCAAATGAAAATGGGTAGGGGTAGCCTTGGTAAACTCTTTATAGTCTTTTACCAAATGCTGATAGTCGTAATAGCCACATTGTAGGGCAATCGTAAGCCAGTCGAGGTGAGGATATTTGTTTTTCATACGATAAGCATTTTCAAACCTCACAATTCTATGAAAGTATTTGGGTGGAATACCGACCCGTTCGATAAATTTTCGCTCAAACTGCCTTAAACTTAGGCACGATTCGCTAGCAAGCCAGTCGACATTGATAGCTTGCTGAGGATGAATCAACAGAGAACTCAGGTAGTCGAGCCGATGAGCCGTTTTTTTGCTTTGATTGGCCAGTATTTTCAAAAAAGATTCTACAATATCAATCATTTGATAGGTATGTTGGGTATCGCCGAGTTGTTCATTGATAAACCGAATATCTCGATGGAATACATTTTCGGCATCAATATAGCTATTGTTGAGTTCTGATACAGGAATTCCTGTTAAGCGAAATAATGCACTTGGGCGAAATACCACCTGAAACACAACAAAGTCTTTCCCTACGTATCGGTTACTAACAACATTGTGTTGGCCAATTAGAGCTACCTTAATATTTGAGATTGAACTCTTACTATTATCGTACTGAACAGTTTCGGTGTCTCGTGGGTAAAAACTCAGACAATGCTCGGGTTTGGGAGCATAGGGCTTGAATGGAATCTGTTCGGAAGAATGAAACACAAATTTTACTATTCTATAGACACGCACAAACTCCGCTAGAATAGGGCTTGGAGGAAACTCTTGCAGTACCATAAAATTCTCTGTCTTGTTGTTGGCTTGAGATATACCCTGTAAATATAAGTAAATATTTGACTAGTAGGCTATTATGGTAAATTAAGGATGGAATAAGCCTAGCCTAACTGCTTCTAAAACAATACCGACTCTTGTTTTGACATTCATTTTTTGAAATACCTGTTCACGATACCCATCAATAGTACGAGGACTAACGCACATTTTATCAGCTATTTCATGGTAGGTCATTTCGCTACAGGCATATAAGATAAAGTCCTTTTCACGGCTATTCAAGCCCAATTGTTCAATTGGGTTGGCTGTTTTTTCAGCGTGGAGATTTTTAACCAGTTTATGAGTTACATATTCAGAGTAATAGAACCCCTTTTCTATTACCGAGTCGAGAGCCAACTTGAGTTCAGAAGGGCGACAGCCCTTCAAAAGATAACCTTTTGCTCCATTGCGTAGCATTCCGATAATAGCCTCTTCTTTATCGTACATCGAAAGAGCCAATATTTTTACATTAGGATGGTTGTTTTTGAGCCACAGAGCCGTTTCGTATCCATCAAGCTCAGGCATATTGATGTCTAACAAAACAATATTAGGAATCATATTTAATTCAAAATAATGAATAAGTTGTTTTCCATTTTCAACTTCATACATCACTTCGTATTGCTCCATTTTGTCAATTAGTCCAGCAATAGCTTTGGCAACAAGCTGATGGTCGTCGGCAATGGCAATTTTAAACATAGCTATTGAATATCTTTAAGATTGGAGGTTGTGAGTATGTATTTTGTTCCAGTACCAATAGCTGTAACAATATCACAGGAAAATTGCATGAGTTCGGCTCTTTTTTTTATATTCTTCAGACCCGCCCCCGATTCAAACAAAGAGCTTCGTTGAAGCACTTCTTGAAAATCAAAACCTTTGCCATTGTCCTCAATCGTAAGGACAAACGTATTGATTTGATAGGATAGTTCAACTACGATATACTGAGCACCAGAATGTTTGATAGCATTGTTGAGAATCTCCTGAACAATTCTAAAAAGTACAATTTCACGTTCTTGCCCTAAGTTATATATTTCGCCTTTAATTTGGAGTTCGGTTTTGAATTTTTTTGTTTTTTTAATCCTATCCAATTCGTGAGCAATACTTTCATAAAAACCAAAATCTTTGACAAAATCACCATCAAGACTTTTGCTGAGCGAGCGAATATCTTGCATAGATTGTGCTATTAATAGATTAGTCTGTTTGATAAACTCTTCATATTCAGGGTCTTTTATGGTTTCTTCAAGGATATTTAGGTTAATACGAGCTACCGAAAGTAATTGACCAATGTTATCGTGAAGTTCACGACCAATATACTGTAATGTATGATTTTGTACCTCGACCTGTGATTGTAGAATTTCTTTATCGTAACTATTCCGCAGAGCTATTTTTTCTTGAATAAATTGTGTTTTACGCTTTTGAAACATAGAAGCATATATTAGAATAAACACAATGAAAATCAATAAGATTCCTGTTGCTGCAATGAATGAAAAGAGAATTTCTTGGCTTTGGATCATTGGCATTTTATCTTCAGATTTCAGGATTATCAATGTTTAACTTTTTTTGAGCACACAAAAAAGAAAGAATAAAAAGAATATACAGTAAGTAATTTGAAAAGTAGCGAGTAATTCTAAACACAGAACTCATATTTGGAAAAATAGTAACGAGAGTATTGTGTGTGCCTAGTATAAAAAGGTTTATGATATCAAATATCATAAAACCAAGACTAAACCAGAATATAGGGTAATTTGAAAAATAATTGGTTGTTTTTTCAGAAAGTAAGGTTTTTAAATACCAAAGTCCCAGAAAAATACTTAGAAAGCTTTCAAGTACATAGGCATTTGAATTGAAGGATGTAGTGAAATGTTGAATGAATATACTATTTACTAGAGCAAAAATAGAATGAAACAATATGATTAATAGGATAACTTTATTTTTTAGTTCTTGCCAAAATACTAATCCTATAAGGGTAAACTCTAACGGTTGGAAAAAATGATAAATTATACCGTCATTTTGAGCATTTAAGCGGAGACATAGAGCGGTCATTTCACTCAGAAATGTAAGAACTAGCAAGAGTAGTATGGTTTTACTACTCTTGCTAAGCAATTTATAACGAATAGCTCCTATAGTTATTCCTAATATTAGTATTAAAAAATATATATAGTTAAATAGCATAATAATCTTGATTTTATATTATTTAGGACATCTAGGAACACATGGGTCTACATACTCTAATATGTAGTTATTTGCTAATACACTATTTATTCCTCTATCGGCAGCATCTTTTTTAAGATAAATTCTCTTGTCAACTATCTTGCCATCAGGGCCTGTAAATGACTGCACACCTGTCAAAATAAGAGTAGTTTGATGATTCAAAGAATCATAACCTAATTCAATGAAAATATTGTTACATAGAGGTGATTGGCCATTTTGTTCGATAATAAACTTCTGAAGTTTTTTGCTATCTACAATCCAACCTTTCAGTTCATTTGGCCACGAAACAAACTTATTAGATAAATTATTTGGGTCTGTAGGCGAGTTGTGTAGTTTTTTGACAAAATTTGAAGCAAGCCATATAGCATTTTCATAGGAAATCGTATCAGTTCCTTTCTTCTTGTCAGGATTAGTAAAATTAAATGTTAAAGTGTTTTGTAAATCTTTTTGTGTAAGGGAAAATACCTCACTTTTTTTATAGAAAAGCCAATATCCTAATAATACGCCGAGTAGTGCTCCTATTGTTACACCTATTGCTAATTGTTTCATTATAGTGTGATTTATAAAGGTTTAACGATTATTTACAGAAAACTACTGAACTCATTTGTTATTTGCAAACATATACGTTAGTTATGGAAAAATACCTGTAAAACCACACTCATAATTCCGTAAAATAACCCCTACAAATCCCGTAATAGTACCCTTAAATCTCTTCTATCACTGATTGTCCTTTTGAGCAATCGCCAGAAGTCCACTGCCAAGTTTCGTGAAGGCGGATTTTTCCGTTGGGCAAAATTTCAGGAATAGACTGGCAAATACCCGTCATGAGTTCTCCTTGGGTATTTACCTGATGATACCGCATATCTATATGCCCGTTGTCGTCTACCAAACCAATCAAATGCCCTTTGGTAATTTTTCCACCACTGTATTCTGCCGTGAGAACACGGCCAATTTGTTGGTAAAGAAAGGTTGTCTCAGCAGATGTTTCTCCGTTGTCGGAGTTGGCAATAGGTTTGAAAGTTTTGTCGTGGTAATTCATGATTAAAGCATTGAGTTAAAAATAAGGACTACGTAAAAATAGTTTATATATTTTTTTACTGAAAAACTATTGCTATTTATTACAGGCAAGATTTATGAAAATACTGCTAGTAATCAACGTTCTAGCATTGTTTTGTACGTGCATAGAGTATTTAGGGCTGTACGAAAGATGCTGAAGTCAGCTATTTAAAAACTAAGCCATTGTATCAAAGTACCAACATCTGCAATAGCATTTAACCTTCCGTACAGCACTAATGGGTATTGGTTTTCCCTTGTGGTTTTATACCTAACTAATCAAAAAATTAACGGCCAAAACACCCACTAGCCCCATTACACCAACAATGGTTTCCATGATAGTCCATGTTTTGAAAGTATCCTTAATACTTAGGCCAAAATATTCCTTGAACATCCAAAAGCCCGTATCATTCACGTGTGAGCACATCAAACTTCCAGCACCAATAGACAACACCATCAGCTCTGGATTGGCTCCTGAGCTAGCAATAATAGGCTGTACAATACCAGCGGCGGTAAGTCCTGCAATAGTGGCCGAGCCAAGGGCAATCCGAATAATTGTGGCTATAAGCCAACCCAGTATAAGGGGCGAAAGGGTAGAGCCTTCAAAAAGAATGGCAATATCTTTGCCGATACCACTATCGGTCAGGATTTGTTTGAATGCACCACCTGCGGCAATAATCATAATAATCATGGCAGCCGAGCTTACCGCACTGCCCGATTTGTCCATAAGCTCTTTCATGGTTTTGCCTCGACGAACACCTAGCATTACAATGGCAAAAATTACAGCAATGAGCATCGAGATACTTGGGTCGCCCAAAAACTTCAAATAATGCCTTAGGTAATTGCTTTCGGGTAGAGCCAGCTCGCTAGCGGTAGCCAAGGCCATCAATACTACAGGAATCAAGGCCGACAAAAAGCTTAACCCAAAGCTAGGCATTTCATCTTCGGTAAATTGTTTATTTTCAAAAAGCCCTTGAGGAGGATTTGCTTTGATATGCCTGATAAATTCTGGAAAAATTAAGCCCGCTGAAACCAAAGCAGGAATGGCTACAACTAGGCCATAAACCAATGTTTTGCCAATATCGGCTTTGAAAATAATGGCAATAGCCGTAGGCCCAGGGTGTGGAGGTAAAAAACCATGCGTTACCGACAAAGCCGATGCCATGGCTATACCCACATAAATAACGGGTTGACCAGTATTGACAGCCACCGAAAATACCATCGGAATCAAAATCACAAAACCTGCATTATAAAACATGGCAATACCTACCGCAAAGCCCGTGATTAATAAAGCTAATTTTACTCTTTTTACCCCAAAGTACTTAATAAGTACCGAGCTAATTCTTTGGGCAGCCCCACTTTCAGAAAGTAAACTTCCAAGCATAACACCAAAACCCAAAATCAAAATCAGCGAACCAAGGGTGCTACCGATACCTTTCTGAACAGTAGCAATGATGTCGAGCAGGGGCATTTCTTTGGCAATACCTACCAATAAAGCCGAAATAATCAATGAAATGAAGGCGTTGAGTTGGCAAATAGTAATCAGTAAAAGCAGTAATAAAATACTGATAATTAGAATAATAATGGACATAGTTATATGGTTTGAGTATGAATGGAGGATAGTAATATTTATCAAAAATAGAATAAACCCCCAATAACTATATCATTTTGTACAGCTTTTATAAAGAAATAAACAGATACAAAAAGCATAAATTGTATAAAAGCTATATAGAAATGGTGAGACTTTCACGAAATTATCCTAAATTGGTGAAATGAAAGGGAATAACAACAAGAAAATGTAGATGAAAGTATAAGAGAAAAAAAGCGTATAACTAGTTCATTATGAGGGATAAACAGCAAATAGGTCATTTTGACAAACTGAAAATTCTCATAAATTCGTTCTAGGAAATTTCTTTTTGACTAACTTTGAGGGCTAAATTTTCTCCTAATTAAAGGATTGTTATTACCTAATCTATGTCAATTCTTCAGGAATTGGCATTCGATAAATTAAAACGATAAAATGCGAACTCTGTTGGATTTTGAAAAACCCATAGCCGAATTAGAAGCCAAATTGGCAGAAATGAAAAAATTGGCGATTGATAATAACGTAGATGTTTCTACCGCTGTAGCTCAGCTAGAAGGCAGTATTGAAGAGTTAAAAAAAGAAACGTTCTCTAATTTGACCCGCTGGCAAAGAGTACAGCTTTCTCGTCATCCAGAACGCCCTTATACACTCGATTATATCGAAAATATGTGTGAGGAGTTTATTGAACTTTTTGGCGACCGTACCGTAGCCGACGACAAAGCAATGGTGGGTGGTTTTGGTAAAATCGACGGGCAGACGGTCATGATTATTGGCCAGCAAAAAGGCCGTAATACCAAACAACGTCAATTACGCAACTTTGGAATGCCCAATCCTGAAGGCTACCGCAAAGCTTTGCGTTTGATGAAAATGGCCGAAAAATTTAATAAACCTATTGTTACGCTGATCGATACTCCAGGGGCATTTCCAGGGCTTGAGGCCGAAGAACGTGGACAAGGCGAGGCTATTGCTCGTAATATCCGTGACATGTTTATGCTTAAAGTACCCGTAATCTGTATTATTATTGGTGAAGGGGCTTCGGGTGGTGCTTTGGGTATTGCTATTGGCGATAGGGTTTTGATGCTTGAAAATGCGTGGTATTCGGTAATTTCGCCAGAAAACTGTTCGACGATTCTTTGGAGAACATGGAATTTTAAAGAACAAGCAGCCGAAGCACTTAAATTGACCGCCGAGGATATGCTCAACAACAAGCTTGTCGACGGTATTATTCCCGAACCACTTGGTGGAGCTCATTTAGACTTTGCGTTGTCGTCGCAAACTGTCAAAAATGTTATTCTCAATACAATTGCTGAATTAAACCAACTTACGCCAGAAGAGCGTATCGACCAACGCATTGAAAAATTCAGTGCAATGGGTGTGGTAACAGAATAAGACTTTCTAATCTTGAAGGTAATACCCCATATGTATGGGTGTATTACCTTTTCTTTTTTCTATGAAAAATATCATCTTCGACTTAGGAAATGTCATTATCGACATTGATTTCTCTCGTACCTTCAAAGCACTGGCTGCTCTTTCTAATAATTTGTCTTGGGAAGATGGCGAGCGTATTGTCAAAGAAAAACAACTATGGGTTAATTACGAAAAAGGCCTTCTTTCCGACCAGCAGTTTCGTGATGCCCTGCGTCAGGAATTGAATATTATAGCTACCGACGAGCAAATTGACGTAGCTTTCAATGCCCTGTTGTTGGATGTCGACCCTCGCCGAATCGAGCTATTAAAACGCCTCAGAAAAAAGTACAAAATATTTGTACTATCCAATACCAGTCATATTCATATAATTGATGTCGAGAAAATTTTGTTTCGTTGTACTGGCGAAAAACATTTGGCCGATTTGTTCGACCACCTGTTTCTTTCTTACGAAATGGGTAAAGTAAAGCCCCACGTCGATATTTATGAAGCCGTGTTGGCACAAGCAGGTATAGAGGCTCATGAAACCTTATTCCTCGACGATATGTTAGTAAATCTTGAAGGTGCTGCAACATTGGGTATCCAAGTAAAGCAAATTATTCCAAACGAATTCACGATTTTAGATTTGTTCGCCGATGAAGCATAAGACATTAGTCATTCAATTAATTTTATTTGTAGTCACACTTATTACTACAACATTGGCTGGTGCTGAGGCTATGACAGGAAGGTTTTTCTTTTTTTTGCCCGAATCTTACATCCTTCATTTTCCTGACGATTTTTGGCAAGGGTTACAATTTTCTATTCCTTTTTTGGCCATCTTAACTTGCCATGAATTTGGGCATTATTTTACCGCAAGATTCTACAAAATTCGTACGACATTACCTTATTATATACCGATGTGGCTGAGTGCTCTTGCCATGAGTATTGGTACATTGGGGGCAGTGATTCGTATTTTAGACAAAACCCGTACACGCAAACAGTATTTTGATATTGGTATTGCGGGGCCATTGGCAGGCTTTGTAGTAGGTTTTGGGGTATTGTGGTATGGATTTAGTCATTTGCCTGCTATCGACTATATTTTCAAAATACATCCCGAATATGTTAAGTATGGATTGAATTATGCTCATGAAATGTCCAAAAATGCCAATTTGCTTAATGGACAGATGGTTTTGGGTGATAATTTATTATTCATGTTTTTCAAGGAGTTTGTGGCTGACCCAGTACTTTTACCGCCCAATTTTGAAATAATGCACTATCCATTGCTTTGGGCAGGTTATCTATCTTTGTTTTTTACAGCATTAAATCTTTTTCCAATTGGACAGCTCGACGGCGGACATATTTTGTATGGTCTTATTGGTAAAAAGAAATTCAATATTGTAGCTCCCGTTATTTTTATATTGTTTGTTTTTTATGCTGGTATTGGTATGTTTACGGTAGCCGACATCAAAGCAATAGGGCAGGCCAATGCAGCTTATACTTCCGATACCGATTTCTTTTTGTGGCTTATGGTATATGTATATTTTTTGAGGGTTTGTTTTTCAAAGCTTTCCGAAAACCCGCTCAACGCTTGGGTATTGGCTTTGGCTGTAGTTGTTATTCAGCTTGGGATGAGCGCTATTCCTTATTTTGAGCATGTTCAAGGCTTTTCGGGCTTTTTCCCTTTTGCTTTTTTATTAGGTCGTTTTTTGGGAGTGTACCATCCCGACGTAGAAGTAGATGAGCCTTTAGATTTGAAAAGAAAGCTATTAGGCTGGTTTGCCTTGGTGGTATTTGTGCTGTGTTTTACACCACATCCATTTATGTTGATAGACGTTTCAGCCAAATAAATAGGGGATATAAAAGGTATAGCAATAGCCTCACAAAATTTATGTAGGTGATTTTGTTGCTGAAAATAATATCAGTATTTTCACTCAAAATTCACTTTATGTAAAAAATATGCTAAATAAAATATTAATTTTTATATTTAAGGCTCTTGGTTGGAAATTGTCTGGCCACGTACCCATTACGGTTTCACAAAGTATTATTATTGTTGCACCTCATGCTAGCTGGGTAGATTTTCCGCTTGGCTTGTGTGCCAGAGCTGCCATTCGGCTCAAAATCAGTTATTTGGGTAAAGCAGAACTCTTTAAGCCACCGTTTGGATGGCTATTCTCTTGCTTGGGAGGGTATCCTGTCGACCGCTCTAAGCATAACAATATGGTGGATGCGGTCGTAAATTTGTTTCGAGCCAACCAACAACTTCATATTGCGATTGCCCCCGAAGGCACACGTAAAGATGTAACAAAGCTCAAAACAGGCTTTTATTATGTAGCCAAAGGAGCTAATATTCCGATAATAATGGTTGGTTTTGATTATCCTCGTAAAACAGTGTTTATCAGCAAACCTTTTTATCCGACCAATAATATAGAAGCTGATTTTGACGAAATAGCGAAGTTTTATAACAATATCGAAGGAATACAGAAAAGTTGGATTAAAGAAACAATACACAAAAGCATAAAGTAAAGATTCGGCTAACAACTTCATGAAGTGGTTAGCCTTTTTTATTATTAGGAATCAATAACTACAAGTCATTAATTTATAATTTGTGAGTATTCAAATAATCCACCATCAAGCTTCCCGCTTTTTCAGAAGCCCCTTTTTCGCCTAGAATACGGATAATCTCGGCATAGCCTTCTAGTTGTTCTTGGCGAGTTGTAAGATTAATCGTAATTTTCTCTAGCTCAATTTTGAGATTTTCGGCGGTTAAATCATTTTGAATCAGCTCAGTAACAACTTTTTTCTGAGCAATCAGATTGACCAGCGAAATAAAAGGTACTCGAATCAACCGTTTGGCAATTGCATACGAAATACCGCTAGTTTTGTAGCAAACCACCTGAGGAATATTCAACAAGGCTGTTTCGAGGGTGGCTGTACCCGAGGTAACCAAGGCCGCTTCAGCTACCGACAATAAATTATAAGAATCGTCGTAAACAATTTTGATAGGAAAAAGCGACTGCCAACGAGCGTACAACTCTTTGGGAAGATTAGAAACACCCGCTACAACAAACTGATAATCAGGGAAATTGTAAGCTTGAGTTACCATCAAAGGCAACATCTTGGCTACTTCCTGATAGCGACTTCCTGGCAAGAGGGCAATAATAGGTTTTTGTCCTACACGGGCTTCTTTTCTAAAATTAGGATTAGGCTGAAAATTGGCAATAGCATCGAAAAGTGGATTGCCCACATAATCGACATCGTAATCAAATTTTTTGAAAAAATCTTTTTCAAAAGGGAAAATTACAAACATTTTATCGACGTACTTTTTGATATTCAAAGCACGAGATTGGTTCCAAGCCCAAACTTTAGGAGAAATATAATAAAAGGTTTTGAAATGATTCTTTTTAGCAAATTTGGCTACACGCATATTAAAACCCGCATAATCAATCAAAATAACCACGTCGGGCTGAAAAGCGGCAATATCTTTTTTACAAAATGAAAGTAAACCAATAATAGTAGGAAGGTTTTTGATTACCTCGGCAAATCCCATAAAAGCAATATCCTGATAATGCTTTACCAAAGTAGCTCCAGCACTTTGCATCATATCGCCACCCCAAGCTCGAATATCGGCCTGAGGGTCTTTCTGTAAAATGGCTTTAATGAGATTAGAACCATGCAAATCGCCCGAACGCTCACCTGCAATAATGTAGTATTTCATTGTGTTTAGCAAATAAGCCAAAGGCTACAAACATTGGGGGTATTGCCCTTGCTTATAGCCTATAGCATTGAGATTTTACTCACCGTAGTATTTTACAGAATTCTTTGGCGTTTCAATCAATTCGATACAATGTAATTTTCCATCAGGAATCACTGCGTCGAGTTTTGGAGCTAAGATTTTCCAGATTTCCATTGCAAAGATTTCGCAACTCGCCATTTTGCCTTGCATAAAATCTACGTCGAGATTAAGGTTTTTGTGGTCAACACGCTCAATAATTTCATCTTTGATAATCTGACTCATTACTTTCATATCAATGACAAAACCTGTGTCGGGGTTAGGGATACCTTTCACCGTAACGATGAGCTCAAAATTATGTCCATGCCAGTTGACATTGGCACAAGGACCAAATACCTCACGATTCTTTTCCTCGGTCCAATTAGGATTATACAGCCTGTGAGCGGCGTTGAAATGTTCTTTACGAACTACGTAAACCATTTGTTTTCAGTTAATTTATTCGTTTTGCGGGAAGCATAAAAAGCTAGCGGCTATTTCTGTATTATTCCTAGAAAAGTATAGCGGATAACTTTTAACAATCACGGCAAAACTACGGGATTATATCAGCAAAATCGCTGTTGTTGGAGTTGGGAAAACGTAGCAAAACCAACGTATTTTTTAAAAACACAAAGGTAAGGTCTTTTAGTTTCACAAAAAAGTTTAATGAAAACAATCATTTTTTCAGACTCTTTAATTAGTTCAATTTATTTGACTATTTTTAGGTATGTCTTTGCTGAAAATCAGAGTATTGCTATATTGCTATAAAAATAGCCCTAAAGGGATTCTTGGAAAGTTTATATTTTTTCAAAGTTAAGTGTATTGGTTTTTCGCAAACCATTAGGTACTTTTGCTTACTTTTTCCATGAATAATACTAATATTCGTATTTATGGCTCAAGCTTATGTATCGGTTTTGTTATACTAATAAGTATAATTTAAGTTCAGTTGCTGTACATTAGTATATATATCCTCCTTACTTCTATTATAGGATTTTGACAATATAGATTTATTGATAGACTATTCAACTTTTTTTAGCATATTTACATATTCCAAAACCACTCAATTAGTTTCTATTTATGATTATTGTTACAGGTGCCGCAGGGTTTATTGGAAGTTGTCTGATTCAACGCTTGAATCAGGATAATTTTAATTACATCATTGCTGTTGATGATTTTTCCGACGAGCAAAAAAATAAAAATCTTGAAGGGAAAAAAATTCAAGAGCGTGTTGACCGTGAACACTTTTTTGAGTGGCTAGAGGATAATTACCAAGAGGTTGAGTTTTGTTTTCATATTGGGGCCAGAACCGACACCACCGAGTTCAATGTTGATATTTTCAATAAACTGAACTTGAATTACTCAAAAAAGATTTGGAAAAAATGTCATGATTACCAAATTCCATTGGTGTATGCCTCGTCGGCGGCTACTTATGGAATGGGCGAGCATGGATACGACGACAACGAAACGTTGATTCCGCAATTGAAGCCTTTGAATCCTTATGGCGATTCAAAAAACGACTTTGATATTTGGGCTTTACAACAGCAAGAAACACCTTTCTTTTGGGCTGGCCTCAAATTTTTTAATGTCTATGGCCCCAATGAGTTTCACAAAGGACGTATGGCATCGGTGATTTGGCATACTTTTAACCAAATCAAGAAAACAGGAGGTATGAAGTTGTTCCGTTCGCACAATCCCGAATACCGTGATGGCGAGCAGATGCGCGATTTTGTGTATGTAAAAGATGTGGTAGAAGTTTGTATGTTTTTGATGCACCACCGTCGTAATTCGGGTATTTATAACCTTGGGTCGGGTACAGCCAGAACATTCTTGGATTTGGCCAAAAATACTTTTACTTCTTTAGGCTTAGAACCTAATATTTCTTTTGTTGATACTCCTGAGGATATTCGTGATAAATACCAATATTTTACCGAAGCTAATATGGCTAAGTTGAAGTCAATTGGTTATGAAACACCTTTTCATACTTTGGAGGAAGGTATTGCTGACTATGTGAAAAATTATTTGGCAGAGGAAAAATATTATTAATTTGGATAAAACTTTACCAATAGGCCGTTAGCATTCGTTTGCTAGCGGCTTTTTTATTTAGTGATTTAGTGATTTAGTGATTTAGTGATTGTGATTTAGTGAATTGTGATTTAGTGAATTGTGATTTAGTGAATTGTGATTTAGTGAATTGTGATTTAGTGATTTAGTGAATTGTGATTTAGTGAGTTGTGATTTAGTGATTTTGTTGGATTTGCTTATTTTTGAACCGTTTAATCAATAATTATCTTTTTTTTTAAAAAAAGACAATTACCTTGTGTTTAGTTTTATAAATGATGTTAATCAGCATTAGTGTGTTATTTATCAGGCTGTTATAAGTGCTTGATTGTGAAAATTGGAATACGTAAACTTAAAATGAAGTACTAAATTACAGTTTGGAAAATGAAAAATATTAATACAGTATTAATTATAATAGATATTCAAAATGACTATTTTGAGGGCGGAGCAGCACAACTTGTTAGTCCTGACCAAGCAGGTAGCAATGCTCAGTTGTTACTTGAACATTTTAGGAAGAAAAACTTACCCATTATTCATATTCAACATATTGCAAACCGCCCCAATGCTACATTTTTTATTCCCGATACCATAGGGGCAGCCATTCATGAGAGTGTAAAGCCAACAGAGAAAGAAATTGTTATTGTAAAACATTATCCAAATAGTTTTCGAGAAACTAATCTATTAGCCTATTTAACTTCCCAAAAAATAACGGATTTGGTGATTTGTGGTATGCAAACACACATGTGCGTAGATGCAACAACAAGAGCGGCCAAGGACTTTGGGTTTAATTGTATCGTTGTAGGTGATGCCTGTGCTACCAAAGACCTAGCAGTAAATAATACTAAAGTCAAAGCCGCCGATGTGCAAACTGCATTTTTAGCAGCTTTGAGTTATTTCTATTCAACTGTACAAACAACAGAAGAATATCTGAGTATAAATAGCTAACGGAAGTAAATACAGTATTGTGCAGCTTGGTTTGTTGGGTATTTGAGAATTTATGAATGATTAGTATAACATAAGTATAGGAATATCCAGAATATTGCCTCAATACAGGTAATGGTGTAATACCTATTCATTTATCGTCTTTTGGGGATAAAATATTAAAAAATAAATTAACTCAATAACCTTCAAAACCAGCTACAGTATGTTTTACAAAATCAAAAAAAGCGATACCCTCGCTAAAATAGCCAATGCCTTCAGTTTGCCTGTAGAACTGATTATTGCGTATAACCCTTCTATTAAAAACCCCAATTTGATATACGAAGGACAGCTAATTCATATTCCAAATATAGAAGATATTCCAGAGAATAACTTTGATTTTGTAACCTTAACGCCACTTGAAAGGGTTAATAGAGCAAAATCTGTAATAGGAAAAGGCATTAGATATGAGTTAGGAAAAGGTGGTAGAGATGAAAAATATCATTTGCCTACTAAAGATAATCTCTGCGATTGTAGTGGCTTTGTGTGTTGGGTTTTAGGGCTTTCTCGTAAAACGGATATTCCATTTTACAAAAAACATGGAGGTTGGATTTATACTGATTCTATGGTAGATGATATTAATAGCCAAACAGGAATTTTTGAACGTTTAAGTGTTCCCGAAGTTGGTTGTATCGTTGTGTATGATGCGGGAAAAAACATAGGGCATGTTGGAATTATTTCGGAAGTAGAAAATGGTGCAATGAAAAAAGTAGTTCACTGTAGCTTGGGTAACGATAAGAAATATTCTGATGCAATTCAAGAAACTCTTCCTAATGTATTTGATAGATCTGATACTGTTTGGGGGAGATATGTTGGCTAAAAAGTCTGTATTACTGAGGTACGATTTATGAAATTTTAGTCAAATATTGAACGAAATTATGCCTCTCCACGTCGGCAGTACCAATAACCGAGAATACATAAAATAACTGTAATATGAAGACATGGATAACAATATTCTTTCGAGCTATAGCGGTAATTATTATTCTTGTATTACCATTTTTACCCATTACTGAAAGCTTTTTTCTTCCCGAAAATCAGGTCAACTATGATACCTTTAGCCAATATATAGTACTTTGTGTAGGTATTATTGCTATTGGATTTGGGCTTGTGTACTTCCTAAAAAAAACAAATAGCTTTTCAGGATGGCTGTTTTTTATGATTGGCATGATTGCGATTTTTCCATTACATCTGGGAGCTCCGCGAGAAGATGCTCAACTGCTTACTTTTTCTGCAATTGAAAAATTTAGGTATGGAATGCTACTAATAGCAGTATTGTTGTTGGTGCTTGGCGGGCTCAAGATTTTGGCAGATTTTAAAACAACTTTAGGTAAAATCACTATAGCAATTTTGGCTATTACAGTATTGCTCAATATTTGGGATAATTTCAGTTCCTTTATTTTTAGTTCAAAAATGCAAGATTGGACAGCATCAGGCAAAAATGCAGACGATTTTACCAAGCAGTTTGATTATAATATTCATTGGCGTACAATAGCGAGAGTGTTGTTATATATATCAGCAGTACTTATTGCATTTGTTCTTACAACATATACCCAAATAAGAAAGTGGCAGTTGGCTCTACTGAGTATATTTAGTTTAGTTGGAGCTACTTTTTGTGGGCTATTCTTCATCAAAAGTGATTTTCAATACTACTTTCCGTTTATGGTTCCTGCCATAGCATTAGCCCCAAGCTATTGGATTGGTATAATGTTGTTGTCAAACAAAAATACCTTGAATAAAGCGTCAAGCTAAAATAATACAAAATCAATACCATTAGCTTCTTAGAAATAACCTAATGGTATTGATTGTTAAGTGGTTATATTATTGGGCTTTGATTTATTCTATATTTGTTTTTGAAATACTCTCAAAAACAAATTACTTGCTGAAAATGAACTACGAAAGCATAGCAGAAACAATAATTGCCCTAAAAAATGCTGACTTAGCATGTAGAGAAAGACTTATTCAAAATGGACAAATTGGCCAAGTGTATCATGAAGAAATGAAATACTTGCATAATAAAAATGCCAGTATTTTAAACGATATAATAGATACAATTGGCTACCCTACCATAAACAAAGTAGGTACAGAAGCTAGTGAAGCAACTTGGCTAGTAATACAACACGCAATAGAACTTCCCGAATTTATGAAAAAGTGTGTTTTACTGTTGGAAAAAGCCGTTGATGAAAACAAAGCAGACCCTAAAATGCTTGCTTATCTTACCGACCGAATAGCTGTTTTTGAAGAAAAACCTCAACTTTATGGAACACAATTTGATTGGAACGAAAAAGGAGAGTTAAGTCCCAGTCTTTTTGACGATTTGACCAAAGTAAATCAAAGGCGAAAAGCTATAGGACTCAATACGCTTGAAGAACAAACACTAATCATAAGAAGACAAGCTCAAGCCGAAAATCAAATACCACCTATAGATTACGAAAAAAGAAAACAGGAGGTAATAGAATGGAAACGTAATGTCGGGTGGATACAATAAAAGCTACCTATTTTTATTGAAACTTTTGCAACATTTTCCTTTTAGCGGGCGAATTTATTCGTCAGTTACAAAAATTTGAGTAGCTTCGATACAAAATTTGGACACGATTAAAAACACCAATCACAATCAAACTTGTATCACCTAACTGTTAAACCATAAATTGTAGCTATATTTAAAAAATACCATGCCAATATTAAAATTAATAAGTATTTGCTTGATTTTGGCGATAATGTGTTCGTGTGATAGCATAACCTCAAGCAAACAAGCAGAAAATCTGATCAAAAACGACAGTATTGACAGAGGTTCGGCCAATATAATAGTAGGAAATACACATACATCGGATAGTACAATCGAGGAAGATACCATTACAAACATAAAATTTGAAGAGCTTTCAATGGCAATAAGCCGCCTGATTGTATTTGATACAAACAATCAACTGGATAAGATTCAAAAAGATACGGTTTATCTTTATGCCGAACTTGGAGAAACAATTGAAGGCCAAGTGATTTCTATTACGACCAATCAATTAACCAACTCAACTGTCGAACAGCGTTATGAAACAAGTGTAACAATCATGGATGAAGGGCCACATTGCGACCTTGTTGATTGGAAGCATTATACTTCTGAATGGGAAAAACTACAATCAAATAAAAAGGGGCAATATATTGGTCGGTCATATTCTGAGAAAGACTGGGAAAAATTCCCTACGATTGATATTTCAGAATTGAAAGAAAGAGTAAAAGAACAATGTGGAAAAGATTGGCTAAAACTTATTTCAAAAATTCAATCTCCAACAGAATATCCAAGTGGGGTGGGAGTAAGTCGCTATTTTCTGCGGCTTACAGGACAACGCAAGGACAATGGGCAAACCATCACAAAATTGATTATTATAGAAGTAGCAATGGGATGTTAATAAAACAGCCTCTTAAAAGTATTTTTGGGCATGGAAAATAACTTACATTTTCAGCTTGTTCAGCCAGACACATCGCTTACTGATTTTGTCTATTGTTTTTCCTCCTTACAAAATTTTTCCAATCAGCATCAAGCAGTGATAATTCCGAATGGCAAAATTGATTTAGTTTTTTCAAAAACTAAGGAAAATCAGCTTTATATAGCTCTACTAGGGCTAGAAACTAAGCCAAAGTACACCCAACAGGAAGTCTCCAATTTCTTTTCGGTAAGTTTTAATCCGCTTGCAATTGAATATGTTTTTAATTGTTCAATCGCCGATATTGTCAATACAGGAAAACTTTTACCTAGTGATTTCTGGGATTTTTGTATTGATGATTTGAATGACTTTAAAGAATTTTGTAAAAAAGTAATACAAAAAATCAATGCCCTTTTACCAAATACAATAGATGAACGTAAACGTAATTTATTCCAATTAATTGCAGCCTCTAATGGCGAAATCCCTATCAAAGAGCTTTCTGAAAAAGTATTTTGGAGTCAACGACAAATTAATCGGTATTTTAATCAGCAATTTGGCCTTTCATTAAAAGCGTATTGTAAAATACTGCGTTTTCAAGCATCTCTCCCTCATATCAAAGAGGGTAAACTGTATCCTCAGCTCAATTTTACTGACCAATCGCATTTTATTAAAGAAATAAAACAACTATCGGGTGTTTCGCCTAAAGAACTCCACAAAAATAAAAACGACCGATTTTTACAATTTTTAGTTTATGACCAGCTATAATTTTGGAGTCTAAATTTCAAAATTATGACATTAATCAATAAACAAATCGCAATCGTAGGAGGTGGTCCGGGCGGACTAACTTTGGCAAGACTTTTACAACTAAAAGGGGTACATGTAAAGGTGTATGAAAGAGACATCGATGAAAATGCAAGAACACAAGGCTCGCCTCTTGACCTGCACGATAGTTCGGGGTTAGCTGCTTTGCGGAAAGCCCATCTATTGGATGAATTCAGAAACAATTATCTGCTAGGTGCCGACAAAACTACAATTACAAATGAAAAGGCAGTGGTGTATTTCAGTGACCATGATACCAAACAACTTGAAAATTTTGGTAATCAGCATTTTCGTCCTGAAATAGACCGAGGAGTATTACGGAAAATTTTATTAAACTCGCTGCAACCTGACAGTATTGTTTGGAATAGCCATTTTTTATCGATGGAAAAACAAGGTGAGGGTTGGACATTACATTTTGAAAATGGAAAAAGCGTTTATGCCGATGTAGTGATTGGAGCCGATGGGGCCAATTCAAAAATCAGACCTTATATTACCGATATTACATCTTTTTACACAGGTATTATGATGCTTGAAGGCAATGTTCATAATGCCGAAATGGCTATTCCTCAAGTAGCTTCTGTACTTCGTGGAGGTAAGATAATGGCTTTTGGCAACAAAAAAGATATACTCTTAGGACAAAAAGCCAACAGAGTGGTAGGTTTTTATATAAGCTTTAAGGCTGATGAAAACTGGCTTTCTAAGTGTGGTTTAGATTTTTCTAACAAAACACAGCTATTAGAGTGGTTTAAAAACGAATATTCTGATTGGAGCGAAATTTGGGATGAACTTATCAAGAAAAGTGAAATGCCATTGATACCAAGACCTATTCAGTGTATGCCTTTAGCTCAGACTTGGAAAGCCTCACCCAATTTGACCATCATTGGCGATGCCGCTCATGTAATGCCTCCTTTTGCAGGAGAGGGCGTAAATATGGCAATGCTCGATGCCTTAGAGTTAAGTGAAAGTTTGACTTCCGGACAAAATAAAACATGGCAAGAAGCTATTGCTTTTTATGAAATAAATATGCGTAAAAGGGCTTCACTTATGGCAAAAGAATCTCTTGAGAATGGAGAAAGAATGCACAGTGAAAATGCTTTGACAACGATGCTTAACTTTTTTAGTGGACATACCCCTGACTAAAACTACCTCTAATTGATTAGTTACTAGCTTAGAAGGTTGGTCGAAATATTGCTTTACTGTACCTTCTAGGCTTTTATATAGGATGAATTTTATCTGAAAAAATAGCCTTCACCCTCCCAGAATTTAGGAAATACAGTTTCCCAATCCGAGCTTTAAGCCTAAAATAATTAAACAATAGCAAGAAATGATTTGAAAGAGGATAAGTGCCTTTATTGAGACGGTAAAAAAAATCGATACGTTATTATTGAAAGAAAGAAATTAAACATACCAAAACCTCCTAAGATCTTGGTGCTGAGCAGTAAACGGAAAAATACCCAAATTATCTTTTTCAGTCTAGTCAAATCTTCTATCTTAGCCGAATGTTTGGACACTTCTTATGTACCCCCTAAACAAGAATAGTCATTAAATAGAACTGAAAAATGACAACAACCAACGAGCAAACCGCAATCAAAACAACCTATTTTAGTATTATCGGAAATGCCTCATTGGCAATAATTAAAGGACTTGCGGGCTTTTTTGGTAATTCATACGCTTTAATTGCTGATGCCATAGAATCAACCACCGATATATTTGCTTCTTTTTTGGTATTATTTGGTATAAAATATGCCAACAGACCAGCCGATAAAAATCACCCTTATGGACACGGACGGGCTGAGCCTTTGATAACATTTTTGGTGGTTGGTTTTTTAATTACCTCGGCTACGATTATTGCTTACGAAAGCATCAAGAATATTTCTACGCCACACGAATTACCCAAAGTTTGGACGTTATTTATTCTTACGCCGTTGATTATCTGGAAAGAAGTATCATTTAGGTTGGTCATGAAAAAGGCCAAAGAAACCAACAGTTCGTCGCTAAAAGCCGATGCTTGGCATCATCGAAGCGATGCAATTACCTCTGTTGCTGCTTTTATGGGTATTTCTATTGCTTTGTATTTTGGCAAAGGTTATGAAACCGCCGACGACTGGGCAGCATTGTTTGCCTCGGGGTTTATCCTTTATAATAGCTATCATATTTTCAGACCAGCCCTTGGCGAAATTATGGACGAACACCTGTACGACGACCTCGTTGAAGAAATCAGAAAGGTATCGTTGACAGTGGATGGGGTGGTAGGTACTGAAAAATGTTTTATCAGAAAAGCAGGAATGAAATATCATGTAGATTTACATGCAATGGTTAATGCCGATATTACCGTAAAACACGGACACGATATTGCCCACAACCTCAAAGACACTTTGCGTAATAAAATCCCCGAACTAGGACACGTTTTGATTCATATCGAACCCGACGTATATCCTGAATAAAAAGCACTCTATACTTTCATAAATCAGTTATTCTGTATGCTAATGTGAATAACTGATTTAGCGAATAATAAAAAACTTTCATTATTCACTAAACCATAACTCCCTCATTGAACTAACTTACTCACTTCTGAGTGACTGTATTGGATTGGCAGTAGCGGCTCGGATAGCCTGAAAGCTGATTGTGATAAGAGCAATAGCAATAGCCACCAAACCCGCCAACACAAATATCCACCAACTGAGTTCTATGCGATATGCAAAATCGGTAAGCCAAATATTTCCTGCCCACCAAGCCAAAGGCGATGCGATACATAAGGCAATAAAAACCAATTGTAGGAAGTCTTTCGACAAAAGCATTACAATTTGACTAATAGATGCTCCTAATACCTTTCTGATTCCAATTTCCTTGGTTTTTTGTTCAACATTGAATAACGCCAGCCCAAAAAGCCCTAAGCAAGAAATAAAAATGGCCAAGCTTGAACACGTGATAAATAACCTACCATATTGCTGTTCTGTGTGGTATTGTTGGTTAAAATTATCGTCGGCAAAAAAGTATTCAAATGGATTACCTACAAAACTCTTTTTGAAAGTTTGTTCTAATTGAGTCATTTTCTGACCTATATCTTTGGTTGTAAGACGTACCGTATAATAGCTTTGGTTAAACTGAGGCACAATAACCGTAGGTTCGATAGCCTGTTTTAGCGAAAAGTGATGATAATTGCTGATCACACCAATAATTTCAAAAGTCTTTCCCCAATTTACCTTTTGTCCGATAGCGGCTTGTGGCGATACAAAACCTAGCGACTCGGCAGCTTGCTGATTGATAATCAGTTTGTCGCCCTCATAACCCTGTTCACACATGGCATCGGTAAAGTTATTGCCTGCTAGCAAAGGAATCTGATAAATAGCGAAATATTGGTTGTCGGCCGACATCACTTGATACACCTTTTTCTCATCACCAGTTTGAGGGTTTGGTTTAGTAAAACCTTCTATCGAGAAATTAAAACTATTGCCAGGAACGCTGCCCGACATACTGTAACTTTTTACAAATGGTAATCCAGCCAAGGCTTGTTTGAAAGCAATTGAGCTTTGTTTGCGGTTTGGGCTATCAGTAATTTGTGGCCCTTTAATTACCAAAAGCTGGTCGATATTCATACCAAGGTTTTGGTTTTGCATATACATTAGTTGACGATACAGCACCAAGGTTGATATAATCAGCGAAACTGATACCGTAAATTGAAAAACAACAAGGGTTTTTCGTAAGAAAATACCCTTCACCGACTTACTAAATGTGCCTTTGAGGGTTTCGGTAGTAGAAAACGACGACAGCACCATAGCGACATATCCACCCGACACCACGAGGCCCATCAAAATAACACTCATGGAAATACCCCAAAGCTTGTTCTCGAAAATAGTGCTGAACGAAAGATTTTTCTGAACTAAATCATTAAAATAGTCTTGTGTTAGAGCTATAATCAAAATAGAAAATATAACTCCGCCAATATTGAGTAGCAAAGATTCTCCCAAAAACTGAGCAACAAGCTGTGGTCTACTTGCACCAACGACCTTTCTAATACCAACCTCTTTACCTCTTTTGATAGCACTAGCAGTAGAAAGATTAATATAATTGAGCCACGAAATCAGTAAGATAAGTATGCCGATACAGCCTAACAAATAAATAAACTTGAGGTTGCCACTGGTAGGAGCGGTGTCGCCAAGGCTTTTGCCTAAATGCAAATACTCAAAATCTTGTAACTGAATCTGGGCATTGGCTTGCGGAAAATTCTTGTGAAGCAAAGTATTGGCTTTGTCGGTCAATGCCAAGCGATTGGCCGTAGGAGCAAGCAATAAAAAGCTATGGAAAGAATAAAACCCTAAGTTACTGAGGTTTGCCCAATCATTTCCGTTGAGGTTGGCAGGATTTTCTAAGGTTTTTAGAGAAAAGAAATAGCCATAGTTTAAATCAGAGCCTTCGGGGGCATTTTGACAAACGGCTGTAACCTCATAGTTCGTTTTGCCAAATTGGTTATAAAGCGTAATCGTTTTGCCAATGGAATTGGTGTTTGCAAACAACTTTTGGGCTTCTGACTCACTAATAACTACTTGGTTTGGAGCGTCCAGTTGGGCGTTGCCACTTATGATAGCTTGGGTAAATATCCTGAAATAACTGGCATCGGTATAAGTAATATTTTTTTGACGAAAAGATTGAAGCGTATTGTCGGGCTTAGTAGTGGCAACAATTCCTGTGGCCGTACCAGCATCCATAATACGACAATAGGCCTGTATTTCACTAAAATTTTGCTTGAATTGCGGAGCAAAAGGAGGTGGCGTAAAATCGTTAACGCTATTATTGTCTTGAGATACCGTATTGACCCTTACTATATGGTTAGCGTTGAGATGATTCTGATTAACCCCTTGCTCAAAACTGATATATTCGAGCATCAAAACAAATGCCGAAATAGAAAGAGCTATTCCAAGGATATTGACAATTGAAAATACACTGTTTTTGCGTAAGTTCCTGAAGGCAATTTTAAAGTAGTTTTTCCACATCGGTTTGTTTAGTTAAAGGGTTCAAATTACCATATATAACTAAAAATCTATGCCAATGTTGTAATATATTGAAAAACAGCGATTTAGTTGGTGGTAGAGAAATCTGGCTGTTCGATTTTGATACATTTTTTGTTCGGAAATTTGTACAATTGCTAATCCTATTGATAATAAGGGATTTACATTGGCAATTTAATGGTAAGAAGCCGCCGCCCCTGCCCCTAAAAATATGGCTGTATTCATAATTGTTTTTTGGATTTTGCCCATTGAAGCTTATCACTTGCACGATATTATTGATGATAAATGAGTTTTTCCTATTTTTGTAAAATGATTCAACTATTACTTCGCCGATATTACGCATTACCTCGCAATATTAAAATCCTAATATTGATTTCGGGATTTTTATCTATTATTTGGCTTATTTATTTTGCGTTCTTTCGGCCAAACCCCAATGGATGGGCGAGGGTGTCGAAGGTAGGTATTACCTTACCTTTGCGTTATCCTATTCATGGTATCGACGTGTCGCATCATAATGGCGAAATAGACTGGAAAAAGGTAGTGAAAATGCGTTTTGAGGACGATTATAAAATAGAATTTGCCTTTCTGAAAGCTACCGAAGGAATTACTCATGCCGATAGGCAGTTTGAACGTAACTGGGAACACGTCAAAAAAGCAGGACTCAAACGTGGGGCTTATCATTTTTATATTGCATGGCGTGAGCCTGTCGGGCAAGCCAAGAATTTTATCAACTCGGTGAAGCTCAAAAAAGGAGATTTAGCTCCTGTGTTGGACATTGAGCAAAACTCCTTAAAATCAGACGATAAAATTATCCGTGAAATAGGAATATGGTTGGATTTAGTAGAAAAACATTACGGCAAAAAACCTATTATTTATACCAATCCTAATTTTTATAAAAAGTTTATTAAAGGCAATTACGACGACTATCCGTTATGGATAGCCGATTATTCTCGTGAAAGCCTTAAAGGCTATAAGTCTACACTTTGGTTTTGGCAGCACAACAAAAACGGATGGGTAGAGGGAATCAGAGGAACGGTTGATTTTAATGTTTTTCTAGGAAACAAAGCCGACCTCGACGACCTCTGTTTGTAACTACCGCAGTGTTGCTGATACTCGTTTGAAAAGGTTCTTGAATTTGGCCCCAAATGTATCAACGGGTTCGAGCAGCAGGCCATTGAATTTTTCGCCTTTTCTCAAAAAATTACTCATAACATATCCTGAGGTCATTCCCCATTTTTGGATAAAGGTAAAATACCCTTTGTTTCTTTTGACCCTGCCCGTAGAAACGCCCGAAAAATGATAAACCTTACTTGCTCCTACGCCCTTAAACAAACGAATACCCATATTCCAGAGTTTCATCGAAAAATCGGGGTCGGAGTACATTCCTGGGTGAAACTCTATACTATATCCGCCAACAGCATTCCAAACATCTCGATGTACAACATTAGGGGGCCACGTTGCCCCAGTCCAGTCTTCTTTTTCTAATGACTCATATTCGGCCAAAAGCTGTTGTTCGTTGAAAGCCGTAATGTCCAAGCCATAGCTTTTATGAATCACACAAGTATTGTTGGTATTGTAAGGCTCAATCATGGTGGCCGACAAAAAGAAGTTTTTGTGGCCAATCGCATTAATTTCTTCGACTAACGCTTTGTCCCAATTCGGACAAACATACATATCGTCGTTCATGTACAAAATATAGTCGGTTTTGGCTTGTGTGGCAGCATAATTCAAGGCATAACAAATACCGATATTTGCTTGGCTATAAGTATAGTCAATATCGGGCTGTTGCTTTACCCATGCCAGAGTGCCATCTTTCCCTTCATTGATATGTACAATAATCTGATGGTTAAAAACAGAGTTTTTACGGATACTATTGATACATAATTGCAGATACACTAAATTATTCCAAGAAGGTATCAAAATAGAAAAGGTCTTTGCTTGGCTCGAAATATGACTGTTTTTTTCTATGGTTGAATGAATAATGCTCATAAGCGTATAAAGCTATAGATGAATTGTGGAAATTAATCCTCTGTAAGAGGAGACTCTGCTAGTATAGACAGGTGCAAAGGCTCAACCGTTTACTCCTGTGTGGGACTTTATACCCTAAAAACCTTATTTAGTAGATGATTGCAGCTTTTTTTGCGACCACCCAAGCCGTAAAAAGGTCTATATATGAATAATTATGAGGCTATTTTTGGCAAAATCATTGAAGAAACTCCCCGAACTTTGTAATTTGCACACCAAAGTACTTTACTCGCCAAACCCATCAACAACAACTTGATTTTTGTATAAAAATCAAATCTATAAAAGCCATTTACAGATACGCTTGGAGGGTAAATCTCCTGCCAAATCTGCTTTTTTTTCACTATCTTAATAGTGCTTTTCGTATTTTTGTATATCAATTCCCTTTTATAAATAGAAAAACTAATCATGTTAAAATCAGTTCCTTTCAACCAAACTCGTGCTTTTCAGCATCTTTCAAACCTCAAGCCAGAAATTGAAAGCACCAATCTCAAAGAACTTTTTGCTTCTGAACCTCAGCGTTTTGAAAATTATTCTATTCGCTTTGAAGATATTTTGATAGACTATTCAAAAAACTTGATTAATGACAAAACCAAGGCTGCTCTTATTGCTTTGGCCAACGAATGTGAACTAGACGATGCTATCGAAAGAATGTTTACAGGCGATTTAATCAACAAAACTGAAAATAGAGCCGTATTGCACGTAGCTTTACGCAATCGTTCTAATTCACCTATTGCAGTAAATGGCGAAGATGTTATGCCTGCTGTTAATGCTGTATTAGAAAAAATGAAGGCTTTTTCTGAAAAAGTAATTTCTGGAACATGGAAAGGCTATTCAGACAAGGCTATTACCGATGTAGTAAATATCGGTATTGGTGGTTCTGACTTGGGCCCTGTAATGGTTACAGAGGCTCTGAAACCTTACAAAAACCATTTGAATTTACACTTCGTTTCTAATGTTGACGGTACGCATATTGCCGAAATTTTGAAAAAAGTAAATCCTGAAACTACCTTGTTTTTGATTGCTTCAAAAACATTTACTACTCAGGAAACCATGGCCAATGCCCATTCGGCACGTAATTGGTTTGTAGCCAATGGTGGCTCGTTAGAAGCTGTTGCTAAGCATTTTGTGGCTATTTCGACCAACGAAAAAGAAGTAGTGAAGTTTGGTATCGATGCCGACAATATGTTTGGTTTCTGGGATTGGGTTGGTGGTCGCTATTCGCTATGGTCGGCTATTGGTCTTTCAATTGTATTATCTATTGGTTTTGAGAACTTTATCGAATTGTTAGAGGGGGCTCATGCAATGGATAAACATTTCAGAAATACCGATTTTAATGAGAATATCCCTGTAATTTTGGCTTTGTTGGGTATTTGGTATAACAATTTCTTCGATGCCGATTCGCAGGCTTTGTTGCCTTATGACCAATATATGCACCGTTTTGCAGCGTATTTCCAACAAGGCGATATGGAGTCGAATGGCAAATATGTAGGACGTGACGGGCAAGCTGTAAATTACCAAACTGGCCCAATTATCTGGGGCGAGCCAGGTACAAATGGACAACACGCATTTTACCAATTGATTCACCAAGGAACAAAGCTTATTCCTTGCGATTTTCTAGCTCCAGCTATTAGCCACAATCCTCTTGGCGAGCATCACCAAATGTTGCTTTCCAACTTCTTTGCCCAAACAGAAGCTTTGATGAATGGTAAAACGCTTGAAGAAGTAGTTGCCGAATTTGAAAAAGCTGGTAAATCGGCCGAAGAAATTGCAGAATTGGCTTCATTTAAGGTATTCCAAGGAAACCGCCCAACCAACTCCATTCTTTTCAAACAGTTAACACCTCGTACTTTGGGTAGCTTGATTGCGATGTACGAACACAAAATCTTTGTACAGGGGGTTATTTGGAATATTTTTAGTTTTGACCAATGGGGCGTAGAGTTAGGTAAACAATTGGCCAACAAAATTTTACCAGAATTAGCTTCTGATACAGCAGTCGATTCGCACGATTCTTCTACCAATGGCTTAATTAATGCTTATAAAGTTTGGAGAGCCTAATTCTTTTGTCATACTAATACCTTTGAGGGTGTTTTTGGGGTATGGTTATCAATAAACATTACGTAAAAGGAAGTTTTTTAGTAATTTATTGCTGAAAAACTTCCTTTTTTGATTCTATTAGATGTTTTTAATAGAATAATTTAATATTTAGGAAACTCTTTTTACGAACTATTAGCTTATAGAATAAAGCTATATTAAACTGGAGTTTTTACTTGAAAAATGTCTTCTCAACCTTCAGAAGCCTATATTTGTCAAGGAAAAGAGGCATGAGGATAGCTTTTAAATGAATCGGTTGCTAAATCTAAATCACCAAAATTATGAGGAAATATCTTCTACTTCTTCTTATTGTTTTTTGTACTTTTCAAAGTGGTTTTTCTCAGGATACACTTTCTCATCAAAAAATCTATTATGTAGTACCCAAATATGAACTTACAGGAGCTGGAGTACTGACGGTTGCTTCATATTTTGGATTTCGGCAGCTCGACAAGGTAGCCAATTTTACTGCCGCAGATATTGCCAAGCTGAATCCCAACGATATTAATTCGTTTGACCGCCCTGTTGCGTTTAAAGACCCTGCTGGCTTTGATTTGGCACAAAAAAACTCTGATTTCTTTCTGAATTTGGCTTTGGTAAGTCCTGCTTTACTCATGATTGATAAAAATATGCGTAAAGATTGGGTGGATTTACTGAGTATGTATATGGTAACGCATGCGGTAGATAATGCGGTGTATTTTGCATCTGCTTTTCCTGTTAGACGAGCCCGACCACTTACTTATAACCCCAAACTGAGTGTTGAGGAAAAAACGGGTGATGCCAAAAGTAATTCGTTTTTTAGCGGACACGTTTCTTTTAGTAGTACTGCCACTTTTTTTCTTGCTAAGGTACTTACAGACTATAAACAGATAAAGGGCTGGAAACGTATTGCTATCTTTTCGGTAGCGGCTGTGCCACCTGCTTTGGTGGGTTATTATAGAATGGAAGCAGGAAAACATTTTAAAACTGATGTTATTTTAGGGTTTTTGGTAGGTGCTGCCTCGGGGATTCTTGTTCCTGAGTTTCATAAAAAGCTCAAAGAGAATAAGAAAATTTCGTTACAGCCTTTCTATTCGCCATCGCAAAGTGGTGTGGCGTTGAATATTAAGATTTAGTGTGCTGATGTCTTTTTGTAATGTTATGGTATTAAACATGAGTCATCCCAAATATTAGGCAATATTAAAAGAGGCCCTCTATTGGTGTTTGTTGTGATTCATAAGGTCGTCAAGTGAACATTGATGAGGCTTATAAACTACTCAAATGAAAGAATAAAAAAGGCGATCGAAAATTGTTTTTCGATCGCCTTTTTTCATGTTAAATATCAGAAAGTCCCATTCTTTAGTCATAAAGCATTGCGTCTCTACTGGTAAAAGTCATATTCAAAAATAATTACTCATTCACTAAATTCGGGATGACTTATGTTTGGTGAAAAGCTTGAGTTTAAGATTTGATTTTTTCAATGATGGTCTCAATAGTTAGCTTTTCTTGTTCGCCCGAAATCATATTTTTGAAGGTCAATAAGCCTGTTTCTATTTCTTCCGAACCAATAATACATACAAATGGTACTTTTTTCCTATCGGCATAATCCAACTGTTTTTTTATCTTAGCATTATCTGGGTATACCTCAGCATTGATACCTGCCAAGCGAGCTTTTTGCAATAATGGTAAGCTATAGTTTTGTTCGTCTACACCAAAGTGTGTAAATAATAGTTGGGTTGTAATATCTTGATTTTCAGGAAAAAGGTTTAGTTCTTCCAATACATCAAAGATTCTGTCGACACCAAACGAAATACCAACCCCCGATAGCCCCGGTACGCCAAAAGTACCCGTAAGGTTATCGTAACGGCCACCTCCAGTAATCGAGCCAATTTGTACATCTAAAGCTTTTACCTCAAAAATCGCTCCTGTATAATACGAAAGTCCACGAGCCAAGGTAATATCTAGTTCAATATTATTGTCGCTTAGGCCAAAAGCACCAATATAGCCCCATACTTGTTTTAATTCTTGGATACCTTTTTGGCCAATTTCTGAATTGACAAGCAGTTCTTCTAGCTTCAAGAATTTTTCTTGATTAGAGCCACCAATTTCAAAAACAGGTTCTAAATTGGCCAAAGCAGCTTCAGAAAAGCCTTTTTCGGCCAATTCTTCCAATACTTTTTCTTTTCCTATTTTATCTAATTTATCAATTGCAACCGCCAATGTACCTTCTTGCCCTGAAGCTCCGATAGCTTCAGAAAGCCCCGTCAAGATTTTACGGTTATTAACTTTTAGGTTGAAATTAATACCTAATTTTTTCATAACTTCATGAATCATCAGGATAATTTCGGCCTCGCAGATGAGCGAATCCGTACCAACAACATCGGCATCGCACTGATAAAACTCACGGTAGCGACCCTTCTGAGGGCGGTCGGCACGCCATACAGGTTGTATTTGGTAACGTTTGAATGGTAGAGGCAATGTGCCACGATTCATTACTACATAACGAGCAAAAGGTACTGTAAGGTCGTATCGTAAACCTTTTTCCGAGATTTTGTGGGTTAGTTTTTTATACCCTTCATCCAAATCAGCTTGGGCTATTTTTTCGGAGAAGTTGCCCGAGTTTAAGATTTTGAAAAGCAACTGGTCGCCTTCATCGCCATATTTGCCCATGAGTACCGACAGGTTTTCCATAGAAGGCGTTTCGAGTGGTTGAAAACCAAATCGCTGGAAAACAGATTTGATAGAATCAAAAATATAATTTCGTTTGACCATTTTTTCTGGCCCAAAATCACGTGTACCTCTTACTAAAGACGGTTTACTCATCTGAATTATTGGATTATTTGTTCTATTTATTGGCCTTTGTTTGATAAGCATAAACAGAACTTCTGTGTTGACTTTATCTATATTTTGGAGTATTTGTATGATTCTGCAAAGTTTTGATACCCCCCAAAAGAGTCGCAAAAATAACAAACCCTCAAGGTTTTTGGAAGCCTTGAGGGTTTTATCTAAGAATTAATTCAAGAATATTTTGTGAAATCAGCTACTTATTGAAGGTTTGGGCAACTAATCCGACACAATAGTTGGATAGAAACAATTAATTACCTAATTTTGCACCTCAAACAAAAAATCTGTTTTACAATGGCCGTTACAAGACTAAAAAGAAAGGACAGAAGAAATAAGGCTATAGCCACCAACAAAGTCGAAGCAATCAAGTTTTTGCGTCAGAAACCTGAAATCAAATTAATTGATATTGAGGCGATTAAAGCTGAATTTGCTGCGAAGGCTGCGAAGTAATTTTCAGAATTTCTTCTAAGAGATTTAAACCTCGTCGGTAGTGGCGAGGTTTTCTTTTTGTCCATCCTTTGGTTTTTCCTTGGTTTTCTTTTCAGGCAATTTGGCCTTTTTATCTTCTTTATTTCTCAAAACTTCACCCAAATGATTCAGTTTTCGGATTTGTTTAGCTAATTCTTTTTCTTGTTTATTGAATTTTTTATTAATATCCATCAATACTTTAAATCGAATTGCCTGCCCAAAACTTACCAAACCCAAGCTCGACATAATTAGTCCGTATAATCCCATCAAAAACCAGATATAAAAAGCTTCTCCACTTCCTTTTTTATAGCCTGCCACACTGACTATCGATATGCCAAAGCCAAAAAGCAATAGACCCGCTGCTGCACACAGTATCCATTTTGTTCGCAGAGGCATTCTTTTTACCAGTCTTTCGCCGGGGGCTTTTTTAGAAATTTTTGGTCTCATTTTTTACTATTAGGGGTTAAAAATGTAGGTTAAACAAATAATAACATATAACTAAGAATACTGAATTACAAATATGTATATAAGGTAATGTGTTGATTATTAGGTGGTTGTTTGGTTTTAAGGCTGAGGCTATTTTTGTGATATTACTTATTGGATACAAGTCAGCAACTAACTAATCGATTTGAGCTTTAAGAAATGGTCTATCAGTTTATTTAATACAAAATCAAGTAAGGCTTTAAATTGGCCAAGTTATAAGTACAGATTTGATTAATAAAGCACTAGACCTTAGTTAAACGTCATTACCTAGCCATTCATTACAGCACGCTCAAAGCATCCAAGTTTCTTGCAAAAGTTTCTCGATACTTCTAAATTCCTCATACAAATTGGCAGGTAATACGTGTTTTGAATAAGTATATCCATGTTTTTGCCAAAGGAAAAAAGTATAGTAATCGGTCAAATAAATACTTTTGATAGATTTCAGATTGCTTTTGGTAGCATCGGAGGGTAGACGTTTTTCTACTGTCATCAAGAAATAAGCCTTAGTTTTGAATAAAAGCATTTTGTGGCCATTCACAACCTTGTCTACAGGCTGAGTTTGAGTTTCTATGCTTTTTAGGGCTTCTTGGGGCAAAAATACAGGGTTTATGCGTTCAATAAAAAAATTAGAACCATTGGTTCGTAATTGCCAACCGCTGGGTAATTGGTTTTTGAGCAACAAAACCTTCTTGTCTTTACATAACGTATTTACATCAAGATAACGAAAAGTAGAACTTTGTGCAAAAATAGTTTGACAAATAAGTATAAACCCTGACAGCAGATACACTTTAATCCAATTTATTTGAGCATTTTTCATATTTTACCAAGTTTGCTACTAAATTTACAATTAATTTTTATAACCATAAACTATTCAAAAATCATCTACTTAAAGAATAATAATTGGAAAGCCTTGTAATTGAGGCAAGTACATTTTTGTATCTCTTTGAAAGGACGATTCCAATTTTAAACTTAAACAATTTTTCCAATGAAAATCAAGAAGAGGGTAATTTTTAGTGCGGCGATTTGTCTTTTAGGGTTAAAAGTTCAAGCACAAGATAGCCGTTTTGTTCAAAAAAATCCTGAAAAGCCAGAAGCAACAGAATACTGGGACCCAGAAGTACGAGTAGTAACACCAGGGGCAATTCCTTCGGATGCTATTGTATTGTTTGATGGCAAAAATCTTGACGAATGGGAGTCGGTAAAAGATGGTAGTGCTGCCAAATGGGAGGTAAAAGACGGTGCTTTTACGGTGGTAAAAGGTACGGGTAATATTTCTACAAAGAAACATTTTGGCGATTGTCAGTTGCATATCGAGTGGCTTTCGCCAAATGAACCAGACAACGTGAAAAGCCAAGGAAGAGGTAATAGCGGTGTGTTTTTGCATGGTATCTATGAGGTTCAGGTATTGAACTCGTACCAAAACAGAACTTACAGAAATGGCCAGGCGGGTTCTATTTATAAACAAACGCCTCCATTGGTAAACGCTACGTCTAAACAAGGCAACTGGAATGTTTATGATATTATTTATACTGCCCCACGTTTTACAGTCAATGGCGGTATCGAAACACCAGGTTATGTTACGGTAATTCATAATGGTATTGTAGTTCAAAACCATACTAAAATCCAGGGAGTAACCAACTATATTGGTCAGCCAACCAATCCTGTACATGGTGCCAAAGGCCCTATTTCGTTGCAAGACCACGGTAATGCCGTTAGTTTCCGTAATGTTTGGGTAAGAGAATTGTAATATATCTTTCTCAGAGGCATTGGCTAGGCCAATGCCTCTATTTTTATGGCTATAAGTCATTATTGATGCCCTCTGTGTGCGGTTTCATACCGAAACGTTTGCCCTACGTCCTCTTTTCATAATTAATAAGACTTAATTGAGAATGATTTTTTACCTTTGCGTAAAATTTATTCCTTAATTATTTCCATGAAACAAATCATTAGCTGGACACTCCGAAACATTCCTCGTAAATATTTACAATTGGTTAGCCATTTTGCCATGAAAACATACGCTGTTTTTTTGCGTGGTAACAAAGTTGAATGTACGGTTTGTGGCTCTACCTTTTCTAAATTTGTCCCCTATGGTCGCCTCGAACCTAGAGACAACGCCCTTTGTCCCAATTGTCTTGCCCTAGAGCGTCACCGCTTAATGTATTTGTATCTTCAGCAAAAAACCAATTTCTTCAAAGCGAATTTAAAAGTACTTCATGTTGCCCCTGAATACTGTTTTATCGACCGTTTCGAGAAAATGAAAAATCTCGATTATATCACGGCCGATATTGAATCGCCTTTGGCAAAAGTAAAAATGGACTTGCACAATATTCCATTCGACGATAATACGTTCGATGTGGTATTCTGTAATCATGTATTGGAGCATGTCGACGACGATATTCGTTGTATGCAAGAAATGCGTAGAGTGCTAAAACCCAATGGTTGGGGGATTATGCAATCGCCACAAGATTGGAAATTAGCTACCACTTTTGAAGATAAAACCATTACAGACCCCAAAGAAAGAGAACGTTTGTTTAAACAAGATGACCATTTCCGTATTTTTGGCCGTGATTATGACAAACGCCTTGAACAAGGAGGCTGGCATGTAACCCAAGACCGCTTTGTGATGGAAATGCCTCAGCAATTGGTAGAAAAATATGCTTTGCCTAAAGAAGAGATTATTTATTTATGTGAAAAGAAATAATAGCAATATCACTCATCAATGAAATACTTACCGATTGACAGCCAACTATTTGTATCAAATAGAGCTAGGTTAAACCAACTATTGAAACCGAAATCCATTGCGATTTTCAATTCAAACGATATAATGCCTACCAATGCCGACGGCACAATGGGCTTTAAACAAAATTCGGATTTGTTTTACCTGAGTGGTATTGACCAAGAAGAAACTATCGTTTTGTTGTTTCCTGATAGTCCCGACCCAAAACATCGTGAAATTCTGTTTATTCGTGAAACTTCTGAATTAATTGCTATTTGGGAGGGCTATAAATATACAAAAGAACACGCTCGGGAAGTTTCGGGGATTCAAACAGTTTATTGGTCGAGTCAATTTGAGCAAATACTCACTACCTTGGTGTTTGAGGCCGATAATATTTATCTCAATTCCAACGAGCATATTCGCAATAGCTCGGTAGTCCAAACTCGTGATGCCAAATTTATACAGTGGGTAAAAGAGCATTATCCTTTGCATCACCTTGAGCGTGTAGCTCCGCTTATGTATCAATTGCGAGTTATCAAGAATTCTATTGAAATAGCACAGTTAAGCGAGGCTATTCGTATTACCGAACTTGGTTTTAGAAGATTACTGAAATTTACAAAACCGGGTGTTGCTGAGTACGAAATAGAAGCCGAATTGTTACATGAATTTGTAAGAAACCGCTCGAAAGGTTTTGCTTATCAGCCTATTATAGCATCAGGGGCCAACGCTTGTGTTTTGCACTATATCGAAAACAGCCGCCCATGTAACGACGGAGACTTACTGTTATTAGACGTAGCTGCAGAATATGCCAACTACAATGCCGACCTAACACGTACTATTCCTGTTAATGGTAAATATACGGCTCGGCAGCGTCAGGTATATGATGCCGTACATCGTGCCTTCAAGTTTGCTAAGTCTATTTTGCAGGTAGGTGCTCTTTGGAGTGAATACCAGTACGAGGTAGAAAAATTTATCGAAGCAGAACTAATAGGCTTAGGGTTATTTGATAAAACAGATGTTAAAAATCAAAACCCTGAAGCACCATTATTCAAGAAATACTTTATGCACGGCACTTCGCATCATTTGGGGTTAGATGTACACGATGTATGGAACCGATATCGCCGTTTTGAAGCTGGTATGGTATTTACGATTGAGCCAGGTATTTATATTCAAGAAGAAGGATTAGGCGTAAGGCTGGAAAATAATGTTTTGATTACAGCTGATGGCAATATCGACCTTATGGGCAATATTCCGATGGATGCCGATGAAATCGAAGATTTGATGAATTCATAAAAAACAAAATAATGAGGAACAACACCTCATTATATAACTAAGACAAATGCACAAAGGGTAAAACCACTTTGTGCATTTGTCTTAGCTCGATTTGTTTCTAATATTGTACCCACTTCAATTGGTTCAATAACACTTTAATGCCCGTTTTGATTTATTGCGTATGAAAATTTTGTATGACCATCAAGCCTTTTCTGGCTCAAGATATGGCGGAATAGCTCGGTATTTTCACGATTTAATGGAAACACTTTCCAAAATGGGTGAAGAGGTTAGTCTTTCTATTAACTTTTCTAATAATGAATATCTAAAAGAAAGTACAGTAAAAAAGCCATGGGCTTACAAGTATATATTTGGGTTTATGCCCACAAGTATGCTTGTTTCTAGAACCAATCGACTCACAAGTATTAGGGCTATTCAAAAAGGTAATTTTGATGTTTTTCATCCTACCTTTTTTCATACGTATCATCTCAAACACATTGGTAATAAGCCGTTTGTCTTAACGTATCATGACCTCATCAAAGAGCGTTTTAATCTTGGACATCTCGATAATGTATCTCGTGAAAATAAACAACTGTTGCTAGATAAAGCCAGTAAAGTCATTGCTATTTCCGAAAATACCAAGCAAGATTTAATGGAATTTTATCGGATATCGGCAGATAAAATAGATGTTGTACCACACGCTTCTACCTTCAAAAGTATGTCGCCGTATGTCAACAGCCACCTCAAGCTACCCGAAAAATACCTTTTGTATCTTGGCACTCGTAATGACTACAAAAACTTCGACAATCTATTGCAGGCTATTGTGCCTATCTTTGCCAAGCACAAAGATTTCCATTTGGTATGTGCAGGCGGAGGGAAGTTCAACGAAGTAGAAGTACAACGCCTTCAGGCTTTAGGGCTAGAAAAGCGTGTGCAACAAATTACCTTTCATGCCGATAATACCCTTTTCAACCTCTACCAAAAAGCTACGGCCTTTGTTTATCCATCACGCTACGAAGGATTTGGCATTCCTATTCTTGAAGCCTTTGCTTGTGGCTGTCCTATTATATTGAGCAATACCTCGTGCTTCCCAGAAGTGGCACAAGACGCAGGGTGGTATTTTAATCCCGACAGTGTTGCCGAAATGACAGCCCGTATAGAAGAGGTTTTATTGGATAAAGCCCTACAAGAATCGCTTGTGAAAAAGGGTTTTTTACGTCAAAATGACTTCTCGACCCAACAAACAGCCCAGAAAACCCTAGATGTGTACCGTAGCGTACTATAACTACATCCAACCAAAGATATATCAATGACTGATTTTCGTAATATTATTTTGTTTGATTTAGATGCCAGCGGTCATCATCCAAGCTATTTGATGCACTTAGCTTCGTATCACTTAACACAAGACCAACCCTTTAGATTGGTCGCAATTGTTAGCCCTGCTTTTTTTGAAAAATACCCTAATATTATAGAGCAATTTGGCCTGCCAAACAACAAAGTGATTTGGCAGAGTATCAGTCATGAAGAATGGCAAAATTGGCAAAACCAACCAAGTGCACTCAAAAAAACTTTTTATGAGTGGGCTCTATTTTGTAAATATGCCTCAGCGTTTGAAGCGATTCATGGTATATTGATGTATATCGACCACCTTCAGCCAGCTATACTGACCCAGCAAAAAGCCCCTTGTACATTTTCGGGTATTTTGTTTAGACCTACATTACAATACTATCAACCCGATTCGTTAAAAGAACGAATTAATTATATCAGAAAAAATATCACACTAAGGCTTCTTTTAGGCAAAAAACAGCTTGTTCAGCTTTTTAGCCTAGATCCTTTTGCGGCTGAATATATTCAACAAAACTGGAATATACCCAAGGTAACAGCTTTACCAGACCCCGTAGAGGTATTTCCGCCTTCAGATATTGCTTTACCAACGTTTAAGCAATCATTGGGCATAGCAGCCAACAAAAAGATATTTCTGATATTTGGCTTTTTGGATAGCCGAAAAGGTATTGGGCAAATGATGGATGCTATTGAGGCATTGCCCGATTCGTTGGCCGACAAAGGAAGTTTGTTGATCGTTGGTAATTGGGAGGCTACCGAAAGAAAGCTATTCGATGAAAAACGAAAAGCTTTAGGAATAAAGCCTAAAATGCAAATTGTCTTAGTGGATAGATTTATTTATGACGAAGAAATTAACATTTTCTTCGCTGTGTCCGACTATATTATAGCCCTTTACCAAAAACATATAGGTATGAGTGGCGTGATGGTACGGGCGGCTTTGGCTCAAAAGCCTATTATTACCTATCAGTTTGGCCTTATGGGACAAATGGTGCAAGCCCATGAGTTGGGTATCAGCCTCGACATCCATAATAAAAAGGACCTCCAAGAAAAAATACAATTTTTACTAGAAACAAAACAAAGTATTGGCGATACCGCCAAGATGCAAGCCTTTGCTCAAATAAATACCGATAAGAATTATGCAAAAACGCTTCTTAAAAAAGTTTATAATCTAGTAGGCTGATAATCAAACTGTTCAAAAAAACTTCACCTAAAAAGCCTCCGACTTCCAAGTAATTTTCTTACCTTTGTATCCCGTAACCATAGTTTCAGATTTTGTTAAATAAATACTTCTTTAAAAAATCTGAAACGTCCATGGACTTTCGTTCATTGGAAAATTCACAAATCAATCATTTCTTACAATGTCAGGTAAAGGGCAACCTAAAACCGCTAAATATATTTTTGTTACGGGCGGTGTGACTTCTTCATTAGGCAAAGGTATTATTGCCTCATCATTAGCTAAACTTCTGCAAGCCAGAGGCTTATCGGTAACCATTCAAAAATTCGACCCTTATATCAATATTGATCCAGGGACGTTAAATCCTTATGAGCATGGCGAATGTTATGTAACCAACGATGGTGCAGAAACAGACCTTGACTTGGGGCATTACGAGCGTTTCTTGGGTGTTCCGACTTCGCAAGCCAACAATATTACAACAGGACGAATTTACTACAATGTTATTACCAAAGAGCGTCGTGGCGATTATTTGGGAAAAACCGTTCAGGTGGTTCCTCATATCACCGACGAAATCAAAAGAAGTATTCTTTTGTTGGGTGAAACAGGTCAGTACGATATTGTTATTACCGAAATTGGAGGTTGTGTAGGCGACATAGAATCGCTTCCATTTATTGAGGCAACTCGTCAATTGAAATGGGATTTAGGCGAGAAAAACACCTTGTTTATTCACCTTACCCTTGTGCCTTATTTGGCTTCGGCAGGTGAACTAAAAACCAAACCTACTCAGCACTCTGTTCGCCAGCTATCTGAATCGGGTATTCAACCAGACATCTTGGTATGTAGAACCGAGCACCCTCTCCCTCAAGAAATGCGTCGCAAAATTGCCCTATTCTGCAACGTATCAGCCAACGATGTGATTGAGGCCATGGACGCTGAAACCATTTACGACGTTCCATTATTGATGCGTAAAGAAAAACTCGACCAAAGAGCTCTTTACAAATTAGATATTTATAACGATCGTGATACCGACCTAGAGCAATGGAAGGGTTTTCTTGGTAAACTCAAAAATCCAACAGAACAGATTACGATTGGTTTGGTAGGTAAATATGTAGAGTTAAAAGATTCTTATAAATCTATTGCCGAAGCCATTATTCATGCGGGGGCTGTTTGCGAAACAAAAGTAAATATTCAGTGGATTTCTTCTGAAACATTGGTTGAGCCTGGCTTTGAAAGTAAACTGGCTCAGTTAGATGGTATCTTGGTAGCTCCAGGTTTTGGCGAAAGAGGTATTGAAGGAAAAATCAACGCAGTAAAATTTGCTCGTGAAAACAAAGTACCATTCTTTGGTATTTGTTTGGGTATGCAATGTGCTGTAATTGAATTTACACGTAACGTATTAGGTTTGGCCGAAGCTCATTCTTCTGAAATGAATCCAGAAACGATTCATCCAGTAATCGACCTTATGGAAGAACAAAAAAGCGTAACCAACAAAGGCGGTACGATGCGTTTGGGTGCTTATGGCTGTAAAATCGAAAAAGGTTCGTTGGCTCATCATATTTATGGTAAACTCAATATCCAAGAGCGTCACCGTCACCGTTATGAATTTAACAACAATTATTACGACCAAATCAAAGCCGCAGGGCTAATCCCAACGGGTATCAATACCGAATCGGGCTTGGTTGAAATTGTCGAGCTAAAAGACCACCCATATTTTATTGGGGTTCAGTTTCACCCAGAATACAAATCAACGGTGCTAAATCCAGCTCCATTGTTTGTACATTTTGTAAAAGCGGCTCTCAAAAATGCAATTCCATTAATAAAAGGAACTTCTAAATAACCTTTTATAAAAAAATATAACTTACTAAGTAAGTTCTTTGTAATTTTGCACCGCCAAAAGTTTATGGTGGTGCATTTTTATTTATGCAACTCTTCTTTAATCGGGGCAAGCAGTCTCTATTTCGGGAGTTTCTCGAAAACATTATAATTAAATATCACACAAGCATTGCTCGAAAGAAGATAAGCAATTCAAAACAAAAAACTAAATGGATAGAAATCAAGTCACGGGGCTATTATTGATTATGGCTATGTTGCTGGGATACCAGTTTTTCGTTGCCCCGAAAGTTGAACCAAACCAACCCATCGAAAAAACACAAACAGCAAAAGCTTCTGTTGCCAAACCTGCTGCTACACCTACTACTGTCGATACCTCGGCCCTAAAGGCTGCCGCTGGCGATTTTGCTAGTGCAGCTACAGGTATTGCTCAGGAGGTTGTTTTAGAAAACAAAGACATCAAAGTTACTTTTTCGACACAAGGAGGTAAAGTAAAACAGGTGTTGTTGAAAAACTACAAAACATACAAGGATTTTGCTGCCAATAAGAATAACCCTTTGACCATCTTTGATGATTCTTTTGATAAAATCTCATTTGAATTACCTACCAACAAAGGAAATATCGATATCAACAAGTTGTACTTTTCTACGCAGTCGAAAGGTGGCATAGTAGCCGAAGGCCAAACTCAAAAGGTAACTTTTACCCTTGATTTGGGCAATGGTCAGTCTATCGAGCAGTCGTACGCCTTGGCGGGTTCGGGTTTCTTGCTTGACCAAAATACAAAATTGACAGGATTGGATGGTATTTTGAAAAACCAGCCTGCCAAACTCAACTGGGTTGAAGAAGTACACGCTACCGAAAAAGACCTTAACGAAAACCGTAAGGCTACTGTAAACTACCTGATTGCAGAGGACGAGGAGTTTGACCAACTTGCCGAAAATCCAACAAGTGCCAATGATGCTACTCTCGAAAAACCTTTGAAATGGGTTTCATTCAAGAAAAAATACTTTTTGTCGGGTTTTATTACTAAAAATACGCCTGTTGAAAAAGCTCAGATTTGGGGTACACCCAACGTTGAAGATAGCTTGAATATCAAAACTCTTCGTGCCAACATGGAGTTGTCATTGGCTGATTTGAAATCAAACAAAGGACAATACCAATGGTATTTTGGACCAAACGATTACAATTATATCAAGGATATTGCCCCAGGTTTTGGCAAAAACGTAAAGTTGAGCTACGATATTTTCTTGCCAATTACACGTTATGTATTTGTACCATTGTTCAACGTACTCGAAAATGTATTTAGTAATTACGGGTTATTGATTATTGCATTGGTATTGATTATCAAATTTGCCTTATTACCACTTACCTATAAGTCGTATGTGAGTATGGCCAAAATGAGAATTTTGCAGCCAGAACTTAATGCTATCAAAGAAAAAATTGGCGACGATGCAGCAAAATTGCAACAAGCTCAAATGAAACTTTATGGCGAAGTAGGCGTAAGCCCACTCAGTGGTTGTGTACCTGTATTGGCTACTATGCCTATTCTGATGGCTGTATTTATGCTTTTTCCAAACCTTATCAATCTTCGTCAAGAGGGTTTCTTGTGGGCAAATGACCTTTCAACCTTCGACTCGGTGTTGGATTTGCCATTCAGTATTCCATTCTATGGCAACCACGTCAGTTTGTTTACTTTATTGATGACTATTTCGAGTGTGGCTTACGGTTATTATAACAACCAAAATACGCCTGACCAAGTAGGACAACCTATCGACATGAAGAAAATGGCTTATATTACGCCTGTTATCTTTATGTTTGTGATGAACTCTTTACCAGCAGGTATGAGTTTCTACTATTTTGTGTCAAACTTGGTAACGATTTTACAACAAATCGGTATTCGTAAGTTTGTAGATGAAGACAAAATCAAACAGATTTTGGAAGAAAATAGAAAGAAAATTGCAGCAGGTGGTGGCAAAAAATCACGCTTCTCGGAATATCTTTCTAAACAAATGAAAGCTGTTGAAGAAGCTCAGAAGCAACAACAAGCCAATCCGAAAAAGAAGAAATAGGTACGAAGTACCTTTTCATCATAATTAGGAGTGAATGATTGAAAAAACTGATAATATAGCATCAATACTTTCACATCTAAGTAACAAAGAGGCCGTCAATTTTCAACGATTGACGGCCTCTTTATTTTATGTATTAATTTCTGAGCATTTCGATATGTTCTATGCCATCTTCCAAATAAACATCGCTACTTTGTAAAAAGCCAAACGATTCATAAAATTTTTGTAGGTACAATTGAGCCCCAATTTTGATAGAAGCACCACCATACAACTCTTCTACCAAGTCAATGGAATTATTCATTAGCTCTTTGCCTATACCAAATTTTCTGACACTGGGCGAAGTTACTACTCGACCAATCGATGCTTCATCATACGATACCCCCGGAGGCACAATCCGAGTATAGGCTACAATTTTTTGGGTTTCGGTATCAAAGCCCATTAAATGATGACATTTAAAATCCTTGCCGTCCAAATCTTGAAAAGGACAATTTTGCTCAACAATAAATACCTCACAACGGAGTTGTAATATTTGGTATAATTCGGTTGTGGTAAGATTTCTAAAATGTTTGCTGTACCAGTTTATATTCATATAGTCGAAGAAGTTAGCTATTCTGTGTGTATATATTCTGTAAATTTAACAATATTGTAGTCATTTAACATTCCTGATTCTTCCTTCGTCAAAGTTTATTATATTTGTAAATCACAAATTGAATTAATATGAAAAAAATATTGCTAGGGATGTTGCTCTCAACATTCACCTATTTTTTTACTAATGCTCAAAGCAATATAACCGAATACGAGACTCAATATAAGAAAGCCTTGCTTTTTTACCAAAATAATGAATTCGAGAAAGCCAAAACAGCTTTCGGACAATTGAGTAATCTACGGTTCAATAATCCTCTTGTTCCATATTCTTATTATTTCAATGCCCTTTCTGCCATTAAACTTGCTAAAATAGCCGAGGCCAAGCTTACTCTTCAAAACCTTCTATTAAGATTCCCTAATTGGGAGAAAAGAGCCGATGCTAATTATTTGTTGGCTCAAGTGGCTTTTGAAAACAAAGAATATGGCAATGCCTTTAAAATAGCCGAACAAATCAGTGAGGAGTCGCTTCAGGACGATATTGCCGAAATGAAGCGTTATTATATAGCTCAGCTACAGGATACAAAGGTTATTAGTACTTTGCTAGCACAGTACCCCAACGAGAGCGTGCTTAAAGAGCGACTACAAAATCAAAATGCGAGTATATCATCGACCGCTGCTATTCAACAATTTCGCCAAACAAAAGGCTACTTGAATTTTGCTTTTTTACTTCCCGTAGGTTTGGCCGATATTAACCCCGACCGCCCAAGACGAGCCAACCAATACGTACTCGATATGTATCAGGGTGCTAAACTGGCCAAAGCTCAACTACAAAAAGAGAATATTTCGGTAAATCTGACAGTATATGAAATGTCGAACGACCCCGATGAGATGCTAGAATTGATGAATAATTCTTACTTTCAACTAAGCGACCTACTGGTGGGGCCGTTGTATGCCGAAACCAACAAATATGCTAATCTCTTTTGTGAAAATAATCAAATTCCGATTATAAACCCTATTTCTAATAATACCAAATTGTTAGAAATTTTTGATAAGTCCTTTTTGGTACAGCCATCTACAGCCATGCAAGCCCAAAAAGCCGTAGACTTTGTTAATAAACAAGCATTCTTAGGTAGAAATGCAGCCATCTATTATACCTCATCAAACAATGATTCGAGTATGGCGGTTTCTTATAGAAAACTCTTATTAGACAAAGGGTATGATATTGTAGCTTTTGAAAAAATTAGCTCAAATTCTGAAGTGATTGCTACCAAAATTCCTGATAAAAAAGTAAGTCATGTGTTTTTGGCAACCTCCGACAAAAAAGCGGGTTTGGCCATGCTAACAGCCTTGGCCAAAAAAGAAAATAACGCTCCATTAATAACCACTGCCGAAGCTTTTAATGCTACAAGCTTGAGTGCAACTACAGTAGCAGGCCGAGAAATCTACTGTATCGACCCTGAATATATTGACGGTGAAAAACCAGAAGTAGATAAATTTCGTAAAGATTATTTGGCCAAATATGGGGTAATTCCTTCTTACTATGCTTTTGAAGGGTACGATATTACACTCTTTTGGGGACGTTTATTGAATAAATATGGAGCTGATTTCAAAAAAGGACTAGATAACCTAGATACTTACAAAACTAATTATTCGCTAGCTGGTTTTGATTATACACAATCACAAGATAACCAGATTGTACCCATTACGACTTTTGAAAATTATAAATTTGTATTAGTAAAATAACATAGAAAATTAGAGTACTTCCTCTTTGTAATTTCTATCACAACAACATGACTACTAAAAACAGCCAAGAACTTTTTGACAAAGCCAAAAACTTTATCCCTGGAGGTGTAAACTCACCTGTAAGGGCTTTTCGTGCAGTAGGTGGCAATCCGCTTTTTATCAAATCGGCCAAAGGGGCTTATTTGTATGACGAAGACGATAATCAGTATATTGAATTAATCAATTCGTGGGGGCCTATGATTTTGGGGCATGCCAATGAGTTGGTAGAAAAAGCCGTTGCCGATGCTATTCAAAGAGGCTTTTCGTATGGCGCTCCAACTCGCCGCGAGGTAGAAATGGCCGAATTGATTACTTCTATAGTGCCTTCTGTCGAAAAAGTCCGTATGGTAAACTCTGGCACAGAGGCTACAATGTCGGCTATTAGAGTAGCGCGTGGCTATACAGGTCGTGACAAAATTATCAAGTTTGAGGGGTGTTATCATGGTCATGGCGATTCATTTTTGATTGCTGCGGGTTCGGGTGCAATTACATTTGGGCATCCAGATAGCCCTGGAGTTACCAAAGGCGTAGCCAACGATACTCTTACTGCTCCATACAACAACCTAGAGGCCGTAAAAACATTAGTAGAAGCCAACAAGAACCAAATCGCTTGTATTATTCTTGAGCCTGTTGTAGGCAATATGGGCTTGGTAAAACCTGCCGAGGGTTTCTTGGAAGGTTTACGCCAAATCTGTGATCAAGAAGGTATTGTTTTGATTTTTGACGAAGTAATGACAGGATTCCGCTTGGCTAAAGGAGGGTTTCAAGAACGTTGTGGCGTTACACCCGATATGACTACCATGGGTAAAATTATTGGTGGAGGTATGCCTGTAGGGGCTTATGGTGGCAAGCGTGAAATTATGGATTGTGTTTCGCCTGCGGGGCCTGTGTATCAAGCAGGAACACTTTCGGGTAACCCTATTGCTATGGCCGCTGGCCAAGCTATGCTCACTTATTTGAACGAACATCCAGAGGTTTATACCCGAATAGAAGAAGTAGGAAATACGCTTACTACAGGTATGAAGGCAAATATGCAAAAACTTGGACTCAATTATACCCTTAACCATGTTGGGTCGATGTTTACGCTTTTCTTTACCAAACAACCTGTCAATAACTTTGAAGATGCCAAAACCTCAGACACCGCTCTTTTTGGTAAATACTTCCAAGCCATGCTCAAACGTGGTATTTATTTAGCTCCATCGCAATACGAAGCTATGTTTATTTCTACGGCTTTGACCGACAACCACGTTGCTCAGATATTGGAAGCTAACTACGAAAGCTTGAAAGAAATTATTGGATAAAAATTTGTATTCAGTACTATTATCCCCGTAGGTTTTGGTAGCCTGCGGGGTTATTTCTTGACAAAATATATTTCTTTCTCAATCAAACAGCCCCTTCTTTTATGAAAAAGCTAGCTTTCTTTCTTGTAATTAGCATTTTTGCACTTAGCTCTTGTGGTGGAAACAAAGAAGAACTCGACCAATTAAGACAGGAAAATGCCGCTTTGAAAAAGCAATTACAAACGCTTCAGGCCGAAGGATTTGCCAAGTCGCCTAAATATATTCTTAAAATTAGGCTCAAACAATCGCATTTTTCATTGAGTATCAAAAAACATATCAAAGATGCCGTTAATGCAGTCGACTTCGAGATTCCTGTAGATAAGGATTTTTATAATAGCGTTTCTGAAGGCACAGAGATTGTCGATAACTTCAGGTTTGGCTCGATGGTACTATATGGTAGCTTTGGCGATTGGGAAATGACCGTAAAAAAGAAATATATTAAAGAGCAATAAACCAGACACAAAATCGGTGATTGAGCAATTGTATGCGTTCTTGATAAAAAAGCAATAACCAGTTTGATAATACCGAACAATTGGTTACATAATCAGAAAATACTGTGTTGATTATCAATCACTAAATCCCTCCGAGCAGCATTTGTTATGCGTAATTATTCTATTATCATTCCTGTCTATAACCGTCCCGATGAAGTTGAGGAACTTTTGGCGTGCTTGGTTAAGCAAACTTATAAAAATTTTGAGGTAGTTATTGTTGAAGATGGTTCGGTTACTAAATGCGACCAAGTTGTAGAAAATTTTCGGGGAAGACTTGATATTCAGTATTATTATCAGATAAATACTGGACAAGGTTTTGCTCGCAATACGGGTTTTCAATATGCCAAAGGCGATTATTTTATCATTCTCGACTCCGATGCTTTAATTGAACCTAACTATTTAGAAATTGTAGAAAAACAACTGAATAAGCAATTTCTCGACCTTTATGGCGGCCCCGACCGTGACCATCCTAATTTTACGCCTATTCAAAAAGCTATTAGCTATTCAATGACCTCGTTATTTACAACAGGAGGAATTCGTGGAAGCGAGAAAAATCTAGGAGGTACATTTCATCCACGAAGCTTTAATATGGGCTTATCGCGTGATGTCTGGAAAAAAACACAAGGCTTTATTATAACCCGTATGGGCGAAGATATAGAGTTTTCGATTCGGGCTATTTCATTGGGTTTTAAGTCTGGTTTGATTCCTGAGGCTTTTATTTATCATAAACGCCGTACAAGTTTTGTTCAATTTTACCGTCAATTACGTTTTTTTGGAAAAGCTCGTATCAATATTAGTCGTTTCTTCCCTAAAGAATTAAAGCTAATACATACTTTTCCTATGGTATTTACTTTGGCTTGTTTTAGTATTCCATTGTGGTACTTTATTAGTATGCCAATGTTTTACTTAGCCATTTCTTTGTTGGGTATTTATGTACTTCTCAATTTTACCGATTCTAGTATCAAAAACAAAAGCGTTTGGGTAGGACTCCTGAGTATTGTTGCGGTATTTGTTCAACTGATTGGCTATGGAATAGGGTTTATGACCGAAGGTTGGAAAAAATTGTTTGAAGAAAAAGGATATAAACAAACAGGTGAAAAAATAGATTATCCTTCCTAATGATCTTTATCCAGAATATATTGTGGTAAGAATGTAAAAAATTAGGTTGTATTTCTTTTTACAGAAAATACAACCTAATCATATCAAAATCCATCAGCGAATTATTTGTTAGGCTGTGGCGTAGTACGCAAATAAGGCTTAATTACCGTAAATCCTTTCGGGAATTTGGCTGCGGCATCTTCAGTTTTTACGGCAGGCGTAATAATTACATCTTCACCATCTTTCCAGTCGGCTGGTGTAGCAACTTGGTAGTTGGCAGTCAATTGCAAAGAATCAATTACACGCAAAAGCTCTTGGAAATTACGACCTGTCGAAGCTGGGTAAGTAAGAGTCAATTTGATTTTTTTATCTGGCCCAATAATAAATACCGAACGAACGGTTGCCTTTTCAGATGCATTTGGGTGAATCATATCGTACAAAGTAGCAACATTACGGTTTTCGTCGGCAATAATAGGGAAGTTCACTTTTACACCGTTTACCTCCTCAATGTCTGGAACCCACTTGTTGTGAGAGTCAAGGTCATCGACCGATACCGCAATTACCTTTACACCCTTTTTTTCAAACTCACCTTTTAGCAAAGCTGTCTTACCTAATTCAGTAGTACATACTGGTGTAAAATCGGCTGGGTGACTAAATAACAATGCCCAAGAATCACCAATCCATTCATGGAAATTGATTGTTCCTTGAGTTGTTGATGCTGTAAAATCTGGGGCAATATCTCCTAATCTTAATGACATGGTATTATGTGTTTTAGGTTTATACTCTAACTAGTCTATAAACTTACAAGATTGTTTTTAAAATGGTTCATATTCATGCTAGAAATCTTCAAAAGATTGATAAAAATCAGAACTTTTGAAAAGATATTGACTAATTTACAAAGAATAGGACAATTTTTTACTATTTTGTTCATATAATTCAGAATCACACTAAAACGAAGAAATCGCTACGATGAAATACCATTTTACAAAACTTTTTCAGTACGAGTCTTGGGCCAACGAGCAAGTTATTATTGCTTTACAATCGATGGAGCGAACCGATAACAGGTCGTTGGAGTTATTTTCTCATATTTTGGCTGCACATCTCAATTGGTATAATAGGGTAAAAGACGACAACACCTATATTCCTTTATGGGAAAAGCGTGATTTGTCTGATTCTGTGATTCTATTGCGACAGATTTCAAAGCGATGGTTGGAGTTGATAGAGGAGGTAGATGAATTGTCGTGGGGCAAAACACTTACTTATGCTAATTCAAAAGGAGAGGTTTTTCAATCGAGTTTATATGAAATTATGACCCATTTGTTATTTCATTCGGGGTATCATCGTGGGCAGTTGGTCAGTAATTTGAAAGGGAAAGTCGAAACCTTGCCTGTTACTGATTTTATTATTTATACCCGAGAAGGATTTTGAGGTGATTATTAGATGATTCCTAAATTTACTGATTACTGGTTCTATCATAAGCAATTGTCCAGTAATCAGTAAAACCATGTATCTAAACTACCCAATAATACAAAAAACTTGCTTATATAGGTTTTTCAATGGTAAAATTATGATTGGTATAGATACAAATATCTGCGGCAATAGTTAAGCCTTCTTTTACCATAGCTTCTGCCGATAAATGAGGGGCGTGTTTTTTCAAAGCCAAAGCTGCCGACAACGCATAATTGCTTCCTGAACCAATAGCCGCAATACCATTTTCAGGCTCAAGAACATCGCCTGTTCCCGAAATAATCAATGCTTCATCTTTGTTTACCACTACCATCATAGCCTCAAGTTTACGCAAATAGCGGTCTGTTCGCCAGTCTTTGGCCAATTCTATACTAGCCCTTTTCATATTGCCCCCATAGGCATTGAGTTTTTCTTCAAAGCGTTCTAAGAGTGTAAAGGCATCGGCTGTTGAGCCAGCAAATCCTGTTACAATTTTGCCATCAAGCAGTTTACGGATTTTTTTTACGTGGTTCTTGGCTACGGTGTTGCCCATGGTAGCTTGTCCGTCAGCTCCAATTGCTACTTCGCCGTTGTGTACCACCGCCAAGACGGTTGTTGATCTAATTTTTTCCATATTGAAAAGACATAAAAAAAGAAAGATGAAAGACTAAGACTTCACCTGAATGTAATCTTTTGTCTTTCATCTTTCTTATAAAAACCAGTTATACTAAACTAACAATTTGATTGGGTCTTCAAGCAATTGTTTGAATGTTTGTAAAAACGCAGCACCCGTAGCACCATCAACAGTACGGTGGTCGCAAGTAAGCGTAACTTTCATTACGTTAGTAGCATAGAATTGTCCGTTTTTCACACCAACAGTTTCTTTGATACCACCTACAGCCAAGATACAAGATTCTGGTTGGTTGATGATAGACGTAAACTCGTCGATACCAAACATCCCCAAGTTACTTACTGTGAAAGTATTACCTTCCCAATCTTTTGGTTGTAATTGTTTATTTTTTGCTTTTCCTCCCAAATCTTTAGCCTCAGCCGAGATTTGTGAAAGTGATTTTGTATTAGCAAAGCGAATTACAGGAACCAACAGTCCATCTTCAACGGCCACAGCCATACCAATATGTACGTGGTGGTTGATACGGATTTTGTCGCCCAACCAGTAAGAATTTACTTTAGGGTGCTTGGTCAATGCGGCAGCAACAGCTTTAATAACCATATCGTTGAATGAGATTTTCACAGGAGAAAATTCATTCATTGAAGTACGAGCTGCAATCGCTTTGTCCATGTTGATTTCCATGGTTAAATAGAACTCAGGAGCAGAGAACTTAGACTCAGACAAACGACGTGCGATGGTTTTACGCATTTGATTTACAGAGAACTCCTCGTAGCTTTCTTGTCCTAAAATAGTAGCTGGAGCGGCGGCCGGAGCAGCAGTTTTGGCTGGAGCAGCTTTAGCGGCTGGTACAAATCCGTCGATATCGGCTTTTACGATACGGCCATTTTCGCCAGAGCCTTTTACTTCACCAAGGTTGATACCTTTGTCTTTGGCCAAAGCTTTAGCTAATGGAGACGCCTTCACTCGTCCGTCGGCTGAAGTTACAGCAACTGGTTGGGCAACAGGAGCAGCAGCAGCTACAGGAGCTGGTGTTGCAGCGGTAGCAGGAGCAGCAGCGGCAACAGGGGCAGCCGCAGGAGCACCACCTTGAAGCAATGCTTGGTAGTTGGCACCAGGCTCGCCGATTACAGCTATTACGTCGTCTACAGCAACAGTTTTGCCTTCTTCAATACCGATGTATAAAAGTGTACAAGGAGCATATTTAGTAACATCAATGAAGTTATCCAAGTCAAACTCCATGGTAGCCTTATCTGTTTCGATTTCGGCCAAAAGAGCTTCACCAGGTTTAATAACATCACCTACTTTACGAAGCCAAGCTACCAAAGTACCTTCTGTCATGGTATCGCTCATTTTAGGCATACCAATAACTTCGGCTTTGATGTTTGAAGTATCAACGGCAGGGGCAGCAGCAACAGGAGCAGCGGCTGGGGTTTCGGCAGTAGCTTCAGCAACAGGAGCAGCTGGAGCAGAGGCACCACTCAAAAGATGCTCGTATGCTTCGCCATTTTCGCCGATAATAGCGATAATGCTATCAACAGGCACAGCTTTACCTTTTTCTAAGCCAATGTATAAAAGTCTACCATCTTTAAAATTGCTCAAATCCATTCTTTCGTCCAAGTCAAGCTCCATTGTAGCTTTATCTGTTTCGATTTCTGCTATTAGGCCGTCACCTGGCTTGAGCTGGTCGCCAACTTTTTTGAGCCACTCTGCCACAACACCTTCTGTCATGGTGTCGCTCATTTTGGGCATCGTAATAATTTCTGCCATGATTCTTAGTTATAGGAAATTTATGGTCGAAGCAACGAATCGTTGCATCAATCTTTAATTAAAGGGATTTAAAAGACCGTTTTACGTAAATACAAAGATAAAACAAGGCACTAAGCTAGGCAATATATTTGAATACTTAGATTACCCATTAAAAAACATTTTTCAATGCTTGATACTTGCTATCTTTCAAAGTTCAAAAATAAGGCTAAAGCATTGGTTTCAAAAGTTATCTTTGAAAAATATAATTTTGTCTTTTTTTTTTCATGATAGTTTTTACTTATGAATTCTATAAATAAAAATAGATGGTGTAATTTTGTATCATCTAAAATTCAAAGACAACCTATCACAATTTCTAATGAAGCAAAAATCTGCTGAGACATTATTTTTTCCCAATCTTAATGGAGTTCGTTTTATCGCTGCTTTTTTTGTTATCATTCATCATATAGAACAATTCAAAGAAAAATTTGGTTTCGCAAGGCACTTTTTTCACCTTCGATTTGTCAGAATGATTGGGCCATTGGGCGTATTTCTTTTTTTTGTACTAAGTGGTTTTTTGATAACCTATTTGTTGCTTGAAGAAAAACACCAAACCAAGCGAATCGCTATTAAATCGTTTTATGTACGGCGAATCCTCCGAATCTGGCCTTTGTATTATTTTGTGGTATTGCTCGGTTTTTTTGTCTTTCCGCATATTTCGTGGATGAGTGTACCTAATGAAACAGAATGGTTATCAGAAGATTTTGGTCAAAAATTACTGTTATTTTTATTAATTTTGCCCAACTTGGTAGTAGGAGTATATCCTGATATTCCCTTTATCTCTCAGAGTTGGTCGATTGGCGTAGAAGAGCAATTTTATTATTTTTGGCCTTGGGTAGTTGCCAAAATCGACTATATCGCATTGCGAATGAAGATTTGGTGGATTTTCTTAGGGATTTTTATCTTCTTTTTTTTGCTCAGGGCTTTGGGAGTTACATTGATCCCCAAAACAGGAGGTTGGCTCTATTTACATGCGTTTCTACACTCGTTACGGCTTACGTGTATGATTTTGGGAGCAGCCGCAGCGTACCTTTGCTATTATTTTTTAGATAGTAAGCTCGTGCGTACCATTTTCTCAAAACCTGTGCAATTATTCCTTTGGGTGTTGTTGCTAGTATGCCTTAGTTGGGAGGTATATTTGCCAGCCATCAATCAAGAGTTTTATAGTGTGATATTTGCGTTATTACTGATGAATTTGGCCGTAAACAACCAAAGTATAGTGTCGTTGCAATGGCCTGTCTTAGAGTATTTAGGCAAAATATCTTATGGCTTGTATATGTTTCATTCGATTGGTATTGTAATTGCTATTAAAATCTGTATTTACTTTGTACGAAGAGAAGATATTTGGCTAACCGACCTTGTTATGTACGGAGTGTCGATTCCATTTACGTTACTGGTATCGGCGTTATCGTATTGGCTATTAGAAAAGCCATTTTTGAAGCTCAAGCATCGATTTGCTCTTATAAAAAGTGGAAAGCTTTAACAAACCTGAGTGTACTCTTTATTACTTTTGTACAATTGTATAGCCAGCAACCTAAGAATATACAGTTGTTTATGAGCCTTTTATCGAAAAGGTTTTCTCACGATTATTAAAAAATTTATGTACGAAATTATTTATAACAAAGCCTATATAGCCTTAACGCTAAGTATTATTGCTGTATTAGCTTTTCGTTATCGTCCTTGGTTAGAACAAACCTTTGCTCAGCAAGGAGAAAAAAAGTCGTTTTTGGTATTGGCTTTTTTGTTTAGATTTTTACCTTTTTGGGTAGTATATATTTTCTATGGCTACGATGCCCAATCCGATGTTCAGATTTTCTGGCGTTCGGCTCAGGAGGCCAAACAACTCCAATTTGTTTATCGTGATTTCGACTCGCTTTATTCACCTTTATTTGCTTATATTACAGCTATTCCATTGATTTTTTGGGATACCGCTCGGGCGGTTACTTTGCTCATGATTGTGGTTGAGTTGGCGGTATTATGGCTCACCATCAAAACGTATGGAACTACCAATAAGCCAAGCAATATTTTTAAAGCATTGATTTATTTGTGTTTTCCGGGGCCGTATATTTTTTGCGTTTTGGGTGGACAAGAAGACATCTGGATGTGGGGTTTTGCGTGTTTGGTGGTGTATTTGTGGCAAAAAGGTAAATCGGCCTTTGTACTAGGGCTTACTGTTGCGTTGGGGCTATTGGTCACAAAAGCCTTTTTTGTACTGTTTGTGCCACCGCTTTTCTTGAAACTAAGCGATAAAAAGAACTTCGTTTTGGGAATGATGAGCTTGGGTTTGCCTTCATTGGCTATTTTGTACTATTTTGGGGGAACTACTTTTTTAATGCCTATTCAGTTGGCACAAGAGCCGATGTGTCCCAATGTATGGTCGGTTATGTATCCGTTTTTGGGTAAATGGATAGCCCAATTCAATATCAGAATGCTCAACTGGATTGGATTATTTGTCATTATTATTGTGTCGTCGTGGCAGGCATTTCGTTTAAAAAATCTTGAATTAAAACAATTTATTCCGATGGTTTGGGTCGTGATATTTGGGGTAATGATGTTGTTTCAGATAGGTTCTTATTCAAACTATATCTTTATTTATGCCATGCCTTTGTTGTTTTCATTGATGGATTTGAAAGATAAGAAGTTATTGATTATTTCGTTTTTGATACAAGCGGCGGCAGTTGTACAGGTGTCACTTTGGTTTAGAATTGGGAAGCCTTTTTTATCGTACGAGTATTTCCTTCAAATAAAATTTGTGATAGAATATGCCCTCGAATTGATTGTTTTCTTTGGGGTGATTTATTGGCTCAATATGGTACTCAAAAAATACAAAGGGGTAAATGCCTAGCTAGCCTCTGCAATTATTTTTAGCAAAACATGAGTTATTATTTTTGAATATACTTTTTACCCTTAGAGGCGTAACGCTTTGCAACTAAAGATGTGTCATTCTGATATTTAACATAAAAAAGGCGGTCGGAAAACAATTTTCGACCGCCTTTTTTATGAATAACCCCTAAATTTCTATTATTTGGGTAATTGATAAGCCTCTTCCATGTTCCTTTGACTACCTGATGAATTACAACAAACACCAATAGGTGGTCTGGTTTAATATTACCTAATATTCGGGATGGCTCGTGTATGTGTTTTATACTTTTACAATTTCCTGTGTTTCAAGATACACCAAAATACCTTCTACTTCTTTGTGTTTCATGTCGAGGTATATTTTGCGGTATTCCTCTACTTGTTTGATATGCGACGAGCTTTTTGACCCTGTTTTATAATCTAAAATTACAATTTTAGGGCCTATTTTCACTACCCTGTCTGGGCGAAGTGGGGCTTGATTAGGTCGTAGGATTTCTCGCTCATTTCTGACAAAACGTTCTTCTACTTCAAAATAGGGCTTGATTTCGGGCAAATTGATAATTTGCTGAATGGTAGCCTTGAGTTGTTGTTGTTCCGACTCTATAATCAACCCTTCTCGTTGAATATCGGCCAAGGCCGTATCTATATCCCGAACCGTTTTTATTTTGGCAAAGGCAGCATGGACTTTATTACCGTAGTCTTTACTTTTTTCAAAACTTTCTAAGTCGAAAAGCTTTTCGGCCGAATGCTTGAGCTGAATTGTTTGGCTTCGCTCGCTCGACTGAATACCTTGAATTGTGATGGCATTGCTGATATGTTCTTTTTCCTGAGAAATAATCTTATTGTGTCCTTCCGTAACAACATATACCAAGCCTTCGGTAGGGTCGATGTCAGGGCATTGGGCGTATTGATATAGCATATTGCCAACGGTTTTGTCAAATTTAGAAATATCGCTTTTTACGATCAAATACAGGCGGTCTTTTGGGCGAGTGAGTGCCACATACAACATATTCAAGCTTTCGAGAAAAGTATCTTCCTTTTCGTCTTTGTATTGTTGTAGAAGCTGTGTTTTCTCCAAATCTCGTACCATTTGTAAAGGAGCTGTAGCTAAGTATTTCTCCGACTCGTCAGCTTGTTCTAGGAGCAATTCAGGTAAAATCTCCTCGGTTAGGTCAAACCAGCGGGTCGAATACATACCCGTGTCGGTAGTCCAATGGCAATAAGGGATAATAACCACCGGAAACTCCAATCCTTTTGATTTATGGACACTTGTTACGGTAATAGCATTTTGGCCTGCTGGCGACGAAATAGACAGCGAATTCTTTTTGTTTTCCCAAAAAACAATAAAATCGGTGAGGTGCGTACTCCTCATATTCTGAAACTCAAGTACTACATCGAGGAATCGGAAAATAAAATCTAATTCTTTGTCGTGTTGAAACAAGTGAAAAGTTTGTAGAAGTTTTTCAGCAATTTCATACAGTGTCATTTGTTGTAATGCCGTCGGGATTAGATTGTAGCTTACAAGCTCAAAAAATGCTGAGATATTTTTACTATCAATAATTTCTTTGATACCCTTATTTTCTTGAGTATTGGGGATTTTGTTGAGTACTACCCGATAATACAAATAAATTCCCTCGTATTTGGCCAGAGCATTGTCGGGGTTTTGTACCACTTTCATAAAAGCCATTACCAAATTGATGGCATCCGACGACCCCAAGCTTAACGAATCGGACGAAATGACGTTGTAGTTTTGTTCTTTGAGTTCGTTGGCTACAGTTCGAGAATCCTTATTTCGGCGACACAAAATCGCTATATCGCTAAGGCGATAACCAATACTAAGAACTTCTTCGAGCGTTTTGTAAATACTTTCGAGCATAATACGGTCTTGTTCTTTGCCCACTACAAAGTCAATCTGAACGTGTCCGCCAGTTTTGATTTGTTGGATATTGCTGGGTAGTTCTTGAGCAAAATATTCATCATAAACTTTGCCTAAAGATGGAGCAATGGACTGATAATCAGGATGATTTTTGATGAAATCAAAAAAGCTATTATTAAACTCAATAACCTCTTTCGAGCTTCGGTAATTGGTATTGAGGTTGGCAGGCACTAAATAAGGCGTAATACTATCGTAGCGTTCTATCAAGAAATTATCAGTAGGAAAAGGCTTTTTGAGTTCCTGTATTTCTTTTTTATGCAGATTGACAATTAATCCCATTTTGCCACCCCTAAAACGGTAAATAGACTGTTTGGCATCGCCTACGGCCAAGTTGAAGTGACCACTCGCTAAGGCATTTTCAATTAGGGGCAAAAAGTTGTGCCACTGAAGCGTAGATGTATCCTGAAATTCATCAATCAGGATATGATTGTACCGTTCTCCAAGACGTTCGTAAATAAAAGGAATAGGTTCGTTTAAGACTATTTCCAAAATTTTGCGGTTAAATTCCGAAATATGAATTTGCCCTGTTTCTTGCTGAATATCAGCAATTTCTTTTTTTAGCTGAGCCAACAGAGCCAGCTTTTTGAGCTGTTTCAAAATTTCTTTGTACAGAAAATACCTAGGCCCAAGCTTTGCTTGAAACGATAACAACAAATTACCGCAGTCGGTTAATGTTTCGGCAATTGCCATAATACTGGCAGCAATAGGCTTGGCCGCACTTTTGGCATGCCAGGTATTTTGTTCTATGGAATCGAGGGTGCGTTTTCCTGCTTCTTTGAATACATTGCCTGCATATACTTGGGTGAAAAAACTAAAGTTACCACTTTTTTTGAAGGGAAAATCATCAATACTTAGGCCGTTATCGTTGACAACCTCAAGGGCAATTTTAGCCACTTCTTTGAGTTGTTCTTCAACCGATTTATTGAAATCTTTTAATTGTTGTTCTATTTTCAGAAAGTCGTCGGGTGTAAGTGTTGCAATTTTGTCAATATCATTTTGGAATTGGTCAAATAGCAGGTTTCTCCCAAAATCAGCGATTTCAGTACCCAGACCATTCCATGAACGTCCCTCGTCGGCCTTTTCCAACGCAAAACTTTTGATAGCCTCCGTAATTTGCTCGTAAGTTTCGGTATTAGTTTTTTGGAGAAGTTGCTCAACGGCTGCATCCAACAACACATCCGACTCTAGGTTTACCTCAAAATTGAAGGGAAACCCCAATTCTTCGGTAAAAGCACTAACTATACGTTGTACAAAAGAGTCGATAGTCGATACCGAGAAATTGGCATATTCATGAATAATATGCTTGAATGTAGCCGAAGCCCTTTGCCTCAGAATAGTTTCGTCGATTTCGACACCATCGGCTTGTAATTCAGTCAGAATTTGGTTGAAAATATCGGCAGAATCCTTTATTTCTTTGGGGTCGTTGCTTGAAAACTGGCGGAGGTATTTGAGAATACGCTCTTTCATTTCGCCTGCGGCTTTATTGGTAAATGTTACGGCCAAAATGTGGTTGAAGTACCAAGGAGTTTTGGACCGCAAAGCCAATTTGATATATTCTTTGGCAAGGGTGTAGGTTTTGCCCGAACCAGCCGAAGAGGAATATATTTTGAACTGAGTACTTCGGTCGGAAATGTTAAAAATATCGGACATGACAAGCTATTGGTTGGAAACAAGGTTTATTTTTAGCAAAAATACAAGGCTATTGGCATACAGAAACGACAAAAGTTTGAATTATTTATCTACAAAGGTTTTGTGATAAGCATAAATTTTGTCTTTTTGCATAACCAATGTCTTATCAATACAACTAAATTATGCAACCACTTATTACCAACGATGCCATTGTTTTTGGCCTATTGATTGCCATTATTGCCTTTACGTTTTATACGGCTTCGTTACCTTCCATATTTTGGCAAAAGTTTTATAGCCTATTTCCTAGTATTTTGATTTGTTATTTTTTGCCAGGATTGCTCAACTCATTTGGGATTGTTTCGGGCGAAGCTTCTAAGTTATATGATGTGGCTTCAAAATACCTATTACCAGCCTGTTTGGTGTACTTTACGATAAATATCGACTTTAGGGCTTTGCAAAAATTAGGCCCCAAAGCCATTATTGTATTTTTGGCGGGTTCGTTGGGGGTTATGGTAGGAGGGCCAGTGGCTATTGGAATAGTAAAAATAATTTCGCCCGAAACAGTTTCTGGCGAAACATGGCGAGGACTCGCTACGATTGCAGGCAGCTGGATAGGAGGAAGTGCCAACCAAACAGCACTAAAAGAGGTATTTGAGCCTAGTGCCGAAGTGTTTTCGCAGGCAATTGCTGTCGATGTAGTTACGGCCGAGCTGTGGCTTGCAGTATTGCTATATGGTGTAGCTTATGCCAGCAAACTCGATAAATGGCTAGGAGCTGATACTCAGGCTGTCGAAGAAATACGGGTAAAAATGGAAGCAGATTTTGCTAAAAATCAACAAAATCCTTCTTTACAAGACTTGATGATGATATTGCTAGTCGGATTTGGTACAACGGCTATAGCCCATACTTGTGCCGATGGTATTGTGCCATTTATTAGCCAAAATTTTCCAGCCTTAAAAAAGTTTAGTTTAACATCGTCTTCTTTCTGGGTGATTTCGTTGGTAACGTTGTTTGGATTAATACTGTCGCAAACGCCAGCTCGCAATATCGAAAAGGTAGGAGCGTCCAAATTTGGTTCACTGTTTTTGTATATCTTAATTGCTACAATAGGTATGAAAATGGATATTTTGGCAGCACTCGACAAACCTCAGTTGTTTTTGGTAGGTATTATTTGGATGTTTTTTCATGCTTCTTTTACACTATTGGCGGCCTATATTACCAAAGCACCTTTCTTTTTTACGGCTGTGGGCTCGCAGGCCAACGTTGGCGGAGCTGCTTCTGCCTCGGTAATTGCGGCAGCCTTTCATCCTTCTTTGGCTTCGGTAGGCGTATTGTTGGCTATTTTGGGTTATGCTTTGGGTACGTATTGTGGGTATTTAACAGGCTTAATGATGCAATGGGTAGCTCAGTAGTTGGTTGAGTGATGTAACGCTTTTTTTGAATACATCACTCAATTATTAAAACCAAAGATAAAACCTAAATCCATTGTAATCATATTCAAAAATGCAAGCTGATATAATATCTCTACTTTTGGCCACTTTCCAATAGGCTATTTTCGATACACTTGCTCAAATTCATCAACAAAGCGATTGCCTACAGGAATTTCTATTTTGCCAATCAGGAGCTTGGTTTTTTGGAATGCGGTAATTTTTTCGAGCGAAACGATGTATGAATTGTGTACTCGGCAAAAAAGTTTATTAGGCAATTTGCCCTCCATCGACTTTAGGTTTGACCGAGTCAGAATAGGTTTTGTTTCGTTTTGAATATATATTTTGACATAGTCTTTGAGCCCTTCTACAAAAACAATATCCGAGAAGTGAAGCTTAATTTTTTTGTAATCGGCATTTATTACAATATAATCTACCTCGGTAGGCACTACTTCGGGGGCTTCTTTGGCTCGTAACGAATACAATTCAAAGGCTTTATTGGTAGCTTTTACAAATCTGTCGAACGGAATAGGCTTGACCAAATAATCTACAATATTGAGGTCGTAGCCTTCAAGAGCATATTGTTGGTAAGCCGTAGTAAAAATTACCATAGGAGGTTGAATAAGGCTTTTGACAAACTGTATACCTGTTAGAGTAGGCATCTGAATATCTAAAAACAACAAATCTACTTGTCCCGTATTCAATATCTCCCATGCTTCAAAGGGGCTAGCAAAGGTATCTATCAAATCCAAATAAGGTACTTTCCGAATATCATCGGCAATGATTTGTAAGGCAAATGGCTCGTCGTCGATAGCTATACATCGTAGTTTGTGGTTTTGCTCGGCAATCATATCGTTATTTAATTGTGGGTTAGTGATTGTGGCTTGGTAGTTTTTGATTATTTAAGTTCAATGGACAAATCAACGCAAAAGATATTACCCTCTTCGGTGATTTTTAGGCTGTATCTGTCTGGATAATGCAAACTTAGCCTTTTACGAACATTCTTTAAGCCAATACCAGATTCGTCGGTTTGATTGTTTTCAAAAATAGGATTACGAGTAGAAAAATACAGCATGTTATCGAGTACTTCGATACATATTGCTATTGCTGTTTCTTCAAAACCATGTAAGCCATATTTGAAAGCATTTTCGACCATTGGAATAAACAAAAGTGGTTCTATAACATGACGCTCGATAGGCCCTTTGTACTGAAATGTCACCTTGTTTTTAGCCGAAATACGCATTTTCTGAAGGTCAATATAATTATGCAAATAGTCGATTTCTTGTTGTAAAGGCACGGTATCGCTATCAGATTGATAAATCATATACCGTAATAATTGCGACAATTTGACAATGGCATCTTCGGTAAGTTCTGATTTTTGGCGAGCCAACCAGCGAATATTATTGAGTGTATTAAACAAAAAATGTGGACTCACCTGAAGCTTCAATACGGCTAGTTCGGCAGCTACTTTTTCCAAAGTGATTTTTTGTTGTGTATCATGGCTTTTGATACGGTCTTGCCACAGCACAATAAGCGAACTCACAATAATAGCAAATAAATAAGACATCATGCCGCCCGTTATTTGCTGAAAAGGAAAGCCCATACGGGGTGGAGGAGGTGGTGGAAAGTTGGGGTTGGGTCTGGGCATTGAAGGCATTTTGGACATATTAGGCTCAAATGGAGGCATTTTTATGAAAAATTTCCCCCAAATAAGGTTAAAACCTAATACGATAATAAGGCCAAGTGCTAGATAAAAAACAAAAATACCACCTCTTTTTTTGAGCAATAACTTAGGTGAAAGAATCAGTAAATTAAGATAAAAAACGGCCACAATCATCAGGTTGTTGATGAGTTGTGAAGTAACAAAATTTGAAAACTCAGCACGGCCATAAAAACCACTAGGTAATACCAGCAGAGGTGTACTAAAATACACACACCAGCCTATTAGGTGAAAAAAAATAGCATATTTATCAAAAGCCTTCATAAATATCAGCGTTGGGATTAAGCAAAATAGTGTTCAAATAACGGCAAAAACACCGAAGTCGATGTGTAGTGTCTATGAATAGTACAATTATGTAGATATTTTTACCCTTCTTCCAGTTTATCTACAAATATATTCTATTATTATATGCCTCTCATTATTAGTGCTTTATGCTTGCTTTATTTGTGGTGTCCAACTAAATGCTTCAAACCATGAAACAATCAATTAAAGGATTAATAATCATTGCCTTATTCTGCTCGCTGCCGCAGCTATGGGCTCAAAAAAAGCCATTGCCCAACTACGACTTGGTATTTCCTGAAAATCGGGTGAATAAACTTGAGATAAAAATCAAAAAAGCAGACTGGGATAGTATTGGTAATGACATGAAGAAAAAATTTAAAACCGAGTTTGGTAAAAGCCCAATGCCTAAATTGGGCCCGCCACCAGCAGGGGGCAATTTCCCGCCTAATTTTTTACCCAAAGGTACTGAGAAAGGAATGCTTCCTATGCCCATAGGTAGCGACGACGAGCCACGCTATGTAGAAGCCGATATTCTTTTCAATGGCAGGGCTTGGCATCGGGTAGGCTTTCGCCTAAAAGGTAATTCCAGTTTGATGAGTTCGTGGGGACAGGGAATTTATAAAATACCATTCCGACTCAATTTTGATAAATTCACAAAAGAAGATTTTTTCGGCTTTACTGAATTGTCGATGTCGCCAGCCTTTCATGATAATTCATTGATAAGAGAAAAACTCGCCACCGATTTGTTCCGTAAATCGGGTATTCCAAGTGCTAGAACAGCATTTTACCAGATTTATATCGACTATGGCAAAGGCTTGCAATATGTGGGCATTTATACTATGGTAGAGGTGATTGACGATACAATGGTAAAAACACAATTTGGCGATGACAAAGGCAATATTTATAAGCCCGAATCAACCTTTCAACGTTTCGATGAAAAGCAGTTTGATAAAAAAAACCATAAAAAACAGAAGGATTGGAGTGATGTACAGGCATTTGTGGCCGCACTCAACGATAGCACTCGCAAAACCAATGTAACCACGTGGCGACAAAATTTAGAAAAAACTTTTGATGTGAACCACTTTCTGAAGTGGTTAGCTATCAATACCGCAATAACCAACTGGGATACCTACGGTGCTATGGCACATAACCATTATTTGTATAATGCTCCCAACCGTGGGTTGGTGTGGATTCCTTGGGACAACAACGAGGCCATAAGCGATAATACAGCCATGAAAATGCCTTTCCCGAAAGATATGCCACCAATGCCCGATGGCAATAAAATGCCTTTGGGAAGAGGCCTTTCTTTGTCGCTAGACAATGTACCTAACCACTTTATTTTAATTAAATATTTGGCCGAAGACAAAGCCTATTATGCCAAATACCTCAATTATATAAAAGAGTTTAGAGAAAAAAATTGGAATACCAACCAAATCAATAGCCAAATAGACGAATACGCCCAACTGCTGAGGCCTTATGTGATAGGCACAAAAGGCGAAAAAGCACCCTATTCTCATTTACAAAAGCAACAAGACTTTCAAGAAGGCATAGAAGCCTTAAAAAAGCAGGTTTTGAAAAGAACCAACGAAATAGACCAGTTTTTGAAGCAACCCAATAGCCTTGTAGTACGTACTTCGGCCCATTAGCAACAAAGACAATCTTTACTAGACCGCCCAAATAGGTACATTATTTTTATGTGTCTATCATGATACAAAAAGTGTATATAAGTCGCTTAAAAAGGCGATTTTTAGGGTCAAAATCGCCTAAAAATCGTTTTTTTTATGTTAAAATCTACACAATAAATGGCTTTTTATACACACCCAATGTTAGGCAAATGTTAAATCAATATTACTCGTTTGATTTGTAAAAGTTTAACAATGCCCTTGATTATACCAATATGAAAAATCCATTTATCTATTTAATGCTTGGTACGTGCCTTGTGGGTGTCGGAATGATGTCATGCCAAAGAATTGATACAGCCGACCCTGTTACAGGAACAACCGAAAACACTGGAGCAAATTTTGCCGTTCCCGACTGGACAGCCGCCACTCATGGCAACCAAGTACAACCTAACTATGATGAGGTTTTTCCTCAAGAAAAAGTAAATGCCCTCGAAATCCGTTTGGCATCTGGCGATTGGCAAAAAATTCGAGAAGATATGACCGAAAAATTTGGGGGTGATTTTGGTGCCTCTGGTACAACTACAACCAATCCAGGTGCAGGCGGTGGTGTTGGTGTGCCTGGTGCAGGAGCAGGTGGCGGAGGTGTGCCAGGGGCTGGAGGAGGAAATATCCCCCCTCGAGATAGCACCATGATAGGCGGTGGAGGCACTCCTCCAGACTCAGGAGGAGTGGCCATACCCACTACAGGTGGCAACAACGGTGCAGTAGCTGGTGCTACCACCTTTGGTACTGGCGAGCCAAGCTATTTTCCTGCATCTGTCAAATACAATGGCAAAGAATGGTACAAAGTAGGCTTTAGGCTCAAAGGAAATTCTAGCCTTTCACGAGCGTGGAGCTCGGGTATTTACAAATTACCTTTTCGCCTCAACTTCGATAAATTTGAAGACTTATATCCTCAAATCAACAACCAACGTTTTTATGGGTTCAAAGATTTGTCGTTTTCTCCTGCCTTCGGCGATAATTCGCTGATGCGAGATAAAGTGGCCAACGACGTTTTTAGAGCCGCAGGTGTGCCAGCCGCCAAAACCTCTTTCTGTAAAATATATGTCGATTTGGGCGATGGGCAAGGCCTCAAATACTTTGGCTTATATACCGTAATAGAGGTAATTGATGATACAATGGTATGGAGTCAATTTGGAGGTCACAAAAGCGGAACTATCTATAAACCAGATGGTACACCTGCTACTTTTGCCCTAAATGCCTTTTCAGAAGCAGGGTTTCCTCAAAAAAATAAGCTTGTTTCAACAGATTGGAGCGACGTAAAAGCAGTTTTTTCGGTCTTGCATAGTACAGACCGTACCTCTAATGCCTCACAGTGGAGAGCCAACCTCGAAAAGGTGTTTAATGTAGATGCCTTTTTAAAATGGTTGGCCGTAAATACCACAATGGTAGCATGGGATAGCTACGGAGCAATGGCTCATAATTATTACCTCTATAACCAGTCAGGTAAAGGACTTACATGGATACCTTGGGACTTGAACGATGCCTTGGGCAATGGAGCATCTGTAGGAGGTGGTGCCGCCGTGGGCGGGGGTATGTCGTCGCAGCAGGGTTTAGCTTTGAATATGTCGGGTGTAAGTACTTCTTGGCCTCTGATTCGCTATTTGTACGACGATACCGTGTATCAGGAAAAATATAAAAGCTACGTAAAATCATTTACCGAAAATGTATTTACTCCCGATAAAATGAATGCTATTTTTGATAAAAACTATGCTCTTATTGCCCCATTTGTAATAGGAACTAATGGCGAGCAACCCAAATACACCTACTTGAGTTCTGAGCAAGACTTTACCAATGCTATCATAACACTCAAAAATCATGTAGTATCTCGAAATCAGGCTGTTCAAACCTATCTGAAATAAAATCATAACCATATATTTCAACTCAAAACCAATTGATAATATGCGTATAATAAACATCGTGTTACTGTCTATTACGGTAACGTTCGCAAGTGTAGCTCAGAGCAAAAAAGAAGTAAAAAAACATAAAATCAAAACCGTTACCGAGCAAGTTACCGATTATGTTGCGGGTAAAGAACAGGTGCGTAATGATTCCTATAAAAAATTTAATAAGCAAGGGCAGGTTGTCGAAGAAATAGAGTACGACAAAACGGGGAAGTTTAAGAAAAGGACGGTTTCAAAATACAATGAGTTTGACGATAAAGTAGAAGAAACAATTGTAGATGCTGCTGGGAAACAGATAGAAAGGGAGGTCTACAAATATGATTCGTATAAAGAGAAAGCGGAAGTATTGCATTACAATGAGAAAAACGAATTAGAAACACGAGCCTTGTACACTGTAAATGCCAATGGCCTAAAAACAGAACGTAAATTGTATGATAACAAGGGCAAATTAATCCAAGTGAAAAAATACACCTATGGATTCTAAGGAATTTCTCAACGATATATTGGTTCAAACAAGTAGGTTTGAACCAATATCACTAGCCGAAATGGATGGCGTAAAGCTGATGGATAGAATGGATGTGAAATACCTGATTCCTTTGGCTTTATTGCCCGATATTCTGAGTGATGCTATACCCAATTATCGAATTTTGGAGATTGAAAATAGCCGTTTGTGTCTTTACAAAACTTTGTATTATGACACAGCCGAGTTGTCGCTTTACAAAGCTCATCAAAATGGCTATATGAATCGCTACAAAATTCGAGCTCGTAATTATGTAGATTCAAATTTGTCATTTTTTGAAATAAAATTTAAAAATAACAAAGGGCGAACTCTCAAAACCCGTATCAAGCAACAGCAGATTGTGGGTAGGCTTACCAATGAAGATAGTATTCAGTTTTTACAAAAAACAACTAGTTCTATCGACCCCAATAGCCTTCAAGGGGTTATTTGGGTAAATTATCAACGTATTACACTGGTAAGCAAGGTAGGAGCAGAACGCCTGACAATCGACCTAAATTTGACTTTTCAGAACGATAACATTGAAAAGGAATATAGCCAAATGGTTATTGCCGAAGTAAAACAAGAGCGTATCGGGGCGTCGCCTTTTATAGATATTATGCGAAAATACCGCCTAAAAGAAGGGGCAATTAGTAAATATTGCTTTGGTATTATTAGCCTTTATCAAGAAATCAAACAGAACAAGTTTAAAAAGCATTTAAGAAGAGTTTCAAAAATATTAGCACAACATGACCATATTGCAGCAAATTACCTCACCGCAAGTTACTGAGAGTTTTCAGTGGATTGATAAATTGCCAGCCAAGTTCTTTATTCGGTTGGGTATCGACTTCTTTTCGGTCTTTATTCTTATTCGATTAATTTACTTCAAAAACTACCGTCGAGCCGATTTATTTCTCACCTTTTTTGTATTTAACCTCATTATCTTTTTGTTGACTTATATGCTCAACAAGGTGGTAATGTCGATGGGTGCTGCCTTTGGCTTATTCGCAGTTTTCTCGATGCTTCGGTATCGAACTGAAGGTATTTCAGCCAAAGATATGACCTACCTGTTTATGGTGATTGCAATTGGACTAATCTCGGCTGTGAGCAAAGGCGGCTGGGATGAACTAAGCGTTCTCAATGGTATTATCTTGTTGCTGACATGGATACTCGAAAGTGGTATTTTGATTAGAAAAGAATATTCTAAGCAGATTTTTTATGAAAAAATAGAACTTATCCTTCCCGAACGAAGGGAGGAGTTACTGGCTGATCTAAAAAAACGTACTGGGTTGAACATTCACCGTGTGGATATTCAAGAGATAGATTTCTTGAAAGATGCTACCAAAATGACAATCTTTTATCATTTGTGATTTAGTGAATTAGTGAATTGTGATAAAGAGGTGTATATACACGGGATTTTCTATTTTGCCTGAAGAATGCTACAAAAAGTACTCATTCACTAACTAACAATTTACTAAATAAACACCTCTCCCTCAACCTTTCAAAACTTTGTATATACCAATATGAAAAAAACTATTTGGCTTTTACTGATGCTTCCGCTTGGGGTTTTCGGTCAAGAAACAGACACTCGTTTATGGACGGGAATTGGCGTTCAGAAAAAAATAACGCCTAATGTTGTATTGCATTTTAATGCTCAGTTAAGAACAACCAATAATTTCTCGGATGTTGGTTCGGTGTTGGGCGAAATAGGCATTGGATACAAACTCAATAAACATTGGGCTGTTTCGGGGTATTATCGTTTTTCGGAAAGACAAAAATGGGATAAAGAAACCTATTCTACGATTTATAAGCCTTTTCACCGATTCTATGGTAATATAGAATACGACCGAAAAGTCTCTGTATTGAAGCTGTCGTATCGTTTAAGATACCAAAATCAATTTAAAGATACAGAAGTGGGCTTGGAGTCGACCAAAAGTTATGTCAGAAATAAATTGGAATTGGCATACCCCAATCCAAGTAGATTTACGCCCGCTATTTCGGCCGATGTATTCTACAAAGTGGGTGAGGAGGTTGACCAGATACGTTATAAAGTAGGCGTAAATTATGCCATTGATAAACGCAATAGCATAGAGCTTTCAGGTTTTAAAGATTACTCGCTTTTGCCGACTAATCTGAATGTTTATACAATCGGGCTGATGTATAAATTAAAGTTATAGTAAACGGACTATACGTAGTACAGTAAAAAGTTTGTGAATTGTATTGTTACAATATCGCAAGCTTTTTCTTTTTATAGCCATTTTCTAAACTGTATTGCTATTTGCTCAAATCAGTCATAAGAATCATCAGTTTTTCGAGTTCCTTGGTGGCATTTCCATAGGTACTATCATATTTGTTGAGCATCATCGAAAAACAAAATAACTCGCCAGACGAGCTAGTAAAATAGCCTGAATAGGCTCTTACATTTTCGATAGAACCGCTTTTGGCTCGAATATTACCAACGGCTTTTGATTTTTTGCCCAAATTGGCCACAGTTCCCGAAACCCCCACAATAGGAATAGACTCATAAAAAGCCTGAAAAACCTTCTCCGAACTCATCGTACTGAGTATATCGGTCATGATTTCGGCCGAAATCCCGTTGCTAGGAGATAGGCCGCTTCCATCCTTGATTTTTAGTCCATTGAGATTGAGCCCTTTTGAACGCCAAATTTGTTCTAATGCCTTTACTGCATCGGCTGTAGAAGTACCCATGTTCAAAACAGTGCTAGGTGTTTTGAGGAAAGCTTCAGCATATAAATTAATGCTATTGAAATTACACTCTTTGGCTAATTCTCTGAGCGTAGGCGATGTTTGAGTATGCAAAATAAGGGTTTCGTTGGGCTTGGTATGTGTTAAATACCGCTTTTCGAGTTCTAACGACGAGCTCGGCCCTTCTTGTATTTTGATACCCAATTCTTCTATTTTTTTGCCAAGAGCATACGCTGCAAAAAAAGCAGGGTCGGGAATAGCCCCCTTTACCGAAAAACTTTTGCCCATAGGTACAAATCCCTCCATCAAAAGTACATCTTGGTAAGGTGTAGCATAAATATTGACTTGGTCGCCAGTACCTGCTCTGTCGGTAAGCACTTTATTGATTTTGCTATAATAAGGCAAGTCGGGTGCAGTTTTGACAAAGCCCGCAGGCTCCATGTATCCTTTGGGAATAAAAGTAGCCCAGTACAGATTTTCGTTTAGATTGAGGCCATAGCAGCCAGCACCATAATAATTGCCAGTATCGCCCCAAATCCATGTATTGGGTATTACATTATGATTGAAAAAGCTAGCATCGCCAAAAATGCGTCCCTGAATAGTTTTGATTCCGAGAGCTTTTATTTTTTGGGCCCAAATATCTAGGAGCTGTTTGTAATCGGGCTGATTTTTGAATCGCCAACTACCCAACGAAGGGTCGCCATTGCCCTTGATATAGATATTGCCCTTGAGCACACTATCTGTAATTTGGCCGCTGTATTCTAGGGTGGTTTTATACGTATAATTTTCGCCCAAGGTTAGCAAAGCCGTGGCCGAAGCTACTAGCTTGAGTGTAGATGCTGGTGCTAAACTCTTTTTGGATTGATACGCTACAAGGTTTTTACCCGTTTGGGTCGATTTGATACTCAGCCCAAGGAAGCCATTTTCGAGAAAAGGAGAGGAAGTAAGGCTATCAATTTTTTGAATAATCCGAGCTTTCCATTTTTCTTGTAAGCTATCAGGTTTTTGGGTAATCGTGGAGATTTGAAGTAATACGATGAAGAGTAATTTCATATATCGAGCTTTAGGCTGTAAGCTTACAGCTTATGAATGGCCTCTTTTTCTTTGGTATACCTCCGCAAAATGTTCAGAACACATGCAGAGGTATACTTGGTTTGCCAAGCCAAGGAGAATTCTATTTCAAAATTTCAACTTCTATGGCACTATTGCTATATACTTTATGAGTAGCTTTTTGGAAATCTTTGGCATCGGCTTTGTAGATATTTTCTACATATTTTTGAGGATTTATATCAAATAGCGGAAATACCGTAGACTGCACCTGAATCATAATTTTATGTCCTTTTTTGAAAGTATGCAATACATCTTGCAAACGGAAGTTAATATCTGTTACCTGATTTGGCTTGAGTGGTTCAGGTTTTGAAAAGCTGTTTCTAAAGCGACTTCTCATGACTTCGCTACGAACCATCTGTTGGTATCCTGCCAATGTAATGTGTTTTGGTGTATAAGGCGTATTTTTTTCATCGCCAGGATACACGTCGATAAGCTTCACAAACCAGTCGGCATCGGTACCAGTTGTTGCAATTTTTAGTTTAGCCATAATTTCGCCACCTAGGGTAATATCTTCAGTAAGTACATCGGTTTCAAAAGTCAAAACGTCGGTTCTTCTTCCTGCAAAGCGTTGGTCTTCGCTCATATAAGCTCTTGGTGTAAAGCCAAAAAGTTGCTTGTTGTCTTCGGTATAAGGTACTGGTTTGTTAGGGTCAGAAACAAACTCCGAAAAGCCCGCTTTGGGTTGTGTTTGGCTCAACTTACCGTCGTTGCTAAGGTAGAAGTTAACTTTTTGCGAAGTTTTTACAGGCCATTCTTTAAACTCCTCCCATTGTTTTTTACCAGTATCAAACAAATACGCTTCTGGCAAACCTGTTTTTCCATCGCCATTGTCTTTTAGAAAATGCTTGAAAAATTTGAGTTCTATGTTTTTTTGGAAAAAAGTAGAAATACTATCGCCAAAATAAACATTTGAATGCAGATGATTGCCCCGTTCACGAGCCCAATCGCCATGTCCAAAAGGCCCCATTACAATGGTATTATAATTGCCAGTATTGTATTTTTCTACGTTTTTGTAGATCGTCAAAGGCCCGTACAAATCTTCGGCATCGAACCAGCCACCTACTACCATAATGGCAGGAGCATTTTTGATATTTTTTAGATGAGGAATAATACTTCTTTTTTGCCAGAAATCATCATAATTAGGATGCTCGACGTGTTCTTGCCAAAAGAAATTATCCTTATAATTAGCTCCTAAATTTTTGAGAGGGGTTTGAGTTTTGTACCAGTCAAAACCATCTTGGGTGTTGCGTTTGGGAAATTTATCGTCGTACCAAGACTCGGTTGTGGGTTTGGGTGGTTTGATACCAAATACAGGGAAAGTAAGGCCATAACCAATAGTAAATGCACCATTATGGTGAAAATCGTCGAAGAAAAAGTCGGAAACTGGAGCTTGTGGCGACGAAGCTTTAAGGGCAGGATGACCACACAATGCACCCGCAATCGTATAAAAACCTGGGTACGAAATACCATATTGCCCTACACGTCCATTGTTGTTAGGAATATTTTTTACCAACCAGTCAATCGTATCGTAGGTGTCGGAGGCTTCATCGACATCGGTATTACTTTTTTTGTTAGCAATATGCGGTGTCATATTGGTCCAAGTGCCTTCCGACATCCATCGGCCACGTACATCTTGCTCAACAAAAATGAATTTTTCATACATCATATAACGAGAATAGTACAACACATTGGGGTATTCATCTTTGCCATAAGGCGACACATCATAGCATGTACGCTGCATCACGATTGGGTATTTATTGTTTTCGGCGGCATCTTTGGGTACATATACATTCGTAAATAGCTTTATGCCATCTCGCATCGGAATTTGATACTGAAATTTTACATAATTCTGGCGTACAAAAGCCGAATCCAGTTGGGCTATGCTTGGTTTTTGGGCAATAGCTGTTTGGACTGTAAGTGCCAATAATAGAAAAAGAAATAAATTTTTCATGTTTTGTGAATGTTGAATGGATGTCTATTTATCTTCTAAAATACCAATTCTCAAAAACGAACTTGCCAACTTATTGTGGTATACTTTGTGTGTAGCTTTTTGATAATCAGATTCTTTTGCTTCAAAAATATTGACAAATTTCTGAGGGTTGCGGTCTGCCCAAGGAAAGCACGAGCTTTGGATTTGTACCATCAATTTATGACCTTTTTTGAAAGTATGCAACACGTCTTGAAGCTCAAAGTTTACATCAGTAACTTTATTAGGCACAAACGGCTCAGGTTTGCTAATATTGTTGCGGTATTTACCTCTGATAATCTCGCTACGCACCAATTGCTGATACCCCCCATAAACTACCTGAGGTTTATTAGGATTTTCGGGGGTGTCGTTGGGGTACACATCGATTACCTTTACTACCCAGTCGGCATCAGTACCTGTAGTAGATACTTTTAGTTGAGCCAAAATATTGCCTACCAAAGTAAGGTCTTTTTCAAGAACTTCGGTTTCAAAGCTAATTACATCAGGTCGTTGGTAGGCAAATCGTTGGTCTTCAATCATATAATCGGCCGAAAAGCCATCATTGATTTTGCTAGAAAAAGGAACAGGACGATTAGGGTCTGACAAAAATTCGGTAGCTCCCTTTTCGTTGGTAGGTTTACTAAAGCTAAGTTTGCCCTGCGATTGCAAATAGAGCGATTGGTTTTGTGTATTTTTGGGAGGGTACGTATCAAAACTTCTCCAGCGGTTTGTTCCTGTTTCAAAAAGGGTAGCTTCGGGCAAATTCAGTGGCTGAGAGTCGTCTATCAAATAGTGATGAAAGAATTTTGCTTCGATATTTTCTTGATAATAAGGCGATGTTTTTGACCCAAAATCTACATCGGCCAACGTTTGTCCCGACGAGCCAGCCCAGCCACCGTGTACCCAAGGCCCAACTACAAAAATATTGTTGTTATTAGGGTTTTGTTTTTCAATAGCCTTATAAGTATTGAACGTTCCAAACAAATCTTGTTCGTCGTACCAGCCACCTACTACCATTACAGCATGTTTGATATTTTTGAGGTGGGGTAAAATATTTCTTTGTTGCCAGTGAGCATCAAAGTCGGGGTGTTCAAAGTTTTCGTGAAAATAAACATTACGTTTTTTGTAATACAAATCTTCTGCATTTTTGGTAGGCCCCATTTTCAAGTAAAAATCATATCCATCGGGGCTTTCAAACTGAAAATAAGGAGCAGGACGATTTTTGATAGGTTGTGTTTGTTCTTGAAAAAAGTTATAAAACCCAAAATTAGCCGCAATCATAAACGCACCCAAATGGAAGGCATCGTCACGCCAGAGATCGGCCATAGGGGCTTGTGGCGAAGATGCCTTGAGGGCTGGATGCTCAGACACGCTCCCTGCCGAAGTAAAAAAGCCAGGGTACGAAATTCCCCATTGCCCAACCTTGCCATTGTTGTTGGCTATGTTTTTTACCAGCCAATCAATCGTATCGAAGGTATCGCTAGCTTCGTCAATATCGGTTGAGCTTAATTTTTTGTCAATATGCGGTGTCATTTCCTTGAATTTACCTTCAGAAGCCCATCGGCCACGCACGTCCTGATACACCACAATATAATTTTGGCGTAACATAAAAGGATTGGGGCCTACTCGCTTTTTGAACTTGTCGTCGCCATAAGGCAAACAGCTATAGGGCGTTCGTTGAATCAAGATAGGATGCTTGGTAACGTTGTTTTTGGGAGCATATACTTGTGTAAACAATTTGACACCATCTCGCATTTGTACCATGTATTCAGATTTGGTATAATTATTTCTTACATAAGCCGAGTCTTGCGAAAGGGTATACGTATATGGCGAGGTAGGGCTTTGACTTCTACAGAGAAAAGGTAAAAGTGCTAAAATCAATAACAGTTTTTTCATGTTGATGTTTAGTTGAAGGCCAATGGCGAAAAGCCTCTTGTTTGAGAAAAGTATTGACAAGTTAATGGATTTTGGGCAAAAGGACAAACCCCAAAGTAGGGAGTATAAATTACAAAACAAATATGAGTTATAAATGGATTTTGGTATCCAATGATGTTTTCAATAGCCTATTTGATTTAGGGTACAGAGTATGTATTTTGCAGGAATAAATCCTTTGCGTGATAAAAAATAAGAAGAATTGGCAAAAACCATATCGAATGAGTTTATCTTTTTAACGGGTCTATGCAAACTATGATAAGAAAATGTTAAAATGCTCTGGTATATTTTTTACTGTTCGTCTGATTGGTAATGAGAAGTTCCTTCAATAGGCCTCTTTTTTCAGAATTCGCATTGATATTTCTTCTTGCGTCCACTCTTTGAATACTAAAATTGGCATATAGGTTGTCAAAAAAATTATCGCTGTTGTCTTCACTTTTAACATCTGAATTACTCAAAATCCAAGTGTGGTTTAGCGTGTCAAGTTTGGCACAAAAATCTCTTAACCTTATTTGTTCTTGGTCGTTGAATATGTCTTTTGCGTATGAATTAAAACTTGATGTTTCGCTCAGGGGTTTGTATGGCGGGTCAAAATAAAAAAGTGAATTGGGCGTAGCCAAATGTAAAGTTTCTTCAAAGTCGCCACATAAAATTTCAACTTTTTGTAAAGCATCACTTACTATCCAAATATTCTCTTTGTCGCAAATGGTTGGTCGTTTATAGCCTCCCATTGGTACATTATATTCATTTTTGCGATTCACTCTGTACAAACCATTAAAGCAAGTACGATTAAGGAAAATAAATAGAGCTGCTTGTTCACTAGATTCTTGTTTTCGGGTGTTATATAAGTCTCTTTTTTGGTAGTAATATACTTTTTTATTGTCTTCATTACCTTCCAAAGCATGAAACTCATGTTGAAATATTTCAAGAATTGAAATGAGTTCTTGGGGGCGAGATGCAATGATTTTGTAGGTATTTATTAAGTCTTGGTTGATGTCATTAATGACTACTTTTTCAAGTTTTGGAAAATTATTCAACATCCAAAAAAGTACAGCACCACTACCAACAAAGGGTTCAATGTATGTAAATGTATTGTTATAAATTTTCTTAGGTAATATCCTTTCAATATCGTTAATGAGTTGTGTTTTTCCACCGGCCCACTTCAAAAACGGTTTGGCTGTTTTAGATCCTGTCATCCCAATTTCAAGCTTTTATATACTCCAAATTTACGAATTTTAATTGGGTTAGGAGCTAATCACAAACCGAAATTTGTAGCGTCGGGCTGGGTATGTTGCTCAGTAGTGAGAGGATTATGCCCTTTTGCTGGCACAGTATATTCAGTAGACTACCTATACCTTTGAGGTACAGTCAGCTATTGGATTTAGGTAATACGGATTGGGCTTATCTAGTAACATTTTTCCGCAAAACACGCCAAAAGCTAAACTTGATTCTGTAATTTTGCACCCAACGTTATTCAAAGCATGATATTTATGCCAAAAAACAATCCAATAGAGTAACGTTAGACGCTGAAAATGAACGAAGTATTAAGAATTGCGGTCCAAAAATCGGGCCGCCTTAGTGAAGATTCACTAAATTTATTCAAAGAGTGCGGTATTAAATTTGACAATGGAGCAGGCAAATTAAAAGCAACTTCGTCAAACTTTCCCGCAGAATTTTTGTTTCTCAGAGACGATGATATCCCCGGATACGTAGAAGACGGCGTGGCGGATATTGGTATTGTCGGACAAAACGTTCATGTTGAGACAAGCAAACTGGTTTCAGAAGTAAAATTACTTGGTTTTTCAAAGTGTCGCTTATCGATTGCCATTCCACGTAGCGAAAACTACGGAGGCGTTAGCGAATTAGAGGGAAAAAGTATTGCTACTTCCTATCCTGTTATCTTGGGCAACTTTTTGAAGGAACATGGTGTACATGCTCATATTCATGAAATTAGCGGCTCGGTAGAAATTGCTCCGAGTATTGGTTTGGCTCATGCTGTTTGTGATATTGTTAGCTCGGGAGGTACTTTGTTGAGCAACGGCCTAAAAGAAGTAGAAGTAATTTTCCGTTCTGAAGCTATCATGATTGGTTATCCTCAATTGTCGGCAGCCAAACAGGATATTCTTAACCAAATTTTGTTTAGAATTGATGCCGTTCAGCGTGCCAAAAATAGCAAATATGTGGTATTGAATACCAAAAACGAAAATATTGCAACGATTCGTGCTTTATTGCCAGGTATGAAAGCTCCGTCTATTTTGCCTTTAGCCGATGAGGGTTGGTCGTCGATGCACTCTGTAATTACCGAACAGGATTTTTGGCAAAATATTGAAAAATTAAGAGAGGCTGGTGCTGAAGGTATTTTAGTAATGCCAATCGAAAAAATTATATATTAGACAGGAGTTGTGAATTAGTGATTGAGCTTTGAAAGTAAGTTTGGTATTTGGTAATTGCTTGACAATAAAGTGTTTGCTTTAAGATAGTATAGCACTTATGATTTCTTAATTCACAAATCACTAATTCACTCGCTAACTCCCCAACACGTTTATATTCTCGATATGAAAATTATAAAATATCCACAGGTATCTGACTACAAGGCTATTTTAACACGTCCTGTACAAGATATGTCTGTGATTGAACAGAGGGTTATTCCAATCCTTGAAAAGGTGAAAAAAGAGGGAGACCAAGCCCTTTTTGACTTAGCATTGCAGTTTGACAAAGTACAATTAGATACCTTGCTCATGGATACTGCTATGGTAGATGCCGCCGAGCAACAGTTGACTGAAGCTCTGAAAGAGGCTATTCATCACGCTTATCATAATATTTTAACTTTTCATCAAGCCCAAAAGCAGTCTCCCGAGAAAATAGAAACTACCGCAGGTGTTACCTGCTGGCGGAAATCGGTAGGTATCGAGAAAGTAGGAGTGTATATTCCAGGGGGTACAGCTCCATTGTTTTCAACGGTATTAATGCTTGGTATTCCTGCCCAAATAGCTGGTTGTAAGGAGGTTGTGTTGTGTACGCCATCCAATCACCCCGCAATTTTGTATGCAGCCAAGTTGTGTGGTATTACCAAAATATTTAGAATAGGCGGAGCACAAGCTATTGCCGCAATGGCTTATGGTACTGAATCTATACCACAGGTATATAAAATATTTGGGCCTGGTAATCAATATGTTACTGCTGCCAAAATGCTTGTAAATAAAGAAGGATTAGCCATAGATATGCCTGCTGGGCCATCGGAAGTAGCTGTATGGGCAGACGATTCGGCTGATGCTAATTTTGTGGCTGCCGACTTGCTCTCTCAGGCCGAACACGGTATCGACTCGCAGGTGCTATTGGTGTCAACATCCGAGCAACTTATTGCTAAGGTAAATATTGCTTTAGAACAGCAGTTAGCACTATTGCCTCGTGCCGAATTTGCTGCAAAGGCTCTTGAAAATAGTCAGGCTGTATTGGTTGAAAATCAACAAGTTGCTATAGATATGCTCAATCAGTATGCTGCCGAACACTTGATTATGTCGGTAGAAAATGCCGAAGAGCTTTCAGAACAAATCTACAATGCAGGGTCGATTTTCTTGGGCAACTATACCCCCGAATCGGCGGGAGATTACGCCTCAGGTACTAATCATACCTTGCCAACCAATGGTTTTGCCAAAGCATATTCAGGTGTAAGTTTGGATAGCTTTGTTAAAAAAATTACGGTTCAGAAAATCACTCAAGAAGGTATCCACAATTTAGGTAATACGATTATTGAAATGGCCGAAGCCGAATCGCTTAGGGCTCATGCCAATGCCGTTCGTGTAAGATTAGGACAGTCTATCGATTTGTTATGGTAGATTGAGGGATAAATTTTTGCAGATTGTTACAAAATTTTATCCAAATCACGTAGTAGGAGTGCTGAGTTTTGACATAGAGCAATAAGTTATCAGGCAATTATTAAATTCAAAATAAGTTGAAGTTAGTTTTTAAGATAAGCTATTGATAAACAAGGGATAAACTCAAGATATATCATACTACACTCATACTTATTACCTTTAAAACGCAAGAAATAGTTATGCAATTTGATATAAAAAATGTGGTTCGTCCACACATTCTAAATTTAGCTCCTTATTCTTCAGCACGTGATGAATATACGGGTAAAGAAGGTATTTTTTTAGATGCTAACGAAAACCCTATTGGCTCGGCTACGCCCGAAAACTGGAATCGTTACCCCGACCCTTATCAGTGGGCTATTAAAGAAAAGCTTGCACCACTAAAAGGCTGTCGTCCAAGTCAGATTTTTTTGGGAAATGGCTCTGACGAACCTATCGATTTGGTGATTCGTCTTACCTGCGAGCCTAAGGTCGACAATATTATTATATTGCCTCCAACCTACGGAATGTACGAGGTAAGTGCATCTGTCAACAATGTTCAGATTCAGAAAATACCGCTAACAGTCGACTACCAGTTGAATGTTGAGGCAATCTTGGAGGCCATTAACTCTAAAACGAAGTTAATTTTTATTTGTTCTCCCAACAACCCAACGGGCAATTTAATCGACCGAGAGGCTATTTTACAGATTATCGAAAACTTCCAACAAGGAATTGTGATAATCGATGAGGCCTACAACGACTTTTCGGATGAACCTTCTTTTATCCCTAGTCTCGACGAGTATCCTAACGTAATGGTATTACAAACCTTCTCAAAAGCTTGGGGTTTGGCATCGCTCCGTTTGGGTATGGCATTTGCCCAAGAAGGATTAATTCAGTTATTGAACAAAATCAAATATCCATACAATATCAATGGACTAACTCAAAAACTATTGGTTGAAAATATTGATAATGTTACATTTGTAGAAGAGTCAGTAAAAACATTGAATGAAAACAGAACACAATTAGAAAAAGAATTGTCAGAATTGGCTATTGTTGAGAAAATCTACCCATCAGATGCCAACTTCCTACTGGTGAAATTCAATGATGCCAAGGCTGTATTTGACTACCTAATAGAACACAAAACCATTGTTCGTGACCGTTCAAAAGTAATTTTATGTGACAATTCCTTACGTATCTCCGTCGGAACGAAAGAAGAAAATAAAGTGTTAATGAATTATCTTCATCAATACCAATCATAAATTATTACATTAAAAACTCCTATCGTCATGAAAAAACAAGTATTAGTCCTGCTTTTGTTTGCTGTATCGTTTGTTGCCAAATCTCAAAACAAAGATTGGGCATTAGGTGCCAAAATTGGAGAGCCTTCTGGTATCAGTATTCGTAATTATTTAAGAAATGACAGAAATGCTTTAGAGCTAAATTTAGGTATTTACGGGGGTATTTGGGGCGTAAAAGGGAGCTACAAAGGCGGTAATTTTGACGGTTCTGGTATTGCAGTAAGCGGTCTTTATTTGTGGCATAATCAAATGGGCTCTAGCAGATTTAAAAACTATTATGGCTTTGGTGGACAAATTACATCTCGTAAATACTATGTCGACGATACCTTCAACGGACAGGCATACAAAAAAGAAATTCCCGCTACAGGCTTGGGGGGGGTAGGTTCGGCAGGGTTAGAATATTTCTCTCCAGATTCGCCACTTTCTGTTTTTTTAGAAGTAGGAGCGTATGTTGAATTAGTACCATCAGTGTTTTACTTTCATCCACAAGGTGGCATTGGAGCAAGATTAAATTTCTAAAATATATGCTTGATGTTTTGTTAAAATTAACAATTGTCTTAATTTTGCAGACATCAAAACGGGGATGTAGCTCAGTTGGCTAGAGTGCTTGACTGGCAGTCAAGAGGTCGTGGGTTCGAGCCCCATCTTCTCCACTTTAATAATCAAGCACTTAGCTATTTTAGTTAAGTGCTTTTTTATTTTCACTCGCCCCCCCAAACCTCCCATTACCATATAATAAGTTTTTTTGCATTCCCTAAATTGGTTATGTAACTTTCATGTAGAATTACAGATTCACTATTCAGTGAACATAAAATAAGGTGTAGAGCTATTACTGTAAACCTCGTCGATTTTTTGGCGAGGTTTTTTTGTATAATAAAAAATACGCTTAACCTTTGAAGTATACAAACAAGGTATTCCTTTTGCTCTACGAACATAGCTATTCTATGAATAGATTTAGGCTAAATTTAACGTCAAACAGACAAAACCGTACAGAAATACCAGTTTCATACCTGATTATTGTATAGTTTCGCTCTCAAAATAATATAGTATTGGGGCTAATGTCTTCCTAATTTGTGAACAAAAGCTTAGCCTTGAGGTACTTCCAATTTTCTATTAATATAAAACCATGAAAAATCTATTCTTATCAGGAATAGCTAGTCTGAGTATGTTTACTGGATTGGCTCAAACTCCTATTGTGCCTCAACAATATATTTGTTACCAAACTGCACAACCCTTACAAATCGACGGAAAACTTACTGAAGCAGCTTGGCAAAAAGCCCAGTGGACAAGCTTGTTTGTCGATATTGAGGGCGATAAAAAACCTTTGCCTTTACAGGCTACCAAAGCCAAGATTCTTTGGGATAAACAGTATTTGTATATTGTTGCCGAGCTAGACGAAAAACATATTTGGGCGTATCAGAGCAAAAAAGACCAAGTCGTATTTTTGGAAAATGACTTTGAGGTATTTATCGACCCCGATGGTGATTCTCAAAACTATTTTGAGCTTGAGATAAACGCCCGCAATAATACTTTTGACTTATTCTTACCAAAACCTTATCGAAATGGAGGCAATGCCTTGGTAAGTTGGGACATAAAAGACCTAAAAACGGCTGTTTCGATAGAGGGTACACTCAACAATGCCAATGATTCGGATAAACGTTGGACTATTGAGATGGCGATTCCGTTTAGCTCTATTAGCATGGGTATGGAGGCCGATATTCCTAAAGATTTGTCATTGTGGCGAATTAATTTTTCAAGGGTTGAATGGCAACATGAGGTAGTTAATGGAAAATATGTGCGGAAGAAAAAAGCTGATCAAAGTGGTGTATTACCTGAATATAACTGGGTGTGGTCGCCACAAGATGTTATTGATATGCATATTCCCGACCGTTGGGGCTATTTGATATTCTCAGAAAAAGTGGCTGGTGCTGAGCCAATCCATTATACTTTGCCTGAACGAGAAATAGCCAAAAGAGCTATTTGGACGATATATCATCTACAAAAGGGCTATTTTGCTAAACACAACCAATATGCCTTCAATACCGAAGAATTAGGGGTTGACAAAGGTATTCTTGATGCTTATCAGATAGCCATAGAGGCAACCAAACACACTTTTGCAGTACAATTGCAAAATAAGCAGGGCGATATAAAGCTTCATATTAATCAGGAGGCTGTATTGAGGTAATGGTAGCCTGAAAGCCCTGTTGAAATACTACCCAAAAATTGATTTTCTATAAAAACTAAATAACATGAAAAAGCGTACCTTTTTAAAACAAGTAGGGCTTGGGGCATTAACCTTGGGGCATTTACCTGTATCGTCTGCCCAAGCGAAGGGTTTAGTAACGAATCCTCCTAAAAAAGCCTTAAAAAATTGGGTTTGGATAAATCCCGACCATAAAGCCAAAGACGAAGACCTTACCAACCAATTCAAGCAGTTTAGGGCTCATGGTATTACTGGTATTTTCTTTGAAGCCGACGACGAAAGACATTTTACCTTGGCCAAAAAACAAGGATTAGAAACTCATCGCTGGATTTGGACCATGAATCGTGGTGAAGAAAGCTTACTCAAAGCGCATCCCGAATGGTATGCCGTAAACCGCAAAGGTGAGTCATGTGCTACCAATCCGCCGTATGTAGGTTATTATCGCTGGCTGTGTCCTTCTCGCCCAGAGGTAAAGGAATACTTAGAAAATGTAGTAAAAACAGAACTGAGCAAGCCTTATGTGGATGGTATCCATTTGGACTATGTGCGTTATTGTGATGTAATTTTACCTCAAAATCTATGGAAAAATTATGGTATAAAACAAAATCAAGAATTGCCCGAATATGACTTTTGCTATTGTGATACATGTCGTAGTAAATTCAAGGAAATCAAAGGAATAGATATTAAACTGGAGGAAAACCCTGACCAAAATTTATCTTGGCGAAAATTCAGATATGATAACATTACTCGCATTGTGAATCATTTGTCCAAAACTGCGTCTGGTTTCAAAAAACCTATTACGGCGGCAGTTTTTCCAACACCAGAAGTGGCCAAAAGGATTGTTCGTCAGGATTGGACTAATTGGAGTTTGACGGGTGTTTGCCCGATGATTTACCATAAGTTTTACAAAGAAGATGTTAATTGGATTGGCGATGCTGTAGAGGAAGGTGTAAGAGCCTTACATGGCAAATTCCCATTGTATGCTGGGTTGTTTTTACCAGACTTTGATAGTCAAGATGAAATAGTGAAGGGAATTCAGTTGGCATTGAAAAATGGAGCTTCTGGGGTTTCGCTATTCGGCAATGTCGACGATAAGGTTTTGAAAGCATTGGCAAAAGCCATTGTGTGAAGTGCTTAATGAGTGAATTATGAATTAGTTTGTGAGTTTTGAATAACTTATTATTCACTTTGTTTTTCTATTAGTTGGTGAATCCATTCGCCAACTAATAGAAAAAAGATAGATTGAGGAAACGTGTTGTGTATATTTAAAAACAAATCCTGCCAATTTCTTAATATAAATCTAGGTAGGAAAATCAAACAGCTTTTAGATTTAGTATAAAATATTGTTTGAGGCTTATCCTAGAATCTTTTTCAATGACGCTAATATTACGACAATACCAACCATTATCATTAAAGCTTTTGTAGGAAGCTTGGTAGCTAATTTAGCCGCAATAGGAGCCGCAACCATTCCTCCAAGTATTAAACCCAAAATTACCTGCCATTGCGAAAAACCAATAACAAAGATAAAAGTAAGGGATGATGAAAGTGAGATAAAAAACTCGGCCAAGTTAACCGAACCGATCGTATAACGAGGGTGTCGCCCTGAAGCAATCAATGTTGAGGAAACAATTGGCCCCCAGCCGCCACCGCCAATACTGTCCATAAATCCACCAAACCACGCCAAAGGACCAATTAATTTGATAGGTTTCTTTTTTTGGCGTTTAATCAAGGCTTTTCTGATAATCAAAATACCCAAACAAAGTGTATAAAAAGAAACTGCGGGCTTGACATAGCCAATGTAGTCTTCTAGCAAAGTCGATAACAAATAAGCTCCCAAAATAGCCCCAATAACACCAGGAATCAATACGGCTTTGAATAGCTTTGAGTTGACATTGCCAAATTTGAGGTGCATATAGCCCGACGCTCCACTTGTAAAGATTTCAGAAGCATGAACACTCATACTAATAACGGCTGGCGAAACCCCCACATTGGCCAAAAACGTAGATGCCGTAACCCCATAAGCCATTCCCAAAGCTCCATCTACCATTTGGGCAATAAAGCCTGCCATAATATAGAATAGGATGTCGGAGGTTACTTCGTTAAAAGCTGTAGTGATATTTTGTACAGTAAGATATTTGAATAAAAAATGCCCTACCACCATCAATGCCAAGGCATTAAAAATGTGAATGATTATCTCGGCGGCTGTTCTTTCTCGCTGCCAAATTTTTACAATAGCCTCTTCAAAGGGGTTTTTGGACGATTTTTTAGGTAAGTTTATTTGCTGTTCTTGAGATTGCTGGTCTGTCATTTATCTATAAAGTCAATAATGTCTACAAATTTAATAGGCTTTTGCTAATCTGCAAAGATACAAAGTGTTTTTTTGATGAGCTATCAATAAGGCCAAAACGTTAAGGTTTAAAAATAAAGCTATTTGAACTTCTGAAACAGACGAATAAATGTGCTAGTTAGTAAGCAATGGCAACCTTCCAAAACAACTGTACTAACTTTTTATTCTGAAAGTATTGATAATAAGCGTATTGTATGGATACAAAAATACAGCCGACCATAACAAATGATAGTCGGCTGTGGATGTAATCAAGTTTAAAATAGTATTAGTTGAATTGGTTCATTATTAGAATTTATAGTTTAAGCGGGCATAATAACTGGCACCTTGAAAACCCATTTGGTAGTTTTCATAACCAAAGCGGTTGTTGTCTGTCAAGTCTGGTAATATTCTGGTTGGGTACACGTCAAATAAGTTGTCGCCACCAACCGATAGTTTAAGTCCTTTAATAAGCTCGTATCCCAGGCTCAGGTCTACTGTTGTACGAGCGGCTAGTTTATAGTCATAGTAGTTGCCGTTGCCATCGTCGTACGAACTACGAGAATACACCGAGCCATAATAAATACCACGTACCATAGCCGACCATTTTTTGTCGAGCAATGTAAACGAGGCAATATATTTTTGGCGAGGGTTACCTTCTTCATAGCTGGCTCGTACCGAACGGCTCAAATACAAATCTTGAATTTGGGCTTCGGTCAATGTACCATCTGTTCCTACATTTAATTTGGCTGGATGAACCGCTACAAATTCAACTTTGTTCCAGTTGCCTGCAAAAGTGGCAATCATCTTTTTAGTACCCAACATTTTGGTATAGTTGACTACCAAATCCAACCCTTTTGATTTTACGTCGGCACCATTTGTGAAAAACTGAGCGGCCCCTTCGCCAATAACGCTTTTTAAACGACCGCCCACTGCTGGTCCTTCAAAGTTGCCTGTCAAGATAATTTTGTCTTTTACCGTAAAAATATAGGCATCAGTAGTAATTTCTAAGCCTTGTAGAGGTTGTAGAGCAAAACCCAAACTTGCATTTTGCGAATTTTCTTGCTTTAATTTAGGAATACCCAAAGCCTTTGCTGCCGAGCTTTCGTTGGTAAAGAAACCTACGTCGAATGGTACACCTTGTGGCGTAAATACCGTAGAGGTTTGGGCATAGTATAATTCATGTAAACTAGGAGCACGGAAACCATTACTTACAGAACCTCTGATATTGAAATTGTCAAAAATAGAATATCTTGCTGCAAACTTTCCAGTGATTACACTACCAAAATCGCTATAACGCTCAAAACGAGTAGCTGCGGCCAGCAAGAGTTTTTTGTTAACATCTACTTCTACATCGACATACCCCGCTACCACATCTCGTTTGGCATCTATAGCTTGATTGGGAGCAAAGCCCCTAAAACATTGGCAGTTTGCCGAATAGTTTTTAAAGTCTAATTTGTCGCCTTTTCTTGATAAAATAATGTCGTTGCCTTTGTCGTCTTTTACATCGGGATTGATATTTTGGGTATAGTTAAAGTTGTCGCTAGGAGCTACAAAAATACCTGCTGTTCCTTTTGTATAAGACTCTTCTTGGCCTTGTTTGATCGCAAAGTTTTCGACACGCATTTCAGTACCAAAAGCCACGTTGATACCCTTTACCGCCCCATTGAGGGGGTCGTTAAAATAATGAGAAAAGGCCAAGCTGGTTGTATTTTGGGTAAAAGTATTTGCTCCTAAGCTCATGGTTGTTGGCGACTCCGAGCCATACGACGCATTGAGTGTGTTGGTCATACCATAGTCAAAGTTGCTTGAGCCAAAAGTATTACTAAAATCAATATCAAATACGCCAATTTTTCCTTGTAAACCCATCGACAACGACTTGTCGGCAATACTTGAGGTTAACTGGGGCAAATATCCGTTAGGATATACAGCATAATTTGAGCGGTCGAGCTGGCGAGGAAAACGATAATAACAGCCACTAAGAGTATTGCGATAATTGAGCCCACCAAAGGCATAAAAACGACTTGTAGATGAAATAGGGAGGCTTAAATTAGCAAAAACTGTACCGTTGGTCATTTGGCTCAAGCCATTAATCATTTGAAAATCGTCGCGTGTTAAGCCTCTGGCCTTTAACAAACCTTCATCGGTTTTTAAAGCAGCATTGTCGGGACTGGCCAGAGCTTCGGGGTTGGTCACAATAATCTTTCCGTATTCGTCTTTGATAGTATTGTTCAAATACGCATTGCCATAAATAGACCCATTATAGCCACCGTCGGGTGTACGTGAGGTTTTGTTGCGGTGTGTAAATTCGCCCGAAATATTGATAAAACCACCTTTTGTACCCAATGGTAAGCCATAATTGACCATAAACTGATTGGTAAGCCCATCGCCAGCCTTAAAAATCGAAGTGTAATAACTAGCAGTTAGCTCGTTGACACTACTTTTTAAATCAAGGTTCATAACCCCTGCAATGGCATCTGAGCCATACTGAGCAGCAGCTCCGTCACGCAGAATAGACACCTTATTGACGGCAATAGAAGGAATCGTCATTAAGTCGGCCGATGTAGATGGGCCTGTTTTGTTATAAAGCTGCAACAATGACGAAACGTGGCGGCGTTTACCATTGACCAACAAAAGGGTTTGATTGGGTGGTTGGTTTCTGAGCTGAACAGGCACCACGTGCGAATCTAGGTCGCCTCCAATAGCCTGAAGAGCATTAAATGAGGGCGCAATTTGTTTTAGCATCTGAGCCAAATCTGGCTGAGGCATTGTTGATGAAATTTCGGCTACCGAAATAATATCGACAGGTGCGGGTGTGTCGAGCTGGGTACGTCTGGCATTTCGTGAGCCTACTACTGCTACCTCGGCCAATTGCGTAATGTCTGATTGAAGTAAAATATCGAAAGTTGTATTATTGCCTATTTCTACATCTTTGCTCGTAAACCCTACAAACGAAAACGTTAGCGTACCGCCAGATTTAGGAACATTCAGTTTAAACTCACCTGCCTCGTTGGTAACAGTGCCAATTTTTGTGCCTTTTAGCACCACTGTTACCCCAGGCATGGGGTCTTTGGTATCGCTGACTTTTCCAGTCAATAGTTTGTTTTGGGCATTTACCATATTACAGCCCAGCAAAAATGTACAGAATCCGATAATAGTTAGTATTAATTTCCTCATAATGATAGTGTTTGAATGATAATTTATGGCAAAAGTGGGACACCCCTCGTATAACGTACAAGAGTAAACGTTGACTAAAAATAAATGGGCTCAATACCAATCTTAGTGATATGTAATACCATATCGAGCCAATTTGATATTTAAGGACTTGTTAAAAAATGGATGATTCGTTAAGGTAAAAAAAGTAACATCACTCCCAGTAAAAAGGGGGTATTCAATATCATTAAACAGACGTTTGTCTGCCTCAAATATCAACAGTGTTATATGATCTATAAAGAGTTGTTTTTGGAAGTAAACTATAAAAATGGTTATTTTTTTACTACATCAGAATGATTGTTTATACTTAGTTTTCATTCTTTTTATAATATTTTATTCAGTATAATCTTTGGAAGTATGTGGAATGATATAGTAATAGTATTTTAAAATAAGATAAAAACAAAATAAAATTTGTGTTATTTTTAAATAAGTTGTTTTTCTGAATTTTTTAGGTAATATATTACGTTGTAATTGTCTTTTTTTTAGATTTCCTAAAACGTATAATAATCAGCTAGAAAAAGCCTAATAAATACTGAATACGCCATTTTTGCGAAAGATATACGCTTCAAATAAGCACAAATACTTATAGCATTTTTTGTACTATTTGTAGGGGCTAATAGTTGTGCCTTTGCAAAGGCAAGAAAGTAACATTCCTTGTTTTATCCTATACTCGTAAAGAAATAATGTGTTAGATTTTGATAAAAAAGCGATTTATCCATATCTATTTTGATTATCTGTTTCTGCAAGCAAGTCTTTTCCCATAAAAAATCTGTAATTTTGCAGAAATTTTCGAGTGTAAAGTGCAATCCACTTTATCCTTAACTCATTCAACATTTAGAAGAAATGTCTGCAGAATACAATTTTAGAGAAGTAGAACAGAAATGGCGTAATTTTTGGGATGAAAACCAAACTTACAAGACTGAGATAGACCATTCAAAACCTAAGTATTATGTTTTGGATATGTTTCCGTACCCATCGGGTGCAGGCTTGCATGTTGGCCACCCACTAGGATATATTGCCAGCGACATCATTAGTCGTTACCGTCGTTTGAAGGGATTTAACGTATTGCACCCAATGGGCTTCGACTCGTTTGGGCTTCCTGCCGAGCAATATGCCATTCAAACAGGACAACACCCTGCTATTACCACCGAAGAAAATATTGCTACTTATATTCGTCAACTAAAACAAATTGGCTTTAGCTATGACTGGTCACGCGAGGTAAGAACATCCGATGCTAAATTTTATAAATGGACGCAGTGGATTTTTATGCAATTATTTAAGCATTATTACGACAAAGACGCTGACAAAGCTTTACCTATTTCGGGTTTGGTAACTCAATTCAGTAAGTTGGGTAATGCAGATATCAATGCTGCTTGCGACGAAGATACCCCTATTTTTACAGCCGAAGATTGGAATAATATGTCGGGTCACGAGCAGCAAGAGTTGCTATTGAAGTACCGCTTAACGTTCCCAGACGAATCGGTGGTAAACTGGTGTCCAGCTTTGGGAACAGTATTGGCCAACGACGAAGTAAAAGACGGTGTTTCGGAACGTGGAGGATACCCTGTTGAACAGAAAAAAATGAAGCAATGGGCTATGCGAATTACAGCCTATGCCAACCGCCTGATTGATGGCCTTGAGGAAGTAGACTGGTCGGATGCTATCAAAGAACAACAACGCAACTGGATTGGCCGCTCGCAAGGGGCTTCGGTTCGCTTTAAGGTAGCTCCAGAAACAGTTACAGAGGGTGCTCCAGCATATATCGAGGTATTTACGACACGTGTCGATACTATTTTTGGGGTAAGCTTTATGGTGATAGCCCCCGAACACGAATATGTACCCTTTTTGACAACCGAAGCTCAAAAAGCTGAAGTAGAAGAATATGTTAATTGGGCAAAATCTCGTTCTGAATTAGACCGAGTTTCGGAAGTGAAAAAAGTGTCGGGGGCGTTTACAGGTAGTTATGTAATCAATCCCTTCAACGACGAAAAAGTGCCTATTTTCTTGGCCGACTATGTATTGGCGGGCTACGGAACGGGTGCTGTAATGGGTGTACCTTCGGGCGACCAACGTGACTGGAATTTTGCAACGCATTTTGGCTTGCCTATTATTCCGATTTTGGATGCTCAGAAAGATATTGAAAAACAAGCCGATAATACCAAAGAAGGAAAATATATCAACTCGGGGATTATCAATGGTATGGAATACAAAGAAGCCACGGCTACTTTGACAAAATGGCTTGAAGAAAGAGGCTTAGGAAAAGGAAAAACACAGTTCCGTTTGCGTAATGCAGTATTTAGCCGTCAACGCTACTGGGGCGAACCTGTGCCAGTATATTTTAAAGAGGGTTTGCCTTATTTGATTGACGAGGCCGACTTGCCTTTAGAATTGCCTGCTATCAATAAATATTTACCAACCGAAACAGGTGAGCCTCCTTTGGGGCGTGCTACTGGCTGGAAATACAAAGATAAATACGAATACGAACTAAGTACTATGCCAGGTTGGGCAGGTTCGTCATGGTATTGGTATCGTTATATGGACTCACAGAACGAAAAGGAATTTGCTAGCCAAGAGGCTATCAATTACTGGCAAGCTGTAGACTTGTACATTGGCGGTTCTGAACACGCTACGGGACACTTATTATATAGCCGTTTTTGGAACAAATTCTTGAAAGATTTAGGTTTGGTAAAAGAAGAAGAATTTGCCAAAAAATTGATTAATCAAGGTATGATTCAAGGGCGTTCCAACTTTGTGTATCGTGTAAAATCATCGGTAGGTGAAGGCAAAAAACCTGTATTTGTTTCGGCAGGATTGAAAGACCAACACGAAGTAACACCCTTGCACGTAGATGTAAATATTGTAAATAATGATGTTTTAGACATTGAAGCTTTCAAAGCTTGGCGTTCTGATTTTGCAGAGGCCGAGTTTATCCTTGAGGCTGGCGATAAATATGTTTGTGGTGTCGAGGTTGAAAAAATGTCAAAGTCAAAATACAATGTCGTAAATCCAGATGTATTGGTAGACAGAGTAGGAGCCGACACGCTGCGTTTGTACGAAATGTTTTTAGGGCCATTAGAACAAGCCAAACCCTGGAATACCAACGGTATTGATGGTTCTTTCAGATTTATCAAAAAAGTTTGGCGTTTGTTTTATGACGAACAGGGCAACTGGAAAGTAAAAGACGAAAAAGCTACCAAAGACGAATTGAAGGTATTGCACACGGCTATCAAAAAGATTGAAGACGATTTAGAGCGTTATTCATTCAATACCGTTGTGTCTACCTTGATGATTTGTGTGAACGACTTGAGTTCGTTGAAATGCTCTAAGAAAGAAATTTTAGAGCAATTAGTTGTTTTGATGTCGTCGTACACACCGCACTTATCAGAAGAATTATGGGCTTTGTTGGGGCATGAAGCTGGAACTGTTTCAAAAGCATCTTTCCCAAAATTTGAACCTTCGTATTTGGTAGAAGCTAATTTTGAATACCCAATTTCTATCAATGGTAAAGTAAGAACAAATATTTCTTTTGCTGTTGATACGCCAAGCTCGGATATTGAGGCAGGTGTATTGGCCAACGAAATAGTACAGAAATGGCTAGATGGCAAACAACCTAAAAAGGTGATTGTTGTACCAAAGCGTATCGTAAATATTGTATTGTAATCATAAAAAGCTTTCCAGTGATGGAAAGCTTTTTTACTTTTGTGCGTTATCTTATCAAAAGGCATAACCGTATAGCCTCTCCAAAATAATCAATCAGCTTATGGAATTACAAGCATTACAGTTTCCTATTGGAAAATGGACTCCCCAAGAGCAATATTCTTGGGACGAAATTCAAGCAAAAATTGCTATCCTCAAAACAATCCCAGCTCAATATAAGGCTATTACGGCCAATTTAAGCAATGAAGATTTGTTGAAACAGTACCGAGAAGGTAGCTGGACAGTTCGCCAATTGATTCATCATGTAGCCGATATGCACATTTTGCACTATATTCGTTTTAAGCACGCTCTTACCGAAGCCAATTCTGAAGCTGTAGTGGCCAAAATAGATGCTTGGGCTAATTTGGATGAAGCCAAAAATGCACCCATTGAGTTTTCTTTAACTTTATTGGAAGGAACGCACCAGCGTTGGGGATATTTGCTAGACCAAATGTCAGAAGAAGATTTTCAGAAAGGCTATTACCATCCTATTCGCAAAATTTATTTATCCCTCAACGATGCTTTGGATATGGGTGTTTGGCATGGTCAGCACCATTTGGCTCATCTCAAAATTGCCTTAGGTAAATAGACTGTATAGGTTTTTGAAAAAACTTAGTACATAAGGTATTTATCGGTATACAAAAACACGAAGTTTCATAAAGCTATTTTTTGAAGAAACTTCGTGTTTTTTATACAAGCTATTTATGCTATAATTACAATTTCATAGCATTGGCTTTTTTATAAAAACGCCAGCTCAATAGCCCTGCCGACACCATTAGGCTTAGCGTAAGGCCAATCCAAATCCCAATATGTTCGAGCTTTAGGCTAAAACCCAGCAAATAGCATAAAGGTAAGCCCACAATCCAGTAAGCAATTACAGTAATAGCCGTAGGAATATTTACATCGGCGATTCCTCTAAGAATACCCAAACTTACAGCTTGGATACCATCAAATAGCTGAAAAATGCCCCCCCAAATAATTAGTTCGGCTGCTAATGTAATCACCCTTTCATCTTTGACATAACTTGCCAAGAAGTCGTTGAAAGTAAGGAAAATAAGGCCACAAATTCCCATAAAAATAATACCCATTAGCAAGGCGGCAGTACCTGATTTGAGAACGGCCGTTTTGTTTCTTTCGCCCATACCCATTCCCACACGAATACCCCCAGCCGCAGCAATACCCGTTGCTGCCATATAAGTTAGCGATACAAAGCCAATAGCAATTTGATGAGCAGCTTTATGATGTAGGCTAATCCAACCCATCATAACCACAGCACCATAAAATGCGGCTACTTCACTAAAACCCTGAAAACCACTAGGAATACCAAGTTTAAGAATTTTTATTACCAGTGTTTTGGTGTGGTCTACTGCAATTTTAGCGTCTAAATAAGGCTTGAAAAGACTACTCCTGAAAGTATAAATAATAAGGACTATTGCCATATAAGTTCTAGCTGTGAGGGTAGCATAGCCCGCCCCGTTGAGTCCCAAGGCAGGAATAATACCCCAACCATTAATCAAGATATGATTAAGAATGATATTCAAAATCAAAGCACTCAGGGTAATATACATTGCTACTTTTGTATAAGATAACCCATCGGTGAAGCTTTTGATAGCCGAAAAAATAAAAGAAGGTATAATCGATACCACAATAATCCAAAGGTATTCTTGGGTTATGGCTTTAATTTCGATAGGTTGGCGAAGTAACTCTATATTTAATCCTAAAACTATAATCAAAGTGCCACATAAAACACTGATTATCAGTGAAACAATAATGCTTGCTTTGAGTAACTGCTTACATTCGGCAGGTTGATTGGCTGATTGTGCTGAAGAAACTAAAGGAGCTACTACTTGTAAACAGATATACCCAATAATGGCAATAATAAAGAAAATACCATTGGCATCGGCCGATGCTGCCAAGGCTTGTACAGCTCCTTGGCTCATACGTCCTACTTGGACGGTATCGGCAAAACCCATTAACATTACGCCGACTTGGCCTGTAATAATAGGAAGTGCTAAATTGAGGGTGGCAATAAACTCTTTCTTATATTGCTGAATAAAATTGTTCAAAGGAATGGTTGGGGTTTTGTTGATAAATACTTTAAGGATGCAAAGATACAAAAGTGCTTTGTCAATTAGCTGATGTTGGGGAATAACTAGGTTGAGGATTTTAGTATAGGGTTTTGATAATCAAGTAGCAATGGAGCTGTATAATAAGCAAGCTTTTATTAGAAGCATAGTCAAAAAGCTGCATTCATCTTAAAAATCCTGATTTATAATAGTGTTGCAGGAATTTTATCAACCAAACCTTCCATTAAAACGGTTTTTATCTTTCAGCTCACTACCTTGATAAAAATAGTTGTTATGTGAGAGTAGTTATTAAATTATGTAACATTTGTCACAGCTTTTTGAAAAAATAAAGAGCATGTTTGTAGATAAAAAATAATAAAACTGAAATGAATATAAAATTAATAGGGGTTGCTATTTTCTTTTTATGGAGTATGTTGGCCTGTCAGCATCCTGAAAATGCCCATGATTTAGCTCCAGATGAATTTAGTGATTTGATGGCTAAAACACCTCAGAAAATAATTTTGGATGTACGTACCAACGAAGAGGTAGCTCGTGGCATCATAAAGGGAGCTATTCAACTAGACTTCATGGCTCCTGATTTTGAGCAATCACTACAAAAATTAGATAAAACAAAGCCTATTTTTGTGTATTGTGCCGTTGGCGGCCGAAGTGGTCAAACCGTAGAACTGATGCAACAATTAGGCTTTCAGGAGGTCTACAATTTACAGGGAGGTCTGGATGCTTGGCAACATGCTGGTTTGCCTATAGTTCAGTGGCGCTAAAAAAACACAACCATGCACCTTTTGGGTACATGGTTGATAGATTAAAAAATGGTTAACGTGTGCTTTGGGAACAGGGCTATGTGTCCATAGCCCATTTTTTAAGTTGTACCAATGAATTGAACTTAGTTTTAAGGGAGATAATAAGGTAATAAGATTTTTGGGGCGATAGGCTTATTCTGCTATCGCTTTGAGTTTGGTAGCCTGCATGGCTGCAATATGGTGTTCGGTGATAGGAGGGTTTGCACCACTGTACGAAGCCACAACTGCTCCTAATGCACAAGCAAAATCAAGGGCCTCTTCCGAGCTACGTCCCGACATAATATTTTTGAGAAAGCCTGCCAAAAAAGAATCGCCACTACCAATGGTATCTGCTACTTGTACCGAATAGCCCTTCTGGGTATAAAATGCTACACGGCCATCGTCTTCTTGGCGTAACAAAATAGCACCATCGCCACCCTTGGTTACGATAATCGTTTGTAAGCCGAAAGTGGCTCGTAAAGCACTCAATTGGCTTTCTTCGCTACCCTCTATATTGTACCATCCTGCAATAATTTTTAGCTCATCTTCATTCATTTTTACCAAATCGGCGTACGATAAAAGTTTTTCGATAAGCTTTTTAGCATAATGTGGTGGACGCAAATTGACATCAAAAACTTTAAGCGTTTTGGAGTTTGTCGGAATATTATCTAACAAAGCAATCAATGCTCCTTCAGAAGCTTCGTCTCGGCAAGCCAGTGTACCAAATACAATCGCAGATGCAGTATTTACCAAGTGCTGTGTGGCAGCAGTAGCTTCGATAAAATCCCATGCCACAGGGTGTACAATGGTATAACTGGCCTCATTTTTTTCAGAAAGCTGTACTTTTACCCAACCTGTAGCCGCATTTTCATCGGTTTGAATCCAATCAGTTGTACAGTTTTTAGATTGAAGAAATGCTTTTATTTCTTCTCCCAAAGTATCATTCCCAACTCGGCTAATCATTTTGGCTGGAATTCCCAAATTTTGTAGATGGGTAGCAACGTTCATTGGAGCTCCTCCTGGGAGTTTACCCGACGGGAGCATATCCCAAAGTACTTCTCCAAAGCAACAAATATGTGGAGCCGTTTGTAAAGTTGAGTTTGACATATTTTTAGGAAGACAAATTTTGATAGATAAATAAAATCGCAAATAATAAAATAAACTTTCTATAGTATTTGGTTAAACTCTAATCGCTCGCCGTCTGGGCCAAGTATATTGAAGTATTTACAACCGTTTTGCCAAAAAGGTAAAAAAACAGGAGCTTCTTCTAATATTTGATAACCATTTTGTTGTAAAAGCTGAAATACAGTATCTATATCGGCTACATCAAAAGCCAGATGGTCGACATGACCATCTTTTCGGGTAGCGATTTCGGTCAATACTGTAGCAGGCATTTGATAAATCTCTATGATAATATCACCGCTTTGCATCATAGCTACTTGCCCTTGCCCGTCGGCATGCTCGAAAGTCGACGACATAACATTCCTGAATCCTAAGCCTTCATAAAAATGAATTGAACGCCCCAAATCTGTAACAGGAATACCAATATGCTGTATTTTTTTTAACTGTAAATTCATAGAATATATATTGAGAGTAGTGGGTTGTTCATTTAGTGATTTAGTGATTTAGTGAGTTGTGAATTAGTGAATTTTTGAAAAAAAAGTTAGTATTTGTGGAACTCAAAATATTGAGATGCAATTCTCCTTCATTCCTTCATTTACTTAATAAGTTGTTTTTGTAAATCTTCTAAAGAAACGCCTTTGGTTTCGGGCATCATTTTCCAAACATAGATTAACTGGAAAACCATCATTCCACTAAAGAAGGCGAAAATAGGCCCACCACCCAACATATCGGCAAAAAATGGGAAGAAGTTGGCAATTAAGGCGGCAAATACCCAGTGGGTCAACGAACCAAAAGCCATACCCGATGCTCGTACCGAATTAGGAAATATTTCAGAAATAAATACCCAAATTACCGAGCCTTGTCCGATAGCATGAGCCCCAATAAAGGCAAATACATAATAAGGAACATACGTATAAGATTCGTTGAAAAAGGCTAGAGCAATCAACGCCAATGAAATAATATAGCCAATAGAGCCAATGTACATCAATAATTTACGGCCGTAGCGGTCAATCAAATACCAGCCAATAATGGTAAAAATTAAGTTGAATACCCCAATCCCAGCCGTCGATAACAAAGCACTTTCTTTGCCTAATCCTGTCATTTCAAAAATACGTGGAGCATAATAAATAACAGCATTGATACCCGAGAGCTGGTTGAAAAATGAAAATAAAAATGCAAGTAATAAAGGCAAAGTATATTTTTTTGAGAAAATAGACTCTTGATGATTCTTGTTTTCTTCTTTTGCCGAAGTCATGATTTCTTTAACGGCTTCATCCACAGAATCTTCTGTAATAGCTAATACCTCTCGTGCTTTTTGCTCGTCGCCTTTATAAAGCAACAACCATCTTGGTGTTTCGGGAGTCAAGAGCATCAAAACAGAAAATAATAAGGATGGAATCGCTACAATTCCGAGCATCCAACGCCAAGAGTCGGCACCACCTTCTAGCAAGTAATTAGAGATATAGGCAATCAAAATACCAAATACAATATTGGCTTGGAATGAAATTACCATACGGCCACGGTACTTGGGCGGAGCAATCTCAGAAATATATACAGGTGCTACCACCGACGAAGCTCCGATACTCAAGCCGCCAACTAAACGAAACAACATAAAAATGTTTACACTATTGGCCAGAGCCGCTCCAACCGAGGAAACAAAAAATAAAATACCAATCCAAAGCAAAGTTTTTTGTCGGCCAAACTTATCGGCAGGAATACCCCCAAAGGCTGCCCCTAGCACTGTTCCGTACAAAGCAATAGCCACCGCCAAGCCGTGTGTCCAGCTATCAAGGTGCCAAAGTTTCTGAATTTCTTGCTCTGCCCCCGAAATAACGGCGGTATCTAACCCAAACAAAAATCCACCCAACCCAACTGTTACTGCCCAAAGTATTAGTTTACTATTCATCTTAATGATTTTAGGCTCAATACGTTATCCAAACAAAATTTTTTAACGCTCAAGCAGTTTATGTTTTTCCGATTAAGTGCTACAAAAGTATAAATGGTTGAGTGTAATTTTTTATTTGTTTTGTTCTATTTTCATAAAGAAAGTTTTCGATTAATTGTACTATTTTTGTAACAAAATGGAACATATTGGAATACATTGATACAGATGAATATAGAAAAAAACGTATGTGAGAAATTGTATTTTGAGGTAAAAGGCAAGCTACAAAATGAATTGGCATCGAGGGGCATGACCTACCGTGGCTCGGAAACGGCTATCTGGAAAATGCTAGAGCCTGTGTCGGAAAAAACCTACTTTCAGTTGATTCTCGAAGAAATAACTCAATTGTCGTTTTCGGCCACATTTAATAACATGTATTTGTGGCGGAAAATGAACGAGGTACAACAAAAGAAGATAGTCAATTTTCAGGACGATTATTTGTCTCTTTTTATTAAATTTTTGGGTTATAGCAATCCTCAAGAGTATATTAGCCAGTTTTCGCTGAATTTGCGAAGTTTTTTTGGTATCAAAAAGGAGAGCAAGATTTGGGTAGTACAGCCCATATTCGATGCCAAAGACCAGAAGAGTCCACAGGCTCTTTTTCAAGGGAAATCACCCAGAAGCGATGAACAAACCGTAGATTCGAGAGATACCGAATGTCTGCTCGAAATCATTGATTTGTTTCATGAATCTAATCATATTTTACCAAAACGTGTTTACGATCAAGACCTCGTACAGCTCGAAAATAGCGAATACCAGCTTTGTGACCGAACGGCCGACTCGGTGGGTGTCGACTGTGTGTTTTCGATTGGTTTCTACTCTAATTACTTTTTCCGTTGGGCTTTAAGCAAAGAATTAGGGCATTATATTGAGTTTGAAGAAGAACGTATTCGGTTCAGAATAAAATACTTTAATGAGTACTTACGACAAGACATGTGGAGTGATTATTATGCCAGTAATGATGACTTTGACTGTGGTTTTTTGGCAAAAGTGCCTGTTAAGTTATATAACAAAACCGTTAATTGTTATTTTATCTGTGGGATAGAAAATAAGTCTACTCGTGCTATGACATCGTATTTGTGCGAAAATTGGAAGTCTATTCTGAATAAACAGGATATAGGCAAGCAAATTCCCATAGGCGATTTGCCCTTTATTATGGCTTTCAAAGTGAGTAAAAGTAATCTTAAAGAAATGTATTGTCAACAAGTAGTAGTGCTATAGGTGTTGACGTAAAGTAGTATTAGGAGAATTGTTCCAGAACAAAAAACGTCGGTGAATCAAATCACCGACGAAGCGTACTGATCTATACAAAGTCCATTTTACTTACTAATCATCACTTTCTGTGTGTAGATAGTGTTATCTACATAGAGTTGCAAAATATACTCGCCCGAAGGATATTCCTGCGAGTTGATGCTAATTTGTTGATTACCAGCTGGTAAGTTGCCATTTTGTAAAGTTTGTACCAGTTGGCCTTGTGTATTATAAAGCTGTAACGTTACAAGCGATGGCCGAGCTAATTGAAAAGAAATAGTACTTTGGTGGGCCACAGGATTGGGCGATATACTAAAACTCAAAGGGTTTTCATTTTCTTGCTGAACGCTCAAAACAGCTTCTGTTTTTTGGACTGAAGCCTCTTTTAGTATCCAGTTGTCGGCATCAAAAACAAAAGATTCAGGTTTGTCATTGAGGGTAAAGTCAAAAGTTTGTTGTGCTTGTGCATTGAAGGCTTTCAAAATAGTATCGCCTTTGGCGGTGCTTACCTTAAAAGTAAGCGGCATAGTAAAAAATGTAGGAGTCGTATTTGTACTTTGCGAAATATTTACAGCCAAAGTATATTTTCCTTGACTTTGGGGTTTGGTTGCCCAATTAACAGTGTACTTAGGATAGTTTTCGCCATATATCCATTGTTTGAAAAAATAGTCTAGTTTTTGACCATAAACCTGTTCGGCCACAGCCTGAAAATCTTCGGTTGTTGCATTTTTATAAGCATGCTTCGACTCAACATAGGTTTGAAGAATTTTGAAAAACAAAATATCACCTACTACACCCCTAAGCATGTGTAATACAGAAGCCCCTTTTGCATAGCTTTTGTTGCTATCAAAAATAGAATTAACCGAACTAATATCCTGAACATAGACTGTTCCTTTGGCTCTTTTAGCAGCATTTATTTCGCCGAGTATCGAGGCCTTATAACCCTCAAAACCTTTAAGATATTCTTCATAAATAGATTCGGCATAAGTAGCAAAGCCTTCGTTGAGCCAGATATTTTCCCAATTTTTACAAGTTATTTTGTTCCCAAACCATTGATGAGCCAATTCGTGAGCTACCAAACTACCTTCAAAGTTGTACATAGAAGAACAAGTTTGGTGCTCCATACCGCCACCCCAACCAAACTGAGCATGGCCGTATTTTTCTGTTACAAAAGGATATAACCCAAATTTATTAGAAAATAAATCTAACAAAATGACAGTTTGGTCAAGCTTTTTTTTGTTGCTTTCAGTAAAAGACTCTGGATATACATAATGCGTTACGGGCATAATATTATTGCCAATAAACCTAAAATCATTGCGGTAGAGTACATAATTGCTCATAGCAATCGAAATAAGGTATTGGGCAATAGGGTAGGTATTTTTCCAACGATAGGTCTTTGTACCATCGGGGTTGTCGATAGTGGCTATTAGCTTACCATTCGACACACTCACAAAATATTTGTCGGCTGTAATCCAAACGTCGGTAGAATCGGCCTTGTCGTCTAGGGCGTTCTTACACGGAAACCAGTCCGACGCACCGTAAGGTTCTGAAAGTGACCAAATCGCACGGTCATTGTTGTTGTTATGTTGGCCAAAAACAAAGCTATCGAAACCACTCGACCCAGGAACACCATGATAATAAACCACCAATTGAACAACCTGATTACTCTGGTACGTTTTATCCAAACTAATAGTAATCTGGTTATTTTGATGACTGAAAGCGAGTTTGCGTCCATTGGCTATAACAGAGTCGGTAGCGAGTACGTTTTGTAAATCGAGGACAACCCTATTGAGGTTATTGATTTTACTTTTGGCAAAAATGCTCACTCCTCCGCTAATTTGTTGGGGCGAATAGTCCACCCTAATGTCTAGCTTATAATAAGTAATATCAATATTATCATCGGCTTGTTTGTTGGCCATTAGCCTAGCACTTGACGAGTTTTTTTGCCATAAAGCTATTTTCCCTTTGGCACATTCATGTTCGGTTATTTGCCCAATTGAATAAAATGTAGTAAAGATAAGTGTCAATAACGAACTGTATTTTTTCATGATAGATTTGAGTTTTAATAGTTGAAAGTGTGATGATTAATAGATGTATTTCGTTAGGCTAAAAGCCTAAGTTTTTGATATAATATGGCTGTAAAGATATGAATACCATTTCTTTATGAATTACCATAAAATAAAAATATCAGTCATTTTCTACAAAAATATGCTTTGTAAAATACAGAGATTCATTTGTACTATACCTGTTTTGGTGGAGTTGTACAAACAAAAAAATAGTAGAATTGCGTAGGGGAATTGATTTAGCAAAAAAAACTTATTGAGGAGGTTTGATAAATAATAATAGCAAATACTAAGTATTTATACTTTAAAAAGCGAACCTATTATTACCTAATTTTAACATATTTTTAAATTTTTTTATTATGTATTAAAATATGTTATTATATTTAAGCACCTGTTTCTGAAGCGATGTTCTTGAACAGTACAATTTTCTAAAAAAACATAATAGCAGAATTTTTTCCTTCTAAACGTTACTGAATGCAAAATATTTACTAATTATATATGCTTGTGACAAACAATTCGTGATTTTTCGATATAGAGAAGAACAGGCGAATATTCCACAGCGGAGTAACATCATTATACTTCATCGTCAACTCTGTAATTAGTAAATCCATTCAGCAGCTTTTAGGCTTTATAGAGCAAACCAAAACTAAATTTATATCTACTAGATACAATTTCATACTTGTGTTGTATTTAGCATAACTTAACTAATTAGATTGAAAAACTTTACTATTAACTCCGCAAAATTGGAAGAAAATCATCGAGGTTTCTTTCAAGCTTATGGGTCGTTTATGGCTCTGAGGCGTTCCTGTAACCATTCTATTCAATACTTATTCAAACCAACAGGTTATAATCTAGTGTGATTATAGCCTAAAGGCATTTCTATTGTGCCGAAGGGGTTTGGGTAAGTCATCTTTTCCACAAGAAAAGGTGCATTTCCGACTGTGTGTACTCTAAGCTGAGTATACCCTTTCTGGTATACGTATGTATTTACCGTTAGTATTTAACATAATCTATTCCATCAACAAGAGTCTTTTACCAAAACAATTTAAACAACAATTATTATGAGAAAACTCTTACTGCTTATTACTGTATTTTTGCTTGTACAGCTAGGCAAATCATTTGCACAAGACAGGCAAGTTACAGGGAAGATAACTTCGTCTGAAGATGGTTCTCCACTTCCTGGTGTTAGTATCTCTATAAAAGGCACATCGATAGGTACAATATCAAGTGCCGACGGTTCTTTCAAAATTTCTGCAGGAAAAGGAACTGTATTAACGTTTTCGTTTGTAGGTTTTGCTACCGAAACCGTAACGGTTGGTAGCCAATCTCAAATTAGTGTAGTTTTAAAAGTAAATACCTCACAAATAGAAGAGGTTGTAGTAACAGCATTGGGGGCAAAACGTTCAGAAAAGTCTTTGGCATATTCGGCACAAAGTGTAAAAGATGAACAGCTCAATACCATTCGTCAAACAAATTTAAATAACGCATTGGCTGGTAAAGTGGCTGGTATTCAGGTGCGAAGCCAATCAACAGTAGCATTGGGTCGCGATGCCAGTATCCGTATTCGTGGTGCAGGCTCATTGAGCGACAAAGCCCCACTTTATATCCTTGATGGCAACCCTGTTGGGTCATCGGATGTAAACCTAGATGACGTTGAATCGGTAACAGTATTGAAAGGGCCAAGTGCAACAGCCTTATATGGCCAACGTGGCGATGCAGGTGTAATCATTATGACTTCTAAAAAAGGAACTCATAAAAAAGGTGCTGGTGTGGAATTGAACCAAAGTACTTTTTATGAAACAGCCTATATTTTGCCTAGATATCAAAACTCTTATGCGGGTGGAGCTACCTCCGACTTGATGAAATTTACTTGGGAAGCTGGTATGCCTGAAGAATGGAAATCTTTGAATGGCAAATACTATCATGATTATTCGGATGATGCTTCATGGGGGCCTCGTATGGTAGGGCAAGAGTATATTCCTTGGTATGCGTGGTACCCTGGAACACAATATACTGGCAAGACAGCAGCATTAACTGCTCAGCCAGACAATATTCGGAATTTCTACCAAGGTCAACTTTCCACTAATACCAATATCAACTTCTCGAAAGCAGGCGATAACTACTCTACTCGTATATCATTTACAGCCCAAAACCAAAATGGTTTGATGTACAATTCGAGTGGTGCTAAGTACACCATTTCATCACAAACAACAGTAGACTTAGGTAAAAACCTAACTGCTACTGCCAATATCAACTTGGTAGATTATACCATCAAAGGGCAGTTTAATGATGGTTATGCAAACCAATCGTCGGGTTCGTTTAATGCTTGGTTTCACAGAGATTTGGATTTGGGTAAGTTAAAAGAATTAAAAGATTTGACTTCTCCAGAAGGTATTTTGGCTAGCTGGAACCACAACAACCCAGGAGCGTATGCCACTTCACCATTAAATTTCTACGGAGCCAACTACTGGTACAACTTTTATTCATACTTTGAAAAATTAAGTATTTCAGAGAGCCGAAGACGTATGTTTGGCGATGTAAACTTGACTTATAAAATCAATAGTGATTTGAAAGTAGCAGGTTTTGTTCGTTTCAATCAAGGTAATACCTTCGGGGAGTCCAAAGTGCCATCTATTCTTCAAAACTCTGCTACACAAACAGGTGTAAAAGCTAGTTATGGTACTTATCAAACCTACGGGAATATTGTAAACAATTTTAATACTCCAAACGAGATGAACTACGAGTTGATGGCTACTTATAGCAAGCACATCCAAGATTTTAGTGTGGATATTCTTGCAGGTGGCAACATTCGTCACGATAGCTACAGAACGATGTCGGCTAGTACTCAAAACGGTTTGGTAATTCCTGATTACTTTACATTGAGCAACTCACAATCAGCACAGGCATTAAGTTCGTATCGTTCAGACAAAGAAATCCGTAGCGTATATGCACGTGGTTCGTTTGGTTATAAAGACCTCATTTTCTTGGAAGGTTCATTGCGTAATGACCGCAGTTCGGCTCTTCCAAAAGATGCTAACTCTTACACATACCCATCTATTGGTACTTCTTTTGTGTTTGGTGACCTGATTCGCAATACTGTTCCTGCGTTATCATTTGGTAAACTACGTGCAAGCTGGGCACAGGTAGGCTCTGACTTAGGCCCATATTCATTGGCGTTGAATTACTCATTGGCAGGTTCAAAATTTGGCACTTACTCAATGATGGGTACACCTAATACAATTGTAGACCCTAATATCAAGCCAGCCTTGTCGTCTTCTTACGAATTTGGTCTTGATTTGAAATTCTTTAAAGACCAGCTAGGCTTGAATGTGACGTATTACAACGAAGACAAAATCAATGAAATCATTACTGTGCCAATCTCAGGAGCAAGTGGTTTTACTTCAAAATTGATTAATGCTGGTAAAATCAACCGTCATGGGCTAGAAATTTCGTTGAATGCTACGCCAGTTAGAACCAAAGACTTAACATGGACAACTACTGTAAACTGGGCTAAAAATAGCTCGAAAATATTAGCTCTTGCCGATGGCGTAGACGCAATCGTTGTAACATCCGATGCCTTTGGTGTTGGTACTGTAGTACATCAAGTAGGTGAGGCTTGGGGCCAAATTCGTGGTGGTGCATATACTTACAAAGATGGTAAGAAAGTAGTGACAGCCGATGGCATTTACGTAGTAACACCAAACTCGTACTTGGGTAGTGTATTGCCATCTTTTACGGGTGGTTGGTTTAACCAAATCCAATACAAAGACTTTATCTTCTCTGCCAATATCGAATTCTCTAAAGGAGGTAAATACTTCTCATTATCAGATTATTGGGGTGGTTTCTCTGGTTTGTTTGAAAGAACGGCTGCTTTGAACGACAAAGGAAACTCGGTACGTGACCCTGTTGCTGATGGCGGTGGTGTACACGTAACAGGGGTAACAGCCGACGGTAAAGATGTTGATACTTATGTAGATGCCTATACCTATTATCACCAGTTTGCTACCAATAAGCTATCTCAAGAACACGTTTTTGACCTTGACTTTATCAAATTAAGAGAAGTTAGTATCGGTTACAAAATTCCTGTAAAAGGCGGTAAGTTACTTCAAAATGCAACTGTTTCAGTAGTTGCTCGTAACCCTTGGTTGATTTATACCAAAAACAGAGACTTTGACCCATCAGAAATGTCTCAGATTTTTGGTGAAAACGGTCAGTTCCCTGGAACACGTTCTTTAGGGGTAAACATCAAATTAGGTTTCTAACAAACGATTTTAATTGAAGAGTAAAGATGATACGTAAAAATATACTTAAATCGCTGGGATTAGCATCTGTGATGCTTTTTGCAGCTAGTTGTTCGGATTTTGGAACAATGAACGACAATCCCAATGCTATTGTAACGCCAGTAACTTCTGCTTTATTGACAAACGCTTTGTTGGACTTTGATAGCCCCGCTACAACTGGTTCGATGAGAAATGGTTTGTATTGTCAATATTTTGCAGAAACCCAATACACGGAAACTTCGCTGTATGCAATTCCGCAAATTGGCTGGGATGGTTTGTACGCAGGGTCATTATATGATTTACAAAACATAATCAATAACAATACCGATGCTGCTACCAAAGTGTATGCAGCCTTGAACGGCTCAAACAATAACCAAATTGCTTTGGCAAGAATTGTAAAAGCATACCGCTTGTTGATGATGACCGACCAATGGGGCGATATGCCATATTCGGAAGCCTTGAAGCTAAACAATATTCCAAAATATGACTCGCAACAGGATATTTATACAGGCTTATTTAAAGAATTAAAAGAAGCCGTTGCTCAATTTGACGGTGGGGCTGTTCCTGCAGGCGATATTGTGCATAGCGGTAATATTACTCGCTGGAAAAAATTTGCCAACTCTTTGCGTTTAGTTATGGCTCTTCGCTTGTCAAAAGTAGATGCTACTACTGGTAAAGCACAGTTTTTGGATGCTTTGGCTTCTAATGGCGGTGTAATCGAATCTAATGATGACAACACCCAAGTAGTATACCCTGGCGGTACATACAAAAGCCCTTGGTTCAATCTTTATAATGGCCGCAAAGATTATGGTGTTAGCGATGTATTGGTAAATATGCTTAATAGTACTTCCGATGCCCGTGTTTTGGCTTTTGGTGAAGCCAACGCTAGCGGTACAGTTGTACCAATGCCTTATGGGTTAACTCGTGACGATGCCGTTAATTATACCAATGCACACGCCGACTGGTCAAGAATCCTGAACCCTAATTTCCGTTTAGAAACGTCGACGACTTATGTACTAACGGCTTCTCATGTATTCTTGGCAAGAGCCGAAGCCGCAGCTTTGGGCTGGACAACCGAAAGTGCTGCTACTATGTATAGCAAAGGAATAGAAGCCTCTTGGAAACAATGGGGGGTATTTGACCAAACTAAATTCAATACCTTCCTTACCTCAGAGGCGGTTCAGTTGGGTAGTACCGATGCCCTTACTAAAATCCGTACACAACGTTATATTGCTTTCTTCCCAGATGGTGCCAACGGCTGGTCAGAATGGCGTAGAACTGGCGTTCCTAATTTAACTCCTTCTTCAAAAGCAACCAATGCCAGTAAACAAATTCCTCGTCGTTTTGTGTATGGTTCAAACGAACCCAACTTGAACAAAGCTAATTATCAAGCTGCTGTTTCAAGATTGACAGGTGGCGATACACAGGATGCCAAAATCTGGTGGGATAAATAGTCGTATTTCAATTTAATTTTTGAAGCAATGAAAAAGTATATCAATACATTAAATATAATCCTTTTAGGCTCGCTACTCTCAATGACGGGATGTATCACTGAGGGCGAAGACCTAATTGCAGGCAAGGGGTCTAATTTTGTAAGAATTCCTGCTGCTACAACAGCATTGACCACGGTTGGTTTAGAGCTTTCGGCTGGTGACAAAACAGCCGATTTAGTCGAAATTATCCGTGATGTCAACTCTAATGCTGAGTTGCAAAAAGAGGCTACCGTCAAACTCAAAATAGACGATGCTCTTATTACAAGCTATAACGCTGCTCATAGCACATCTATCAAGCCATTGCCTACTTCGTATTATAAGTTATCGGCATCGGAGGTGAAGTTTGCTGCTGGTGAATTTAGCAAAATCATACAACTTACTATCGACCCTACCAAAATTGTAGGAGCCGACTACGCAGTGGGTGTTACTGTGGAAAGTGCTGGCGAATACAAAGTGCGTTCTGGATTAGGTTCTGCTTTGTTTAAAATTATTGCCAAAAACCAATGGGATGGCCGTTATAAAGCAGCAGGGGTGTTTTCGCACCCAACTGCTGGTGACCGGGCTATCGACCGTGTAAAAGACCTAGTAAGTATCAATGCCAATACCGTTGTTGCAGAGTTAGGTGACTTAGGTGGCTCGGGTTATTATATGTGGTTGACCATAAATACCGACAACTCGGTAACAGTAAAGCCTTCTGGAGTAACGCCAAATGTAGACCAAAGTTATTCTAAAAACTACTACGACCCTGCTACCAAGAAGTTCTATTTACATTACTCTTACAACTTAACAGCTCCTCGTATAGTAAAAGAAACATTGACGAGACAGTAAAGGTGCTTTACTTTTCTATTGGTAGATAAACGAGTTGAAGGCCAACTTGAATATGCTTTTTATCAGTAGCGATGTAATGCTTTGCGGCTAAAGATTTGTCACTCTGGCATTTAATATGCAAAAGGCGTTCGGAATTAGTTTTTCGAACGCCTTTGCATGAATAGCCCCTAATTTTTTGTCATTTGAGCAATTGATAAGCCTCTCAACAAACACAAATAGGGGGGAATATTACCTAAAATTCGGAATGATTCATATTTCTATTGTTATAGCTGAACAATAAAACTACCAGCTAATAGTAACTAATCTATTTATTTACTCGAAGAGGAGGTTTGCCAAAGGTAAATACCCACCCAATTAATCCCAAAAGGAAAAATAGCGGATATTCTCGCCAATTAATAATAGTGGCAGTGCTAGGTGCCAACGGCCAGTAGGCTACCATAACGGTATCGTGAAGCTGGTAGTTGAGAATACCCCAAAGCGGACTCCCTTCGTTGAGCAAAGTTAGGCTATCTGTTGGTGTTGCTGTGCAAAAGCGAAAATAGACACTTCGGGCTTTCCAACTTTTTTTGGTATTGGTGTAGGTAGGTTTTCGTGAAAAATAAGTGCTTTTAAAACCAATAATACGGCCATTGGTTGTTGTGCCAAGAATAGGCAAAAGTACCTGTTTGCCTACAAACAAATATCCAAATAGCACAAGTGAGCTTATTCCTATTAATCGAATAACCGCTATTTTAAGCTTAAAACCTACAAGAAATGGCATCGGTGGAGTTCTGTTATTACAAAAGTGATAAATCGCTGAAAGTACCCGAAATCTCACCTTCGGCTTCAGTACTAAATTTTCCTTTGCCGTTGGGCGGATAGTATTTTCCTTTGAAACTTCCCTCAATTTTACTCCCATTGGGTTTTATGGTTATCGAGCCATTGTTAATAATAAAAGGGGTTTGGTTGAAAACCAGAATAGCCTGTTGTTTGTTGCCACTCATAGTATAATTCCCAGCCTCGATTTTCGGAACAATAAGTGTAAGGGTGTTATCTTCGCCAATCAAACCACCAGCAATAACATATTCATTGTATTTGGTTTTGACCAAACTCGTTTTGATGGTATAATTTTTCCCTTTGATAGTAAAGGTGAGTTTACCGCTTTGGTTAAGCATTTGATTACGCATTTGCATGGCTTTTTCATAGCTTGATTGAGCTACACAAATCTGGCAACAAAAACAAAATACGCTTATCAATAACGAATTTGTTAGAATTAGCAGGTGTTTATTCATGATAAAAATGTTTAGAATGTATGCCAAGGAGTTGATAGTGTAAAGTTGAGTAAAAAAAGAGTACTTGTAAATACCCTTTACAGGTGACAGACGGTACTTGCAAAAAAACATATAACTCGCTGAAATATAGGTCAACAGCGATAAATAGCCTTAGGAATCAATATGTTTGCAGTAACGACCTTACCCTTTTGGGTAAGGTTATTGTTTTAGATAGGAATATCAATGGTAATTTTTGTACCTATGCCTTTGGTACTTTCAATCAATAGCGAGCCTCTGAGCTTTTCGGTGCGTTCTTTTAGGTTGATAAGTCCATTTCTATTTGTTTTTTGTGAAATATCAAAACCTACGCCATTGTCTTCTATAATCATATTTAGGCTTTTTTTGCCAATATTTACGACAATCTTAGCCTCTGTACACTGGCTATGTTTGGCAATATTGTTGAGCGACTCCTTAAAAATCAAATACACATCATGGCGTTTTTCCATAGGAATTGTTTTATCCGAAATATCAGTAGGCATTATTACCTGATAATTAATATTTTTGGCCTCCATCAGTTCGCTAGCGTAGCGGGTCATTCTCGACAAAATATTGTCGATACTGTCGTTTTGAGGTTTAATACTCCATACAATATCATCGATGGCTTCTGAAATTTTACGAGCATCTTCGGCAATACGTTCCACAAAAGATTTATTTTCGGGACTATCGTCTAGTCTTTGTTTTAGAATATTGCTAATAATACTAATACCACTAATGGTAGCTCCTACTTCGTCATGTAAATCGGCTGAAATACGATTTCTTACCAAATAAATGGCCTTGATTTGCTGAATACGATACAAATAAACCCCATACATGATTATCCCGACGATGCCTGCCAAAATGAGCTGAAACCACCATGTTTGATAGAAATAAGGAATAATCTCGAAAGGTACAATCAACGGCTGCTCAGACCAATTGCCCATACCATCGCCTAGCTGAATTGCCAATTGATATTTTTTGGGAGTAAGGTTAGAAAAGGTAATATTTTCTACGGTGCCATTATCAATCCAGCCCGACTGAATCCCCAACAGTTTGAAGCGGATATGGTTTTGAGAAATAGGTCGAAAATTGAGTGGACTTACTTGAAAGCTCAAGTTGTTTTGGACAGGACCAAACACCAGCGGACGGCTCAAATCGACACTACTGGTGTCGCCTACAATTTGAATATTAGATATGCGTAATTCTGAAAATACTTTTTTGGTTTGTAGTTTATTGATATTCAATATATTAAATCTATTGATAAATCCAGTCCAAATTTCATTATTAGGAGTTAAAAGAAAACCATTCACCACATTATTATCGCTCAGTCCGTCGGTTTCGGTAAAATAAGACACATGATTGTTTGGATTTACACAACATAAGCCATCGGTAGTAGCTAGCCAAATATTGTTCTGGAAGTCGATACCCAACGAATGGCAGTTGCCCCCTCGAAGATTAAGCTTGATAGACGAACCAATGCGAGAAATATTACCCGTTCGAGTATTGAGGCAATTAAAGCCTCCATATCCCGAAAAAACTACGGTATTACTATCTATTTGGGCAACACTCAAATAATAATCGCTAACAAAATCGAGGTGGCGGTTATTATTTTCGGCTAAAACAAATTCGTTTTTGAAAGTATCAAAATAGCAAATCCCAAATCCCTTAGGAAACCACGCTGCCAACCAAATTTTACCATCGCTGGTCTGAAGAAAATCATGAAAAATATTTTCGAAAAAGAAATTGGCATGGGGTAGTTTTTTCCATGGTGTAATAGGGTATCGATGCGGATAACTAAATACCTGAATAGGCCCATTTTCGTAAAGACACCAAAGCCTATTATTGGTATCAATACCTATTTTTTGTAGGGTATAAGGCGACTCTAAGAATAAATGCCACTGCTGATTTTTAGGGATAAATTGGTAAATGCGAGCAGGTGTACACGCCAAAAAAGTACCATCTGGAAGGCGTAGTATTTGTATAACTCGTTCTTCTTTAGGTAGTTTGAACGACTCGAAGGTGTTTTTGTTTCGATTCCAACGCAGTAGCCCCGAATGCGATAAACCGAGCCAAAAAAGTTCAGCATTTTCTTGAGCAAAGCATGATACTTTTACAGGAAATGACACCAGATTTTTGGGAAGTTGTATGTCTTGAAAAAGCTCGGCATCATGGTGGTTGTATTTGAGCAAGCCCGATGAAGAGGCAATCCAAAAGATTTTGTTTTGCTCATCCTGAAACAGCGTGCTATAAGAATATCCCTCTTCCGAAAGGTTTTTGAACGATTGAAAAGAACCATTCTGGCTCGAAAAAAGGAATATGGCTCGCTCGCTTCCTATCCAAAATAGATTTTTTTTATGCGATTTTCTTATCATTTTGGGGCTATCATTGCCCGCAGGAAACAGCCCTATTTTACGAAAAGTATTTGTGTTTATGTAATATTCCCAAATACCTCCATCTTCGGTAGTCAATAATAGCGATTGAGGAGTATTGAAGCACAAATCAGTAATACGAAGCGTTGTTGATATTTTTTTGAGCTTTTGTTGTTGATTATCAAATACTTGTAAGCCCCACGCATTGCCAATCCAGATATTACCCTGAGTGTCTTCGGCATATTTGGTCACAAAAATAGAAAGGTTAGTCTTTGAAACAATATGAAGGGAACTCAGTTTGCGAGTATTTGGCGTATAGTATTTGATATTATTGAAATCGTTCATCCAGACCCTGCCCCTAGTATCTACAAATATATTTTCATGGTGGTCATTTTCGGGAATAGCATCGCTGAGATTGGAGGTAATGTACTGTGTAGTTTTTAGGGTTTTTCCATCAATAGCATATAGCCCGTTGATATTGGCAAACCAAATACGCCCTTGGTTATCGGCATGGAGGCCAAATAATACTTCTTTTTGTGGAAAAAGAATAAAATGGTAGCCATCGTACCGAGCCAAGTTTTGTTTGAACCCAAACCACAAATAGCCCTGAGTATCTTGGGTAATAAAATTGACCTGATTGGACGGTAAACCTTCTTTACTAGAAATTTTATCGAAAATAATACCTGAATCTTGTGCTAAAACCGAAGGTAGCCAAAAGCATAAACAATATAATAGCAAGCCATATTTTCCAAGTTTCATGTCAAGATGGAAATAGATTAATAATATAACTACAAAAACAAAGGCAATATAAATAAAAGTATATAGCCAAAAGGTAACAGAGCTAATATTCCTAAAAAGAAATAGATATTATTGAAGATGCTCCTATATTTATGTGTGTCAGAAATTTTTATTTCGTAAATTTCGCAACCATAACAATCCCTTTTTTATGTCAAAAAGAATTTTTTCGCCTCGAAAACGAATTGCCCTAATAGCCCACGACAACAAAAAATCCGAACTAATCGATTGGGTTTATTATAATCGTGGAGTATTGTCTCGTCATGAATTATTTGCTACTGGTACAACTGGTAGGCTTATCGAAGAATCAATAGACCGCCCTGTTACTAAGTTTTTGAGTGGCCCACTTGGTGGTGACCAACAAATAGGGGCGTTGGTAGCAGAAGGAAAAATAGATATTCTCATTTTCTTTTGGGACCCTATGGCTTCACAGCCTCACGACCCCGATATTAAGGCTCTTTTGCGACTGGGGGTGGTCTGGAATATTCCTATGGCCTGTAACCGTGCTACTGCCGATTTTATATTAACATCGGCTCTTTTGCAAGATGCATACGAAACCTCACAAACCGACTATTCAACGTATCTTACACGAAAGGTGTAATAGCTTGAAGTGCTGGCAAATAGGTGTTGGTCAGGCTATTGTCTTTTTATAACCCCAGCCTCATTACTAAAAAGTAAATACTGAGCGAATGAAAAATATTTTTTGGACAGGATATACCAACGACGAAAGGCATACTGCGATTGGCAAAGTTCAGCAGGTAGTTTCAAAGTATGGAGATTTAGTTGATTTTAAGCTTTTTTCAGATATTTCATTAAGCATGAAAATCGAAATAGAGGAGTTGAATGTCGACAAACTATACGATGAATTAAGCCATACTATTGGCGTTGATAATTTTACCTACTTAAATTCAAAAGCAACGAAGGAAAGAACTGTCTATTTGAGTATTACATTTAGTAAAGGAACAGGAAATTTGAAAACCGAAATACCCGCTGTACCGGGCTGATAGAAAGAATAAATCTGTAAAGTAGGTCATCAATTATCGTGATAAATACACAAAAAAAACACCCCAACAGTAAGAACTGCGTTGGGGTGTTTTAACAATGGGCCTTTGTACTATTTTATAAACGAACAATCTCGGCTCCAATTGCATTGAGGCGTGTATCAATATTTTGATAGCCTCTGTCAATCTGTTCAATATTTTCAATAATTGAAGTGCCTTTGGCTGAAAGGGCAGCAATAAGCAATGAAACCCCCGCACGAATATCTGGTGAAGTCATTCTGATACCACGCAATTGTTGTGCACGGTTCAAGCCAACTACCGTAGCACGGTGTGGGTCGCAAAGAATAATCTGAGCCCCCATTTCAATCAATTTATCGACAAAGAATAAGCGACTTTCAAACATTTTTTGGTGAATCAGCACCGTTCCTTTAGCCTGAATAGCGGTTACAAGTACGATACTCAACAAGTCGGGTGTAAAGCCAGGCCATGGGTGGTCAGATACCGTAAGCATAGAGCCGTCGATAAATGTTTCCAATTCGTAATGTTCTTGAGCAGGCACAAAGATATCGTCGCCACGAATTTCTAATTGTATACCTAGCTTTTGGAATACCGTTGGTATAATTCCTAAATCAGGAATAGAACAATTTTTAATCGTGATTTCAGACTGAGTCATAGCCGCCAAACCAATGAAAGAACCAATTTCGATCATATCTGGCAACATCGTATGTTCTGTTCCAAAAAGCTCAGAAACTCCTTCAATCGTTAGTAAGTTTGACCCGATGCCCGAAATTTTGGCACCCATTCTTACCAACATCTTACAAAGCTGTTGTAAATAAGGCTCGCAAGCAGCATTATAAATCGTTGTAGTACCCTCTGCCAGCACTGCCGCCATAACAATATTGGCTGTGCCTGTTACAGAAGCTTCGTCGAGTAGCATATATGCCCCTTTCAAAGCCGAGGCATCTACTTCATAAATACCACCATCTTCTTGGCTGTAGTTGAATTTTGCACCCAACTTCATAAAGCCATAAAAGTGAGTATCGAGGCGACGACGACCAATTTTGTCACCACCTGGCGAAGGAATTCTCCCTTTTTTGAAACGAGCCAATGTAGGCCCCAAAAGCATTACCGAACCACGCAACGCAGCTGCTTTTCTTTTGTATGTTTCTGAGTTTAAATAATCTAAATTTACTTCTGAGGCATCAAATTTGATAGAAGAATCACTCAATCTTGTACAACGAACACCCATATCACCCAACAAATCAATCAATTGATTGACATCCCTGATATTAGGAATGTTATGAATTGTTACGGGTTCTTTGGTTAGAACAACTGCACACAAAATTTGCAAAGCTTCGTTTTTGGCTCCCTGTGGGATAATCTCGCCTTTGAGGTGGCGACCGCCTGTAACTTTAAATGATGCCATAAAATAGTAATTTGAGGGATAGTGTTGATTGTTTTGTTAGGATAAAGCCATTGCTTAGGCTCACTATCTTTTTCCGTTGTTGCGATTGTTATGATTATTATTTCGATTATCGTTGCGGCCATTATTATTGTTATTGCCGTTTCTGTTCCGATTATCGTTTGGATTGTTGCGTCCGCCACTAAAGTTGTTGGTACGTCCTCCGTTATTGGTACGGCTATCGTTACGTCCGCCACTGTTACTATTGTTTGGTGTATTAGGGCGATTGTTACGCAAATTACCCAATGCCGAATTACCCGAAATCGCCTGTACAATTGGTGCAAGCTGATTACCAGAAATTTCTAGTAAATGCCCCCAAATTACCTCGTCGTCTACTACCTCTTTGTTCCAGTTTTGGTAAAAAGTTTTCATCAAACGAGCAATATGAGCTACCAAGATACGCTTTTCTTCTTCGTCCTGCTCGGCAATAGCACGTAAAATCAGCAATTCTACATTGCGGCCATAATAACGAAAACGTAATTCATTAACATTATAAGGTACCGTTTTGGGGAGTTTACCTACCGCATCGGGCGATGGCGGAGGAAACGGGCTATCTACATCCAATTTAAAATTGGACATAATATAAAGGTCATCCCAAAGTTTATTGGAATAGTCTTGGTTGTCTCGCATATTAGGGTGTACCTGCCGCATGAGTTCCACCAACAAATATGCGTATTTTGTACGTTTGTCTTTGTCCTGAATAGTGAGAATATAATCAACCAGCTTTTGGACGTTTGTTCCGTATTCTTTCATTGCTTCAATGAGTGAATGAATGATGAAGTGATACCAGCAAAATTAACCAGTTTCGATAATAATATTTTGCTTGACACTTACCTCTTTTCTGACTCAAGGCAAAAATAGGAATAAATCGTTGGTATATAAAATTTATTGTTTGCTCTTATTACGATGTTTTTAAGCATTTATTACCAAATACCTTTCTCAATTTTGTGATAAGTGGTGCAACGAGAAATTTGAAATTGAATTATATTGCGAAAAATCAATGTTTTAACTGCTTGTAATGGAGTTATGGATGGTATTATTACCCAAAGATGTTCAGTAACAATATCTTGATAGATAAGCCCAAAATACCTTCGTTGTACAGGCAAAAATCATTTAACAAACTTATGAAATTAACCAAAATAGCCATTTGGACATGGGCATGTATTGCTTTGGTGGCTTGCCAAACCCACAATAATGCAGATACAAGAACTAGCTTTTTTGATTTGACAGGAATGGATTCTACAGCTAATCCTGCCGATGATTTTGCAACCTACGCCAACGGCAAGTGGTTGAAAAATACCAAAATTCCCGACGACCAATCGGGTTGGGGTTCTATTTATGTTTTGTCGGAAGATAACTTAACCAAAACCAAACATATTTTGGAGGAGGTTGCCAAAACTGGTGGCTCGAAAGGTTCGGTAGAACAAATGGTAGGCGACCTCTATGCGTCGGGTATGGACACACTCACTATCGAAAAATTGGGTATAGAACCTATTAAGGGTACGTTGGCTCAGATAGAATCTATCAAAACGGTTGCCCAATATTTAGATTTTGTCAGCAAAAACCCGAGCAATAGGGGTGGGGCTTTGTTTGGATTTGGGATTTATCCTGACGATAAAAACTCTACCAAAAATATGGTTAATTTTGGACAAGCTGGATTGGGTTTGCCCGAAAAAGACTATTATGTAAAAACCGATCCTGAAACCCAAAAAGTAAGAAATGCTTATTTGACATACCTTACCAAATTGTTGAGCTTGTCGGGTGTAGATTCAACAACAGCACAAAAACAAGCCAAAGAGGTATTAGCATTTGAAACCATTTTGGCCAAATCACATAAGTCACCAGTTGAATTGCGTGATCCCGTAAAAAATTACCATAAGTTTGCCGTTTCGGCTCTGAGCAAAGTAGCTCCAATGGATTGGAAAACTTTTCTTAGCAATCTTCAATTAAAAGTAGATACCGTTTTGGTGTCACAGCCAGCCTATTATACGGCTTTGTACCAGACCCTCAATACTACGCCCATCGAGGTAGTAAAGCTACGTGAAAAAGTAGCCTTACTCGACCAAGCATCACCTTATTTGAACAAGGCATTTCGTGATGCTCGTTTTGATTTTTATGGCAAAGTATTGAACGGCCAGCAAGTGCAATCTGAACGATGGAAAAAAGTAGCCGACCAAGTCGATAGCGGATTGGGTGATTTGCTAGGGCAGCTTTGGGTAAAAAAATACTTCAAACCTGAAGCCAAAGAACGCATGCTAACCTTGGTTAATAATCTTCAAAAAGTATATCGCCAGCGAATCGAAAAGCTCGACTGGATGTCGGCCGAAACCAAGCAAAAAGCTTTGGTGAAAATGGATAAAATTATCAATAAAATTGGCTATCCCGAAAAATGGAAGTCGTACAAAGGAGTTAGTATCGACCCAGCCAAATACTATGATAATATGATGCAAATAGCGGCTTTTGGCTATCAAGAAAACCTCGACAAACTAGCCAAGCCTGTCGATAAAACAGAATGGGGAATGACACCACCTACAGTAAATGCTTATGCTAATCCATCGTTCAATGAAATCGTTTTTCCAGCAGGAATTTTGCAGTTTCCATTTTTTGATAATGCAGCCGACGATGCCATCAATTATGGAGGAATAGGTGCTGTAATTGGTCATGAAATGACACACCTGTTTGATGACCAAGGCCGCCAATACGATGCCGATGGTAATTTGAAAGATTGGTGGAAAGAAGAAGATGCCAAAAAGTTTATGGCTAAAGCACAAATAGTTGTAGATCAGTATAACAGTTTTACCGTATTAGACAATCTGCATGTAAATGGCGAACTAACATTGGGCGAAAACCTAGCCGATATAGGAGGTATAACGTTGGCTTATGAGGCATTTTTATTGACAGACCAAGCTAAATCAACAGAAAAAATCGATGGATTTACACCTGCTCAGCGTTTCTTTTTGAGCTGGGCACAGGTTTGGCGTATGAAAAACCGTGACGAAACCATGCGTGTACGTATCAGTACAGACCCTCACTCGCCCGAACAATACAGAATAAATGGGCCATTAATGAACTTCGAGCCATTTTATGAGGCTTTCAATGTAAAAAGTACTAACAAAATGTATCTTGCTCCCGAAAAAAGAGCGATAATTTGGTAAATCATCATTTATCAAGATGAGTCATCCTGAATTTTGGGATAATTTACAATAGAGACCTCCTGTTTGTATTTATTGGAAAAAAGCACACAAATGTTAGGTATTTATTGACTATTAATCAAAAAAGGCGGGAAGACTCATCTTTAGATACAAAGCATTGCATCTCTATGGGTGAAAAACATATTCAACAATAATCACTCATTCACTCAATATCTTTATACGTTAGTTGCATTAATCTTCTGCCAAAATCTTTTCCATGGCGTAAGCCTGCAGGCCTAATATTTTGGCGGATTCGCCCAGTTCTGATATTTCGATACTGAGGTTTTCTTTGTAGTCGGCCAAACAGAATTTATAGATCGCTTGTTCTATAGGATTACTAATAAATTTGCCAGCTTTGGCCAATACTCCGTTGATAATAATGGACTTAGGGTTGAGCAAGTGTACGGCCATCGAAAGCCCTTTGCCCATTTCTCTACCAATATCGTGTAACAAATCAATAGCAAGGGCATCGCCACGGTTGGCTACGTCTATTACCATTTCAATATCAATTTGTTCTATATTTTTATTGGCAAGTTGCGACACTTTTCCTTCTTTTAGCAACTCCTTAATTCTTTTGATCAAATAAGAAGCCTTTGTAACGGTATCCAAGCAACCTACTTTGCCACAGTGGCAAAGTTCGCCATCGGGTCGTACCTGAATATGGCCTAATTCGCCAGCAAAGCCCGATTCGCCTTGCAAAATATGGCCGTTGGTAAGTACCCCAAGGCCCACTCCTCCCCAATCCATATTTACCGAAAAAACGTGTTGCATCCCTTTGGCAAGTCCAAAATGGTGTTCGCCCAGAATGGTAGCTTGGGTATCATTGATAATATAAACAGGAATTTGCAAGCGACTTTTAATCATAGCCACTAAGCTTTTTCCGTATGGTGCAATTTTGGGATAGGTATAATTCAGTCCATTTTTGGGATTGATAAGGCCCGGCATAGAAAGAGCTATAGCAATAAGCTGACTAGAATCGAGCTTAGAATTGGCAAGAAAACTACGAATACCACCCACCAGAGCATCGAAAATACTAGGGCTATCTTCTAAAAATAAGTCGATGTCTTCCATATAAACAACCTTATTTTGAAGGTTAAGAATCGCTGCCTTAGAATAGTACGTGGTTATATCAAGAGCAAGGATATATCTTTCATGAGGATTCAAACTATACAGAATAGGTTTTCGCCCCAATTGTACGTCGGCCATGCCCACTTCAATCACCCATTTTTCATCGATGAGTTCTTCTATTAAAGAGGTAACCGAGGGCACACTTGTATGTAGGTGTTTGGTTAATTGAGCAATGGTATAGTTGCCGCCAGTGTACAAGCGTTGTAAAAGCTTTTTCTTAAGTCGATTCTTTTTTAAATCAACAATAGATTCTTTCTCTAAAACTTCAGGGTCGGACACAAATTTGTACATTTCAGACATAAGATGGGCAAAATTATTAAGTGTTGTATTTAGGTATCATCCCATTGAATAGGTTTTTTCTAAATAATTGAAATAAAGTGTTTTAAGGATAATAAACTAGGTACAATGCTACAAAAGAACAAAAAAATAACATTTACAACAACAAGATTAATGGCTAAGTTTTTAAAGTACATACTGCTTTGTGGGTAACTGCTTATAAATACTTAGATTATTAATATATTTTAAAAATATAATTAAGTACAAATACTCTTTGTAATATCAAAACCCTTGCTATTTGCCATTTATTTTGTAATATTATCAAAAAAAAAGCGAATAATATTCTGTTTTAAAGATATTTTAATGTATTTTTATTTTGTTTGGATATTATTTATTTAATTTGTGATGTAGAAAGTATATATATTTTTTTTGTTAAGTTATTAAAATATTTTATTAATATCGCATAATAATTTGATTTTATCTGAGATAAATATGTGTTTTTTGTAGAATACAAGAGTTTAAAATAATATTATTTAATAATTAGTATCCCAATTTTCACTTTAAAATCAACCTAATCCCATGATGAAATCTTTTACTGTTAGTTGTAATCCCCCATAGCTGTTCTGGCTACATTCATTCTATTTTACCATTTAGAATTATTCATCCATTTTCTATTTTTTCACAGAAATCATTTATAAAATGAAAGCATGCAGAAGTAAATTTACCTTCCTATTTACTGCGTTATTATTCCTTTCATGGCAAAGTATTTTTGCACAAACGCCAGTCAAAGGAAAAGTAGTGGACAGTAATCAATCTGCTTTGGCAGGTGTTAACATCCTTCTTAAAGGAACTACCAAAGGAACTGTTACCGACGCTTCGGGTAACTATACTATTAATGTTCCTAAAGGTGGTGTTTTGGTTTTTCGTTCGTTGGGCTTTTCATCAAAAGATGTAGAAGTTGGCGACCGTACGGTTATTGATGTTGTTTTGGAAGCTACTACTCAAAACCTAGACGAAGTGGTAGTAACAGCTTTGGGTGTTCAGAAAGACAAAAAAGCTCTTGGTTATGCCGTAACCGAACTAAAAGGGGGCGAATTTACTCAGGCTCGTGAATTGAACCTTGGTAATGCCCTTTCTGGTAAAATTGCAGGGGTAAACGCTACCAGTACTGCAACTGGCCCAGGTGGTTCGAGCCGTGTAATTATTCGTGGTAATGGTTCTTTGGGTGGTAACAACCAGCCTTTATATGTAATCAATGGTGTACCTATCGACAACACCAACGTAAACTCTGCTGGTATGTGGGGTGGTTTTGATACAGGCGATGGCTTGAACTCAATCAACCCAGACGATATTGAGTCGGTAACAGTATTGAAAGGTGGTGCATCTGCTGCTCTTTACGGTTTCCGTGCTGGTAGCGGGGTAATTTTGATTACAACAAAAAGTGGTAAATCTCAAAAAGGAATAGGCGTTGATTTTAACTCTACTTATACGGCTGAAATGCCATTGAAATTATCTGATTACCAATACCAGTATGGTGCTGGTACTCGTGGTGCCAAACCAACAACTGCCGACGAAGCTATTGCCGCTGGTAGATTGTCGTGGGGTGCTAAACTAGACGGTTCTTCGGTAATTCAAGCCGACGGTGTGTCTCGTCCTTATGTAGCTCAAAAAGATAATATCAAGAATTTCTACAATGTAGGTAGTACTTTCTCAAATACTTTGGCTGTATCGGGTGGCAACAAAGATGTAAACTTCCGTTTCTCGATGTCGAATGCTGATTCAAAAAGTGTTGTACCTAATTCAACTTTCAGTCGTAAATCATTCAACTTGAATACAAACGCTAATCTTTCTAGCAAAGTGGTGTTTGAGAGTGTAATGCAGTACAACGTTGAAAAAGGTGAAAACCGCTCGTTCTTGTCGGATACTCCTAAAAACCCGAACGTAGCAGCTCAATTGTTGGCAACAAGTATCGACATTCGTACTTTGGCTCCAGGTGTTGATAGCCGTGGCTATGAAGCTCTTTGGAACGACAACGTGTATGCTCAAAACCCATACTTTGCTACTACTAAAGTAAAAAATACTGATGATCGTAACCGTTTTATGGGTTCATTCAGTTTGAGATACAACTTCGACGATAATTTGTATGTAAGAGGTCGTTTAGGAACAGACTACAACCAATTGAAATACTGGCAAATTGAACCAACGGGTATTGCTTATAGCACTCGTGGTAGCTTAAGCCAGAGCGAAAGAAAAATTATTGAAACTAACGCTGAGGTATTGGTAGGTTACAAAAAAGAATTTGGTGACCTTTCTTTGAATGCTTTTGTTGGAGGTAACAAAATGTTGAGAACAAACGAAGCTACAGGTATTAGTGGTAGCCAGTTCAACGTTCCGTTCAACTATTTCCCTAGCAACTTGATTTCAAGTAACTGGAACTACGAGTACAGAAAACGTGCTGTAAACTCTGTTTATGGTTCGGCCGACCTTTCTTACAAAAATATCTTGTTCTTAACTTTGACAGGTCGTGAAGACTGGTTCTCTACTCTTGCTCCTAGCAACAACAATATCTTCTATCCAGGTGTGAGTACAGGTTTTATCTTCTCTGATGCCTTGAGCGAACGTCCAAGCTGGTTATCTTACGGTAAAGTACGTGCATCGTGGGCTACTGTAGGTGGTGGTTATCCTGACGAATATGCTTTGAACTTACCATATACGTTGCAGTCAAACCCATATTTCTCTTACCCATTGATGAATATCGGAACAAACACAATTCCAAACTCGACTTTGAAACCTAACTCAACTACAACATCTGAATTGGGTATTGAATTAAAAACTTTGGATAACCGTTTGGGTATCGACTTAACATTCTATAACCGTACTACAACCAACGATGCCGTAAAAGCTTCAGTATCATCTGCGAGTGGTTACCAAGACGTATTGTTGAACGTAGGTCGTGTTGAAAACAAAGGGGTTGAGGTGTTATTGACAGGTACTCCAGTAAAAACAAGCTCGTTTAAATGGGATGTTAGCTACAACTTTGCTTACAACGACAACACAGTTGTGAAAATAGCAGATGGTTTGAAAACACTTTCAATGGACGAGTCAAGAACTCGTAATGCTTATATCTATCACTTTGAAGGACAGCCATTTGGTATGATTGCTGGTTACAGAGCTAAAAGAGACGCTAACGGTAATGTCGTTTATAACAAAGATACAGGCTTGCCAATCCAAGGCGAATTTACTCAATTAGGTAAAGGTGTTCCTCCAGTAACAATGGGTTTAACTAACTCGTTTAGCTATAAAAACTTCAATATGAGTTTCTTGATTGATGCTAAATTTGGAGCTTCGTTGTATTCTGCTACAAATGCTTTTGCTACAAGATACGGCTTGACTCAAAGAACAGTTGAAAACAATATCAGAGAAACAGGTGTAACAGTAAAAGGTGTTGACCAAAATGGTGAGGCGTTTACTAAAACTATCTCTGCTCAAGATTACTTTACAGGTATTTCAACTACCATTACTGACGAGTTTGTGTACAATGCCAACTTTGCTAAGTTAAGACAATTGACATTTGGTTATACTTTCCCTAAATCTGTATTGGGTAAAACACCAATTCAATCATTGAGTATCTCTTTTGTAGCTCGTAACTTGTTGATGTTGTTCAACAACGTACCAAATATTGACCCAGAATCGACTTATAACAACGGTAATGCTCAAGGTTTGGAAATGTTTGGTGTGCCAACAACACGTAGTTTTGGCTTGAACTTAATGGCTAAATTCTAGTTTTTTTACTCAAAACTTTTGAAATAATGATTAGATATATAAAACAAAAAAGAGGATTAATGCTAACAGGTATGCTAACGGCTGCCTCGTTGTTAGTGTCATCATGCGATAGTGGGTTTGAAGAAATGAACAAAAACCCTAACGCTCTTACCGACCCAGTTTTAGAAAACTTGTTTACTTATAATATCGTTAAAACTGCAGGTACTGGATACGAAAACCACCGTGCCAATTTGATTTACTGTGGTGCAATGATTCAGCATTTTGCTTCATTAACTACCTACTGGTCGGGCGATAAGTACTTGTCGAATGTTGAATATTACAGTGCTTACTTTGATACTGGTTACCAAAACCAAGTAAAAGAAATCGAGCAAATTGTAGCTTTGACAAAAGATAACACTGCTTTGAGCAACAAGTACAATATTGCTAGAATCTGGAGAGCTTATATCTATAGCCGTATGACTGACCTTTACGGAGATATTCCTTACTCTGAGGCTGGTAAAGGTTATTTGTCAAATGCGTATTCTCCAAAATATGACAAACAAGCTGATATTTATGCTGATTTGTTGAAAGAATTGGAAGCCGCTGGTGGTGCTTTAGACGCTTCAAAAGCAACTTATGGTACTGCTGACCCTGTATACGGTGGTGATGTAACAAAATGGAAGCGTTTTGCCAACTCATTGATGCTTCGTTTGGGTATGCGTATGACAAAAGTAGATGCTGCTTCTGCTCAAACTTGGGTGAAAAAAGCTATTAGTGCTGGTGTAATGCAAAGCAATGATGATATTGCTAAAATCAATCACCAAGATACTAATGATAACAACCGTAACTTAGATGGTAATACCTTGAAAACTCAGGAGTATGATGCCGCTAACTTAAAAGGTAAAGCTAACAGTAAATTGAGTAGTACTTTTGTTTCTTTCTTGAAAGACAACAACGACCCTCGTTTGCCTTATATTGCTACTTTGTGGCAAGGTAATGCCGATGCTACACAATTACCAACAAGCTCGGCTCCTGCTGTACAAAAGGGTTTACCAAACGGTTATGACAATACGACAATCAAAACTTTGATTCCAACTTGGACAGATAACTCTTTGGCTGAATATTCTGAAGCAAACCTAAACTACATCGCTAGTCCTGCTGCTCCAACAGTATTCCAAACTTATGCAGAAGTTGAGTACTTATTGGCAGAAGCTGCAGTGCGTGGTTGGGGTGATGGCCAAGCGGCTACTCACTATAACAAAGGTGTTACGGCTGCTATGAAAATGTTTAGTTTGTACGGTGCAACTATCTCGGATGCTGCTGTAACTGCTTATTTGACGGCTCATCCATATACTGCAACTACTACCGAAGCTCAGATGCAACAAATACATACACAATATTGGGCTGTTAACTTCTTGAACTCGTACGAAGCGTATGCCAACTGGAGACGTACTGGATACCCTGTATTGAAGGCTACTAACTACCCTGGTAACGAAACTGGTGGTGTTATTCCTCGCCGTTTGAAATACCCGCAGTCGGAAGCAAGTAAAAATGCTGCTAAATACAATGCAGCAATAGCACAACAAGGTGCCGACTTGTTTACAACACGTATGTGGTGGGATAAGTAATAATGTCCTATTGGGTTTTAGTCCAAACCTAAAGCCCAATGTACAACTTAATATATTTGAAGCTATTGTCAAAATGCCTCTGTTTACGGAGGCATTTTGAATAATAGAGAAGTCCAATTTTTTGTATCTTACTTATTTAAAGTTGTATCTTGTTAACTGATATTTATCCCGCTTGAGAATCGTATGAAATTGACTTTTTCATTGCTATTACCAATGTTCCTTGGGTTGATTACAGTCTCTGTAAATGCCCAGTTTAGGCTTGTCCCTTCTTCCGAGTCTGGTGTAACTTTCGTAAATCAGTTGACCGAAACCGAAAAACACAATGTATTAGCGTATGAATATTTTTACAATGGAGGTGGGGTGGCTGTAGGCGATTTGAATAACGATGGCCTACTCGATCTGTACTTTACTGGTAATATGGTACAAGACCAAATTTACCAAAATCTTGGAAATCTAAAGTTTAAAAATGTTACTCAACAAGCAGGAGTCAGTAAAGGGGGGTGGAAAACAGGCGTAACCTTCGTCGATATTAATCAAGATGGCTGGCTCGATATTTATGTATGCTATTCGGGCGATGGTGACGCCAATGCTCGTCGAAATAAACTTTATATCAATCAAAAAAACTTCAAATTCTTAGAAAAAGCAGCCGACTACGGCCTTGATTTACCCACAAATTCTACACAAGCAGCATTTTTTGACTACGACAAAGACGGTGATTTAGATTGCTTTTTACTCAACCATAGCATCAAAGATTATAAACGCTTTGATGCCTCGGTGCTAAAAGCCCAGCGTGATGAAACTGCTGGCGACCGTTTGCTCAAAAATGAAAATGGAAAGTTTGTAGATGTAAGTGTACAAGCCAATATCAAAGGTAATCCTTTGGGTTTTGGTTTGGGTATTGCCATTGCCGATATTAATCTCGACGGTTGGCCTGATATTTATGTTTCTAACGATTATATAGAACAAGATTACTTATATATCAACAATGGCGATGGCACTTTTACCGATAAATTAGAAGAATCGGTTGGGCATTTGAGCCAGTTTTCGATGGGAAATGAGGTGGTAGATATGAATAACGACGGCTTCCCCGATATATTTACCCTTGATATGCTACCAGAAGACAACCGCCGTCAAAAGCTGTTGTATGGCCCCGAAAATTATGAGAATTATAAAAGTATGATTCGCAATGGTTTTTATCACCAAATTATGCGAAATATGCTGCAACTCAACAATGGTGATGGTACTTTTAGTGAAATCGCTCAGTTAGCGGGTATTTCTAATACCGATTGGAGTTGGTCGCCTTTGGTGGCTGATTTTGATAATGATGGATATAAGGATTTGTTTGTTACGAATGGATACCTCCGTGACTATACCAACATGGACTTTATGAAGTTTTATGCAGACAAAGAACTCAAGGCAGCTCAGGGAAATCCGACGGCGATGATGGATATTTTAAAAGAAATGCCCTCTACTGCTACACAAAACTATATTTTTAGAAATAACGGAAAACTCCAGTTTGAGAATAAAACCAAAGATTGGCATTGCGACCAACTTTTGTTGTCGAGTGGGGCTGTCTATGCTGATTTAGACAATGATGGTGACCTCGAAATAATTACTAACAATGTCAATAAAGAAGTTACAATTTATCAAAATGAGCAAAAATCTCAACATTATTTGACAGTTCAGCTTGGCGATATGGCCAAAAGTAATACTTATGGGGCTAAAGTGTGGATATATTATCAAGGAAAAATGCAATATCGTGAGCATTATCCAACCCGTGGTTTTCAGTCATGTATGTTGATGCCCCTGCATTTTGGAGTAGGTGAAAATACTTCGATTGATAGCGTTAAGGTAGTTTTTACCAATCAGACAACTCAGGTGTTTAAGTCAGTAAAGGCAAATCAGGTTTTAAATGTAAGTATCGAGAAAAGTACAAAAAGCAATATAGCTCAAGTTGTCAAAAATGTTTTTGTTCCTATCAAAAATGACACTATTCCTTATGGAAATGTTGAAGACGATTATAATGATTTTAAACGACAATTATTATTACCCAATATGTTATCGTATGTTGGGCCAAAAGTAGCCAAAGGTGATGTCAATGGCGATGGCTTGGAAGATATGTATATTGGTGGCTCAAAAGGGCAGTCGGGAGCTATCGTACTTCAACAATCAGATGGTTCATGGCTAGGTACAGAGCAAGCAAGTATCGAATCGGATATTATGTGTACCGATACCGATGCACTGTTTTTTGATGCCGATAACGATGGCGACCTCGATTTGTATGTAGTAAGTGGCGGATATGCCTATTTACCAGACGATTTATTGTTACAAGATAGGTTATATCTCAACGACGGAAAAGGACATTTCACCAAAACTGAAGACAACTTACTAACAGGCGATTTGAATAGTGATGCCTGTGTTACTGCTCTAGATTTTGACCATGATGGCGATTTAGATTTATTTATTGGTGGAAGGGGAGTGCCTGGGGCATATCCACTCACAGTAACGAGTCGATTATTACAAAATGATGGCAGAGGCTTTTTTACGGATGTCACAAAAACCTTAGCACCAGCTTTTGAAAAGCTAGGTATGATTACTACAGCCAAAAGCTTAGACATCAATAAAGATGGCTGGGACGACCTGATTTTGGCTGGCGATTGGCAACCCATAAGTGTTTGGATAAATAACAAAGGAACTTTTGTACAAAACAAACAGGCTATTATAGGTGATGAATTGAAAGGGTGGTGGAATACGATGGAGGTAGCTGATTTGGATAATGACGGCGATTTGGATGTAGTTTTGGGAAATTATGGCATCAATAATCAGTTGAAACCTTCTGATAAAGAACCTGTGTCTTTAGTATATGGCGATTTTGACCAAAATGAAGCCGTTGACCCATTTTTGTGTTATTATGTTCAAGGGAAATCGTATCCACTGGTAAGTCGTGATGAAGCCCTCAATCAAATGTTTGCTTTGCGACGAAAATTTACTAATTATGCTTCTTATGCCGATGCCGAATTGAAGGATATGCTAACTCCCGAACAGCTTAAATTAGCTGATACACTAATAGCCAATACTTTCCAATCAATCGTATTAGAAAACAAAGGCAATGGTACGTTTCAGCCTATTGCATTACCTGTTGAAGCTCAATTTGCTCCAGTTTATGCAATTGCTTTGATAGATATTAATAAAGATGGATTAAAAGACTTGATTTTAGGGGGTAATCAGTTTCATACTCGTATTAAAATAGGAAAAATGGATGCTAACTACGGTATGCTTTTCATCAATAAAGGTCGTTGTCATTTTGATTATTTGCCACAGTATCAATCAGGTTTTCAGGTAAAAGGCGAAGTTCGGGATATTATTACTACTAAGAATAAAAATGGTCAACAAGTACACTTTTTTAGAAATAATGATACTGTTTCGAGTTATCAATTATTAGAAAAGTGAGTTAGTGATTGAGTAAATTGTGAGTTAGTGATTGAGTAAATTGTGAGTTAGTGATTGAGTGAATTGTGAGTTAGTGATTGAGTGAATTGTGAGTTAGTGATTGAGTGAATTGTGAGTTAGTGATTGAGTAAATTGTGAGTTAGTGATTGAGTAAATTGTGAGTTAGTGATTGAGTAAATTGTGAGTTAGTGATTGAGTGAAAAGTGAGTTAGTGATTGAGTAAATTGTGAGTTAGTGATTGAGTGAAAAGTGAGTTAGTGATTAAGTAAATTGTGAGTTAGTGGTTGAGTGAATTGTGAGTTAGTGATTGAGTGAAAAGTGAGTTAGTGATTAAGTAAATTGTGAGTTAGTGGTTGAGTGAATTGTGAGTTAGTGATTGAGTGAAAAGTGAGTTAGTGATTAAGTAAATTGTGAGTTAGTGATTAAGTAAATTGTGAGTTGGTGATTAAGTGAATTGTGAGTTGGTGATTGAGTGAATTGTGAGTTGGTGATTAAGTGAATTGTGAGTTGGTGATTGAGTGAATTGTGAGTTGGTGATTGAGTGAATTGTGAGTTAGTGATTGAGTGAATTGTGAGCTAGTGGTTGAGTGAATTGTGAGCTAGTGGTTGAGTGGTTAGGTCAAACGGCAGCCCAATATTTTGAGTTCTCCAACCAATATCTTTTTCAAAAAATTACTCATCACTAACTCACTCAATCACAATTCACTCAATCACTCAATAAAATATAAATACTGGTAAAAATGAAAACACAAAGATGGATATATGCTCTAATATGCTTTGGAGTGATATTCCAAAATACTACTTTAGCGAAAGAAACCCCTTCATTGACCGACACAAAGGCTTATGTAAAAGCCTTAAAGCAATTAACCGACGTGATGGTAAGCGATGTTACTGGCCCATGTGCTGCTGCACGTTATTATGCTTATGCCAATTTAGCTCCTTATGAAATTTTATCACAGAATACTACTAATACCAAATTGGTAAAACTCAAAGGAAAGCTGAATGCCTATCCTAATTTTGATGATTTAAAATCTAAAGCACCAATCGCTGAGGATTTTGCCGCTATTTATGCTTTATTGAGAATGGGCGAAGATTTATTGCCATCGGGCTATACCCTCGAAAACCCTCGTAAAGAATTGGTAAAACAACTAGAACAGTCAGGTAAAATATCTTCACAAGTACTACAAACCTCTGTTGCCTATGCCGATTCTGTGGTGAAACGCTTGGTAAAATATGCAGCCAAAGACGGCTATGTAAAAACAAGTGGCTATTTACGCTACACACCTATCAATAAAGAAGGTTTCTGGCAGCCAACACCTCCAGCATATACCGAAGCCTACGAACCACACTGGCGAACCCTCCGTCCTTTTGTATTGGATAGTGCCGCTCAGTTTAAGCCAGAACCTGCTATTCCTTATAGCAAAGACCCCAACAGTACATTCTTTAAGCTTGCTAAAGAAGTTTATGATGCTACTCAGCATCTTACAAAAGAACAAATTCATATTGCTAATTTTTGGGATTGTAATCCATTTTTCTTGAATCAAAAAGGGCACATTAGTTTCGGAACAAAAAAAATATCTCCTGGCGGACATTGGATGGGTATTACAGGCATAGCCTGTTTACAGAAAAAAGTAAATTTAGCCGAAGCCGTACGCTGGCACGCTATGGTAGGCATTACGATGGCAGATGCTTTTATATCGTGTTGGGATGAAAAGTACAGAAGTAATAGAATCAGACCCGAAACTGTCATCAATCAACAAATTGACCCCAATTGGCGAGGATTACTACAAACCCCACCTTTTCCAGAATATACCAGTGGACACAGTGTGATTTCTTCGGCAGTAGCTACGCTGCTTACCCATTTAGTAGGCGATAACTTTGCTTATACCGATGTTGTCGAGGTTGAATTTGGTATACCAAAACGTTCGTTCAAATCATTTAAACAAGCAGCTTCGGAAGCCGCTATTTCTCGCTTTTATGGCGGTATCCATTTCAAAGACTCTATCGACTACGGAGCCAAACAAGGTGCTAACATTGGTGACTATGTAATACAGAAGGTAATTTCTCAATAAATTTTAATAATAGGCTATTGCCGTTTTACTATCGACGGCATATTGCCCAAAAGCAATTTTCTATAAAAACTCAAAATTAATTTACAATGAAGAAAAAAGCACTATTGCTTGGCTTATTAGCAAGTATGCTTTGGAGTAAGTCCAACGCCCAACAGCACTCAGAACAAAACCATGACAAATATGTATGGCCAAAAGATGAGCTAGTAAAACAAAAACTTAATAAATGGCAAGATATAAAATTTGGTTTGTTGATGCACTGGGGAACGTATAGCAAGTGGGGAATTGTAGAATCGTGGTCGTTGTGTCCAGAAGATGAAGGCTGGTGCGAGCGTCGTGGCGAATCGTCGAGCAACTGGTACGAATACAAAAAGGCTTACGAAAACTTACAAACCACTTTCAACCCAACACAGTTTACACCAGAAAAATGGGCTGATGCTGCCCAAAAAGCAGGGATGAAGTATGTGGTTTTTACAACCAAACATCACGATGGCTTTTGTATGTTTGATTCAAAATATACGAACTACAAAGTTACTGATGCCAAGTCGCCTTTTGCAAGTAATCCTAAAAGCAATATCGCCAAAGAAGTATTTGATGCTTTTCGCAAAAAAGATTTTATGGTAGGGGCTTACTTTTCTAAACCCGACTGGAATACGCCTTCTTATTGGTGGCCTTATTTTCCACCCAAAGACCGAAACGTAAACTATGACCCTAAAAAATATCCAGAAAAATGGCAACAGTTCAAAGACTTTACCTATAATCAAATTGAAGAATTGATGACTCAATATGGTAAAATGGATATTCTGTGGCTCGATGGGGGGTGGGTTCGTCCTTTTGAATCAATCGACCCTACTATTAGCTGGCAAAAAACAATTCCTTATAACCAAGATATTGATATGCCTCGTATAGCTGCAATGGGTCGCAAAAATCAACCAGGTTTATTGGTGGTAGACCGTACGGTATCGGGCGAATACGAAAACTATGTTACTCCCGAACAACAAATCCCTGACCATTATATGCCTATTCCTTGGGAAACTTGTATGACAATGGGCGGAAGTTGGTCGTATGCACATAATGACCAATACAAATCTACTCGTCAATTAATTCATACATTGGTAGATATTGTAGCTAAAAACGGTAATTTATTGCTGAACGTAGGGCCAAGCCCTGAAGGAACTTGGGATAACGATGTGTATAATCGTATGGAAGAGATAGGTAAATGGATGACTGTAAACGGTGAGTCGATTTATGAAACTAAGCCAGCGGCACCGTATCGTCAGGCTCAATGGGCATTTACCCAGAAAGGTAAGGCTACATATATTACCTATTTAGCCAAAGAAGACGAAAAAACATTGCCAGCTACGCTTGTATTGCCTTTTAAGAGTGTAGGTAAAAAAGGTATTATTCGTATTTTAGGTGAATCAAAAGCCTTAAAAGGAAAAGAAGTTGCTGATGGTATCAGTATTATCATTCCTGAAAAAGTACGCCAAAATTTGACTAATCAACCAGCTTGGGTATTCAAATTACAGGCCGAATAGACTCTTTTGTTATATAATTTTGATTTATTTCGTTTCACGGTAGTGCTTCAAAAGCATTACCGTGTTTTTTTATCTCCCTATTTGAGTACTTCTCCTTTTTTTCTTTTGCCTTTTCAATCCTTTTTTTGATAAACTACCTAATAGTTATGATTTATTTGGCTGTTTAAGCCAAATGCAGAATAAATGAGTACATAATAATTTTTTTTATTAATATGTATTTGGTATGATTCTTATTTTTAGAACTTTAATAAATAGAAAATAAGGGTTTTAATAGTTATTTTCAATTTTTAAATAAAATAATTTCAAGTTTATTGAGTATTTTTTCCCAATATCACATTATTAATATTATTTAATAATAAAGATTATTTAATAATTTTTTTTATTAACTTGGTGCCAGTAAATCAAAAATGAGCATTTCGGTACTATGTTACTGATTGGTCTGATGATATACTTTTTTACTTCAAAGTCTTACTAACTATCAACAATGCAAACCTTTAAACTTAGGTGTATTCCACCTTAATTTCACACTTTCATCAGCTAGTTAGCTACTCAAATTTTCTATTTTAAATTTTTCACAGTAATCTTCTTTAAAATGAACGCATGTAAAAGAATTTTTACAATCTTATTTACAGCTTTACTCTTTTTTTCATGGCAGGTGGTTTCGGCCCAGCAGCCTGTAAAAGGAAAAGTTGTTGACAGTAACCAATCAGCCCTAGCAGGGGTAAGTATTCTGGTAAAAGGTACTACCAAGGGTACTGTTACCGATGCTTCAGGTAACTACACTATTTCGGTTGGTAAAAGTGCCGTATTGATTTTTCAGTCATTAGGCTTTGCAGCCAAGGAAATTGAAGTCGGTGGCCGCTCGACAATCGATGTGGTATTAGAATCTACTTCACAAAACTTGGACGAAGTTGTAGTAACAGCCTTGGGTATCAAAAGAGAACAAAAGGCTTTAGGGTATTCGGTAGGTACTATTTCGAGTAAAGAAATCACAGCTTCGGGTAATACCAACTTTGGCTCGGCTTTGTACGGTAAAGTAGCTGGGGTTAAAATCACAACAGCTCCGGGTGGAGCTACCAGTGCGGTAAACGTACAGGTACGTGGTATCAACTCGCTGAATTACAACACACAGCCACTTTATGTAGTCGACGGTATCGTAATTCGTGACTTTAACCAAGCTGGAGCTGGCGGGTTGAATAACGGTGGGTATTGGGACGACCAAAAAATTCGTGGTAACGGTATTTTAGATATTAACCCTGCCGATATTGCTGGCCTAACAGTATTGAAAGGTGCTTCGGCAACGGCTCTTTACGGCTCGGAGGCATCAAACGGTGTAATCGTTATTACTACAAAATCGGGTATAAAAGGCAAGGGATTAGGTGTGGAGTTGAACTATACCTTCAATCAGGAAAGAGTAGCCTTTACACCACAATACCAAAATGTGTATGGCCCAGGTTATGACCGTGCTACCAACCTATCTGTAGGTGCAAACGAAGATGGTTTTATTATTGGAGCAGATGGCTCTAAACGTGTAAACTACCGTGCTTATGCTCAGTTTGGCCCAAAAATGGATGGACAGATGCTTTCGTGGTGGGATGGTACTATGCAGGCTTATACTGCAAAACCAAACAACTTTAATGATTTTTATCAAAAAGGGTATAACTCAACTGTAAATGCCGCATTCTCAAATGCTACTGATAAGATGTCGTACCGTTTTTCTTATACTGGTACCGACTATGCAGGTATTATGCGTGGAAGCAACTTGAAACGTAATACTTTCAATTTGAACTCTTCTGTAAAATTGAGCAATCGTTTAACTGCCGATGTTGTGGTAAGTTATATCAACTCGAAAGTACATAACCGCCCAGAGCAAATCAACCGTGTAACAGCTAACTACGGTGGTTTCTTTAGCCGTGCCGAGGATATGAATAACTTTTTGAATAAATACCAAACTTCGCAAGGTTATAAGTATGTAACTTACAACAACCCACAAAGAAATCCTGAAGAAGCTATCAAATACAATATTCGTGGTGGCGACATCATGGACTTGCTTTGGAATGCCTTGAGAAATAGCGAGGACGAAAACCAAGACCGTTTGTTGAGCAGTGTTACCCTAACCTACAAAATCTCGGATGCGTTTTCATTGAGAGGTCGTGGTGGTAATGACTTTACAAGCTTGGGTACTGAAATCAAAAAATACAACGAATACCCAACCTTGTTTAACAGTGGCAATAGCACTGGCGAATACCGTGTAGCAAATGGCCGTTATTCAATTGTATATGGCGATGCAATGTTGACTTACAACAAAAAGGTAAACAACGACTTAGACGTTACAGCTAGTGGTGGTATTCAAGGTCGTCAAGAAAAATACTACGACCAATCGGTAGGTACAAATGGTGGTTTGGTTATCGAAAACTGGTTTAGTATGAACAACTCTACTAACGTTTTGAGTGCTAGTGCTTCACGTAGAGAATTGATGAAATACGCCTATTTGGGTACAGTAAATGCTGCATATAAAAATATGTTGTTTGTAGAAGGTACTGCTCGTCAGGAATATTCTTCAACTTTGCCAGCAGGCAATAATAGCTATTTCTATACTTCGGTAAACTCGGGTTTTGTATTCTCTGATGCTTTCCAAATGCCATCGTTTTTCAACTACGGTAAAGTTCGTGCATCGTATGGTGTAGTAGGTAACGCACCTCCATTGTATGTAGCTAACACTACGTATTCTCAAACAATCTTACAAACTGCCAATGGTCCAGTACCAGCTCTAAGAGCAAGCAGTAGCTACGGTAACGATTATATCAAGCCAGAACAGAAATATGAATCAGAGTTTGGTTTAGAAACCAAATTATTCAAAAATAAATTAGGTGTCGACCTTACTTATTACAATAGCCGTATCAAAGACCAAATTTTACAAACCTCTGTTCCTACCAGTACAGGAGCTAGCTCGGTATTGGCCAACGTAGGTGAGCTTCGTTCGTTTGGTTGGGAGGCGTCGATTTATGCAACGCCAGTAAAAACAAAAGATTTTAGCTGGAATACACGTGTAAACATGGCTATCAACAGAACAAAAGTACACAAACTAGCAGCGGGTATTCCTCAGTTAGTAGCGTATGATTCTGACCAGTCTGCTCTGAAAATTGTAGCTGACGAAGGCGATTATTTAGGTAATATCTATACACACGTAAGAGCTACAGATGCCAAAGGTAACTTTATTATCTCTGACGATGGATTGTACACATTGACTTCTGATTACAAAAAAGTGGGTAACGTAATGCCAAAAGTAGTGGGTGGTTTCTTGAACTCATTTAGCTACAAAGGTTTTACAATGGACATCAACATGGATTACCGTATTGGTGGTCAATTGGTATCGAACCCATTGTTGTATGCAACAGGTGCAGGTATGTTTGAAAGCACTATGAAATATCGTGACGAAGCCAACGGAGGTTTGCCATATTATGTAGATAGCAAAGGTAACAACGTATTGTTGTCGAGCCACACGGCTTCAGCTCCAAACGGTGCTAAAGTATACCACGATGGTGTATTGCTGGATGGTGTAACTACTACAGGCGAAAAGAATACCAAGGTAATTGATGCTGCTTCATACTATATCAATACTTATACTTGGGGCTCTACAGGCTGGTACGAAAACGGTTCGGTATATAACAACAGTTACTTAAAAGTAAGAGAGGCTGTATTGTCTTATACATTGCCAAATGCCATTGCTCAAAAACTTCGTTTACAAAATATCAGAGTGTCGTTGATTGGTAGAAACTTATTCTATATCTACCGCACTTTGAAAAATTTAGATCCTGAAGCTCCAATTGGAACAAGTTGGAATAGACAAGGTATCGACGAAGGCTCGACTGCTGCAACTCGTAGTTTTGGGGTGTCTCTACACGCGAGCTTCTAGGTTATCTCATCAGCAACAAGGAATTTTAAATTTAATTCAAATGAAAAAGACATTAATAAAGATAAGTAGCATTATTGCTATTGTTGGTGGTTTGACTAGCTGTAAGGATCAATTATCTGATTTGTACCTTAACCCAGAACAAACTACTGCTCCTTCTATCGAGAAGTTTTTTACTCAAATTCTGAACAACGATAGAATCTATCCAAAATACTGGGATATGCGTACATTTTCATTGACGCATGCAGGGGTGTTTTCGCAAGCTATTTCGTTTACCAACGATAAATACATTTATCGTGAGCAAGCACAATATACTGAACAACGCTGGGGCGATTATTACACAACTAACGGCAACGGAAGTGGTCCGTTGGCTCATTATCGTGAAATCGAAAAGCAATATGCTACACTATCGGCTGCTGAAAAGCAAAATGCTGATGTATTCTTGAATGCCTCGAAAGTTGCTTTTTACGAACAAACAGCTCAGATGGTTGATTTATGGGGTGATATTCCATTTAGCCAAGCTGGCCAATTGAATCTGAACGGTTCTATTGTTTCGCCAAAATTTGACGATGCCAAAGAGGTTTATTACAGTGTTATAGCTGGTTTGAAAGATGCCGCTACTTATTTTGGTACAGCAAATCTTAGCTCAACAACGGCAAGCTCTTTCAAAAAACAAGACCTTATTTTTCAGGGGGATGTTTCAAAATGGAGACGTTTGGCCAACTCATTACGTTTGCGAGCTTTGATGAGAATTTCGTTTGTTGACGAAGCTAAAGCAAAAGCTGAAGTAATGGAAATGTTGAACAACCCAACTCAGTATCCATTATTGGAGGAAAGTGCACAAAATGCTTTGTTGAATCCTGTAACAACTTATATCGACAATTTACGTAATGCTTTCTATGAGTCGAACAACCACCTCGGAGCGTCGTATTTGTTGGAAAAAGTATTGAAACCTGCCAACGACCCACGTATTGCCGTGATTTATGATAAGTCGGGGGTACAGGGTGCTAATGGAAAATGGATTCCGAATGCTGACTATTATTCGTTGCCATTGGATTTGAATTCAAATGACCAAGCCACTAATATCGGAAATGGTAAATATGCTGTATTGGACTCAGCTACTTTTGTATACAATAGCAAAATTCCAGGTGTGATTTTTACTTCTGCTGAAACCCATTTCTTGAAAGCGGAGGCTTTGGAAAGATGGGGCAATACGGCCGATGCAATGGCTGCCTATAACAAGGGACTTACGCATTCGGTAAACTATTTTTATTATTTGAATAGTATCAGTAATAGCACTGCTCCAAAAGTAGCTGCTCCTTCGGCTACCGAAATCAGCAATTTTGTTAATAATTCAACAGCTAAATATGCTGGGTCGTCGGCACAAAAATTGGCTTTGATTTGGACACAAAAGTGGGTACAATTTGGCTTTATGCAATCGGTTCAGGCTTGGTCTGAATTGCGTAGAACCAAATACCCTCAGCTAACTTTTGTTCCAGACAATTCAGCAGGCTTTAACTTGCCTCCCAATCGTTTGACATATCCGGGTAGAGAAAGAACTTTCAACCCTAATTATAGTGCTGTGGCTGCTAAAGACACAAGAGATGCTAAGATTTTCTGGGATGTGAAATAGGATGAAGTGTAGTGAATACTTCTATATGTAGGTATAGAAGTTTAGAGGCAGCCCCTGATTGGAGGCTGCCTCTTTTTATGCGTGTACCAGTGGGTTACTACAGGAATCTACAACTTCAGCTTGTAAGTTAATTACAAAGCAGGAATACGTAGTTGTTGACCAGGATAAATCAAATTAGGGTCTTTCAACATAGGTTTATTGGCTTCAAAAATAACAGGGTATTTCATCATGTCGCCATAATAATGTTGAGCAATTTTGGAAAGCGTATCGCCTTTTACTACTTCATGGTATTGGGCTTCTGGAGCTGGCTCGGCAACTGTAAGTTGGTTATCAACAACCTTTACACCTTCAACATTACCAACAGCTAAGGCTATTTTTTCAGCATCTTCTTGTTTTGTTACTTCACCAATAATGGTTACGGTATCGGCTGAGGTTTTTACTGTTAATGAATTGTAAGGTAAACCTAATTGTTTGATGTGTGCCAAAAGAGCACTCGCTCTTAATGGTTCTACTGCAGCGGCTTTAGCAGGTTCTACTTCGGCATGGCTACCAAAAACTTTTTCGCCAACACCCTTAAAAAATGACATTAAACCCATGATTTCTTAATTAAGTAATTTGATTAAGTATGAAATATTACCTTAAATACGGAAAAATTTAGATTAAGTCACTTATAAATAGCAAATTTATTTATTAAGCCCTCAAAAAATAAGCAGCAATGCAGTTTCCCAAAACGTCAAAAGTATTTGGTTTACCACAATGCTGCCTATTTTTGTATGATTATACGTAATCATGCAAAAAGAGTTTCAGACTCTAGCACCTTTACTAAGGTATTTATTTTTTAGCGTCGATTTCTTTTAGAAGCGTTTCTACAGCTACTTTCAACTGCTGGTCTGTTCCTTTTGAAATCCAATCTGGAGTATTTTCTACCAAAATGTCTGGAATAGCTGCTCCTAATTCTTGGTTTTTATCGGTAGCTTTTGTGTACCATCCTCGACCTGGCAAACGTACAAACGAGCCGTCCATTAAGGTTTTACCACCTGTCGAAATTACAGAACCGTTGGTTGGTAAGCCCACCAATTTACCAATACCAAGTGATTTGTAAGCATGCGAGAAAATTTCGGCATTCGAGTAGCTACCTTCGTTGCAAAGGGCAATAGAGGGTTTTGTCCATGCCGAATAAACCAAGCGTTCGCCAATAGGATAATAATCTCTAAATTTCTTTTTGTCTTTTTCCAAATCATTGCTTGCCCCTCGTGGAATTGTATAGGCGTGTTGCTTATAATTGAGGATTGTCATCAGATAGTCGGTTGTAGACCCACCACCATTATAACGAACATCTATCAAAAGACCTTCTTTGCCATATCCTGCGGCTATAAACTCACGCTCTACCACTTCAAAGCTAGGGAAGTCCATACTCTTGATATGAATATAACCTAAGCGTCCTTTCGAAAATTGGTCTACCAGTTTTTTTCTACCTGCCACCCATTCGTCGTACAAGTTGCTACTAATACTTGGTGTTAGGCGAATCACTACTTCACGGCTTTTTCCTGAAGCATCATTTATGGTTAGTACCACTTTTTCGTTGGCCAAGCCATTCAACATTCCATAAAAGTTTTCAGATGCTTCTACATTTTGTCCATTTACGGCTACTATTACATCTCCTTCGTTAATCAGGCTTTTAGATTTAGTGGCTGGGGTTTCGGGTACAACGTGCGAAACCTTCATGCCGTTGGCTGCTGGGACAAGCTCTGTACCGAGTAAACCTGTTGTTTCTTTTTGTGTTTCTGAACGGTCAGGAGCCGTTAATCCCATGTGACTAGCGTTCAGCTCGCCCAACAATAGATTAAACATATCTCTGAAATCATTAGATGTACTGGCATTAATACAACGCTCTTTGTATTTATCATGTAGTTTTACCCAGTTGTTTCCATGAAATTGAGGGTCATAAAAGCCGTCACGGATGGTTCTCCATGCTTCTTCAAAAACCTGAGTACGTTCAGCGAGATAGTCAATTTTCATCTTGGCTGCATAAGGCAAACTTTCAGAAACCCCCGATTTTGTATCTACACGTACCAAACCCCCTTGGCGGGTATAGTAAATATATTTACCCTCTTTGTCTAAGGTTAAGTTGCTTGGGTTGCTTCCTCCTTTGGTAATTTCTTTTAATTCTTTGCCATCCCATTTAATACTATACAAATCTCTACCTTTGGCAGTGCTACTGCTGGTTGTATAATAAAAAGTGTCACCGTCTTTGCTGATAACAAATTCTGTTTCGTTGCCGGGGAAGTTTGTTACTTGAACTACTCGTTCATGAATACGGTCAAAGTCGATTTGAATAGCCTTTGGCCCTTTTTCTTTTTTGTCGGCCTTTGTACTACTTTCGGCAGGAGCATCTTTTTCTTGCCAATCTTGGGTTTCTTTTTCCCAATCTTCTTTCTTTAGCCACACAAACCAAATATCGGCACTACGAGCCGAGCTTCTTTGCGATACAAAACCCAATTTTGAGCCATCGGCACTCCAGAATGGATTACCGTCGCCACGTGGGTGCATCGAAACGTTGACTGGTTTGCTTGAGTTATCGGCAGGACTGATATATACCTCTTGATTGAAATACAAATCAGAAAGACTATACGCTACATATTTATTGTCGGGACTCCAAGCTATATCCGAAGGCTTGTTCCAGCTATCATTCAATATCTTTTCGTTGCTTAGTTTGCCATCGGCACTAATATCGGCAATTACAAATGTGCCTTTTCCTCGTACATAAGCAATTTTTTTGCCGTCGAACGATACCATAGGCGAAGTTTCATCTTCGGCTGTTTGGGTAAGTTGTACAGTTTTATGCTTCAACGACTTAAAGATATTACGTTCGTTTTGGTCGGCAGAATTGACCAAATATAAGTCGAAGTTGCCATTGGCACGGTCGCTTGTAAACAATAAAGTAGAGTCATTAAGCCAAGCGGGTTCTATATCACGAAAAGCATGTTGTGAAAGATTAATACTTTTTGCTTTTTCTTTGTCAGCTTCTTTGATAAAAATCTCGCCACGAAGGGTATAGGCTACCAATTTGCCATTTGGCGACACCTTGTATTCTTCTAAGCCCGTGGTAAATGTTTTTTGTTCGGAAGCATCAAAACGCTCGTCGGCATTGATATTTACAGGGATTTGTTTGATAGAGCCATTGTTGGTATTGTAAGTAAACAAGCCCATTTCTTTTTCAAAAACGATGCTATTGCCATCGGCCGAAATACTAAAATGTCGAATAGATTCATCCTTGAATTGTGTGAGCTTTTTAGGAGAACCCTCCGCTTTTCCTTCGTTTGAGATCTTGATTTGATATAAATTATAAGCACCATCAATACTACTCAAAAAATAGAGAAGGCCATTTTTGCCCCACTGAGGTACAATATCGTTGGTTTCAAACAAGGCCAACTTGTTGTAAGTCTTATTTTTGGTATCATAAATCCAAATCTCACGATTCGAGCTACCAGTGTAAGCTTGTCGAGCTACAGGGTTGATGTCGCCACGCACAAGAGCCATAAAACGGCCATCGGGCGAAAGGGTTGGCTCAAAACCTACAGCATCCAAAATACGAGACTCAGTACCACCTTTGGGCGAAATAGCATAAACTTCTAACGGTCGTTCTATTTGTTTGAACTCACGGCTTGTCGAAAACAATATTTTGTCGGGTTGAGTCCAGCTAGCAATATTATCTTGGTTAGAATGAAAGGTAAGACGCTTGGGCAATCCGCCAGTTGTTGGCATAACAAAAATGTCGTTGTTGCCAAATCGACTGCCAGAGAAAGCGATTTGTTTGCCATCGGGGCTAAAAATAGGATTACTTTCGTAGGCTTCGTGAATTGTGAGTCGGGTTGCATTACCTCCTGTACTTGGTACTGTCCAGATGTCGCCTTGATAAGAGAATGCCACAACCGAGCCATCGTTGTTGATACTTGGTTGGCGAAGTACTAACGGATTTTGCCCAAAAGTACTTCCTGCATATAGTAATGAAAAAATAAATAAAAACTGTTTTTTCATAAAAAATGAAGGGTTTGATGAAGATTTAGCCCACAAATAAGCAATAAATTAGCTAAATCGTAAATTTTGGGAAAACTATTCGCCCAACTGCACGGCAACTACTATGTTCGGGAGAATTCCCCAAAAAAGGTTTAACAGTGAAGCCAAGGGCATATTTCTCCTTCATTTTCAAATTGTATAGTTGGATGCTGAACATTATAGCTAGATAATACCGATATAACTTGTTGTCGTAAAAAGCTATGGTTATGAGCTTGGGTATTGTCTATAACAAGATGAACAGTCAAGATATTAAAGCTTTCATTCAACCCCCAAATATGTAAATCATGTAGGCTTTTGATACCATCAATATCCAAAATCTGGTTTTTCAATTGTTCTTGAGGAACAGAATTGGGTACTGCTTCCAAAAAAATCATCATTGTTACCCTCAAATTACCAATAGCATTGTAACCGATAAATATTGCAATAGCAATAGAAAGGAGAGGGTCTATCCAATAAAAATGAGTGTAATAAATCACAATTGAGCCAATCAAAATAGCAACCCATCCCAAAACATCCTCTAAAAGATGAAGCATAATGGCTTGGCTATTGTGGCTATGAGTATGGCTATGTGAGTGGCCGGTATGGTGATGCGAATGATGATGGCCTTCATTTTTTTGTACTCTCCAAAATGCCAAACCATTGATAATAATGCCAATAATGGCCAAAACAAACATTCCCTTACTATCTACGACGCTAGGATTGAATAGTTTTTCGATAGCATTGATAAGCATCAATATAGCTCCGACCAACAAAAAAGTAGATAATACTAATGCCGATAAAAGCGAAAAGCGTTTGTATCCAAATGAAAAAGTGCTATTGCGGCTTTTCAGAGATATTTTTTCCAAATAAATGCCTGTACCAATGGCCAAGCTATCGCCAAGGTCATGAAAAGCATCGGTTAAAATAGCTGTTGAATTGGTATAAATGCCACCTAATAACTCGATAAAAGCAAAGCTGGTATTGAGCCAAAAGGCTATCGAAAGTCCTTTGTTGGTATGATGATGTGCCATGTCTATGTTGATTTTTGAGTGATACAACAAAAGTATCAACCTAGACTATGCAATGCTATTGCAATGTTTTATGAGCGACAATTTTCGCAAATACCACGAGCCATTACGCTTAGTTCTTCAAGCTGGAAGTTGTGAGGAATATCGACCACTGGAATAGAAATTTTGGGTAAACAAAAGGTATTCTGGCAGGCTGTGCAATAAAAATGAAGGTGGGTATCAGTGTGGGCATTTTCATGACAGCTATCCGAGCAAATGGCGTATTTGGTAGAATGTCCGTCGTTGACACTATGGATAAGTCCTTTTTTCTCAAAAGTTTTGAGGGTACGATAAAGCGTAATTCGGTCAGAATGTTCAAACTCCTTTTCTAAAATAGTTAGCGAAACGGCTGCATTTTGCTGTAGCAAAAAATCCAATACCAACAATCGCATTGCTGTGGGATTGATTTGTTTGGCATTTAGGGTTATTTCTAAAGATTTACTGTCCATTCTAGTATATTGATAGAGAAAGCAATGCTACTTTCTCTATCAAATTTATATCAGCTTTGTTGTTCGTATTGTAAGAACAAATTTTGGAGCTGTTTTGTCACAGGGCCGATTTGTCCTTGATTAAAAACCGTGTCATCTGTTTGGCTAATAGCTACAATCCTTTTGGTACTTCCTGTTGTAAATACTTCATCGGCTTCGAGGTATTCTTGGAGAGATACATCTCTTTCCTGAACCTCAAAGTGCTGCGAAGCCAATTGAATCACGTGTTTACGGGTAATACCAAATAACGCACCTTCTTTGGGAGTTACGATGATATTGTTTTTGACAATAAAGATATTACTTCTTGACGATTCCGACACAATTCCTTCATGATGGTACAACAGATCGTCGGCTTGTGCGGCTTTCATTTGTGGAATAGCCCGAATCGGTACAATATAACTAAGCGTTTTAATTTCAGGAATTTCTCGTTTGTAATTCATACTCAGCAATTTGAGTCCTTTATGAGGGTCTTTAAACTCAAAAGGTTTACCTATTACAACAAGGTTTGAGGGTTGTGTAGGCGTGTAGCCATCGGGCGAATACCCACCCGTAAGAATCATTTTAATACCCAAAAGAGGATAAGGGTTCAAACGAATCGTTTCTAAAATGATTTCCCGAAGTTTTTCTCGTGATTCAGGAATAGGTAAGCCCATGAGTCGAGCCGAATTTTCAAAGCGGTCGAGGTGGTCTTCGATAAAAATCGGTTTTCCCTCAATAGCCCTAAAAAAGTCAAAAATACCATAACCTCGCAACAACGCTAAGTCAGTTACATGAATACGAGCTTCTTCGGCTTTTTCAAAACTACCGTTGACGTAAATATATTCTTGCATAATCAATAACAGAATGAAATTTTACTAATTAAGTAAGTGTACAAAATATATAATAAGCTAGTTGAAAGTGCTGAGTTTTGAGATTAAATTTAAAAACCCAAGACTATTATGTAAAATTAAACTTCATTGACAGGCTCGTCGAGGCGACGTAGCGAAACATGGGCATGAAAAATACTTTGGGCACTACCTCTAAACGCCCCATGAATAGGAGATACCAATGCAGGCAAAGCCGACGCTGCCAAAGGAATATGCCGTCCCGACACCAAACAGTTTTGGGTAGGGTCATAACCTCGCCAGCCACCACCAGGCAAATAGACATTGACCCAAGCGTGCAAATATTGAGGTTGTGAAGGGTCGCTAAAGTAGTAGCCACTCACAAATTTGGCTGCAATACCCAGCGAGCGGCACATAGCCATAAACAATACACTATAGTCTCGGCACGAGCCTCTTCTTTCTAAAAGTGTTATTTCGGGCGAATAAGGGGCTCCTTCTTCACGGATTTCGTAGGCAAAGCCATGAATAAATGTATTAAGTTCTGACAAAAAGCTGTTGGTATCCCAGTTGACACTGGCAGCAATTTGCCGAGCAGTTTGGTCTACCAAAGTAGTAACGCCCGTTCTACCCAAATACGCCTGCAAAGAATCATGCAAATCGCCAGCGTATTTGATAGGAAGCTTACTTGATTCAAAGGGGTGATAAATAAACGAATAGGGATTATATTCTGTGATTTCTATTTGAGAAACCGCCTTGATATGCAAATGGTTAGTTTTCTTGCTAAAAAAAGCAATTTGTTGAATATTATCGGCCGAATCGATATTTTTCGATACAAAGTCTGGGGTAGGGCTTATATCAAGCGAGTAGCTATTGGCTTTCAGATAAGGCCCCAGCTTGGGGTGCATATACAAATAATGCGGTTCAAGCCAAACTTCGCCTGTGTAATCGTAAAGCAACTCATGGACAATTTCGATATTCATAACTTTGTTTGTTGATATACTAATGCTGAGGAATAGTAGGGTATTTAGCTATAAAAGAGTAAAACACAAGAGAAAAGAAAATTTCCCCAGTATTTTACTCTTTTAAGAGCAAATGCCAATGCTAATCAAAAAATAGCTTATGCTGTAGTTAGCACAGATTTTTCGAGTATGGTTTGAACCCAATCGTCAGATAATTTATCAACTGATTCTTTGAGTAATGCGTTCCACTGTTTGGTTACTAAATCCATTTCTTCTTTACCCAATCGGTGTTCGATTAGGTGAAAGCTATTGTTTTGATACACAATTACATCAATCGGATAGTCAACGTCGCTGGCACTTACTTGTGTAGCATCAAACGACAAGAAACCCAATTTTAAGGCCTCTTCAAGTGGAGTTTCGTAAGTTAAGCTACGGTTTAGCAAGGGTTTTCCATAATTAGAGTTACCAATAATTTGATAACGCAAGCCTTCGTTGATTTCAATCCAGTTACCTTCAGGAAACACCAAATACAATTTATGCTCATCATCTTTGGCCATCTGGCCGCCAATAATAGAGTGTAAGTTGAAGTGGTATCCTTCCGATTTCAACATTTCCTTATCCTCTTTGGCTACTTTTCGGAGCATATCGCCAAAGGCATTAACAGCCTCGTACATATAATCGAAAGTAACACCTTGTTCTTCGGTCAAACGATTGAAATAGGTAATAGATTTGTCACGAACAGAACGAAGCCCCGCTGTCATAATAAACAACGAATGCTTTCCTACTTCATGCACAGATACCTTTTTGTTTGAATATACCTCTGTACCCGCCGTAATACGAGTATCAGCAATGGCTATAAGTCCTCCACGAACTTTAATTCCTAAGCAATATGTCATTTGCAAATTTATGGGTGTTTAATACGAAGTAGGTGGCTTTTGGGGTTAACAACGAATTCTTAATATACTACAATCGCCTGCCTATCAATGTTTAGTGATTATGTTTCAATGCAAAGATAAAAAAAGCTGAACACTAAGCACTAATACTATTAAGTATTATTCACTAACAACAGGTTTTAAATCAAAATAAGTATTAAAAATAGCTCTTCCTACGCCATTGTTTTTTGTTTGAAAGTCGTCGAGATATTGATGTAACCCTTTATCAAAAATATCATCAATTTCTGTAAACTCAACCTCCGAACGCAGCTTACTTAATGCTTTTTCTGCTAAATTAGAATAGCTATTAGTAATAGGTGAACCCGAAACTTCGTAAAGCGATAGCTCGGCCTGACGCAAACAGTGCATTACCGAACGAGGGAATTTTTTGTCTAACAGCAAAAATTCTACGATACTAGTAGGGTTCATGACGGGGTATTGCTGACGAAACATATTATAAGCACTTACCGAACGTAATACCGCCGACCAAAGCATTAGGTCGAGGGGCGAGCCCACAGCCTCAACACCCGGTAAAAGCGTAAAGTATTTTACATCCAAAAAGCGGGTTGTTTTGTCGGCTCTTTCCAAGAGCCTGCCCAACCGCCCAAAATGCCAGCCCTCGCCACGAGTAATTGTAGAGTCTACAATCCCATAAAATAATTGGCTTCCTGTTTTAATATTTTCCAAAAAGCCTTGATACTGTGAAAGTTCCCACGATTTACTTTCATGTACCGCATTTTTTACTGTCCAGTAAATCTGATTTACATACTCCCACATTTCTTTAGAGATACTCTCCCGAATGGTTCTTGCATTTTCACGAGCATTCATTAAGCACGACAAAATCGAGTTGGGATTGCGTACATCGAAAGCCATAAAGTGCAGAATGTTTTCACGGGTAGGCTCGTCGTAATGCTCTTGAAAAATAAAATGATCTGCGGTTGCAATAATCAAAGGCTCCCATTGTTCAGGCACATCAGGAGGCAGATCTAAGGCCAAGTTGAAGTTTACAGAAATAAAACGGGCATAGTTATCGGCACGCTCAATGTACCGGTTCATCCAATAAATAGAATTTGCAACTCGACTCAGCATAAGTTCTAGGATTAAGTTGAAAAATTGTTTTTGTTCAAAAGAAAGAGTGAATTCGTTCTTAGGTATAAATGCTTAATTGTTCTAAAATAAGATAATTATTCCAAATAAAATTACCCTTATTTTCTAATTATACAATATTTATTTTGTAAAAATATGTTTTTTGCAAAATATTTCACTTGTGTATTGTACATAGTCGTTATAAATTTAGACTTTTCTTTGGTATAACAAATAAGCATTTAGAAACATTTTTTTTATCAAAGAATTAGAAAGTAAACAATATTTTGTATTTTTAGTTAATTACAATAGAGAAATTGGTCAAAAGCCAAATTCCACTTTTATTTATTAACCTTTTCTAAAATTCACATGAGAAAATTTTTACTGCTAACTGTCCTGTTGGTAATAGGACACTGTGGGCTTACTTTTGCCCAAGACAAAGTGGTGACAGGTAAAGTCACTGATGGAAAAGACGGTTCTCCCTTACCAGGTGTAAGTATTGCTGTGAAAGGCACAACCAAAGGTACTACTTCTGATGGTGCTGGGGTCTTTAAGGTAAATGCCGCCGACAATGCTGTTTTGATCATAAGCTTTGTTGGATATTCTACACAAGAAATCAAAATTGGTAATCGTTCTGTTGTCAATGCATCTCTCTTTGAAAATGTCAATCAACTTTCTGAAGTAGTAGTTACGGGGCTTGCCACGAGTGTCAAGCGTTCTAATCTTGCCAATGCTGTTTCTACGATTTCGGGTTCTCAACTCACTGGTACAACTTCGCCAATTACAACCGATGGAGCTTTGTACGGTAAAATGACAGGGGTAAATATCCAGTCAAACTCGTCTGTGCCAGGTGGTGGTTTTTCTATGCAGATGCGTGGGGTTTCTACCTTGGGGGCATCGGCTGCACAGCCTTTGTTTATTGTTGATGGTGTATATATCGACAACAGCCAGTTCTCGAATGGTCGCTCACAAGCCAATAAGGCTACTGGAGGGTCGTCGTCGAGCCCACAAGATAACAACGCCAACCGTTTGGCCGACTTAAACCCCGACGATATAGAAAATATTGAAGTATTGAAAGGTGCTTCTGCGGCCGCTATTTATGGTACTCGTGCCAATGCTGGGGTAGTAATTATTACGACTAAGCGTGGCAAAGGAGGAAAAACCAAAATTTCATTTGGCCAAGACCTTGGCTATTCTGAAGCATGGCGTTTTTATGGCGGTGCCGATTGGACAGCCGAAAAACTAACCAACTATTTTAGTGCAGCCGATGTACCATTGTTAGAAGCCGCCAAAGCTTCGGGGAAGTATTATAATTATGAAAAGGAAATTTATGGTGGAAAAGGAATCATCAGAAACTCACGTTTGAGCTTGACTGGTGGCGACGATAAAACAAAGTTTTATGTAAATGGTAGTTTATCTGATGAAACAGGTATTATCAAAAATACAGGATTTACCCGAGCTTCTGTTCGTGCCAATATCGACCACAAAATTACCAAATGGCTTGATTTTGGTATTAGTACCAACTATATATTCTCAAACAACGACAGAGGTTGGACAGGTAACGACAACTCTAACGTAAACTACGGTTATAGCTTGGCATACACACGTCCTTATATTAATTTGTATCCAGATGCCAATGGTAATTATCCAGACAACCAAGCAAGTGTTGGTGAAAATCCTTTGGCTATTAGAGACCGTGCTGTCAATAACCAAAAAGTAAATAGATTACTTCAAGGTTTTAATGTGAACCTTCGCTTGTTGAATAGAGAAAGCACTTCATTGACAGTGAAATTTAATGGTGGTTTGGATTACCAAAACGGTTTTGCTACGATTTATCTACCTTCTGATTTACAATCGCAACGTGCAGAAGCTAACCCAGGCTTTGCTCAGGATACTCGTACAGAGGTAACCAATACCAACTGGCAAGTGGCTGGGGTTTTTACCAAATCATTGATGAATTCAAAATTAAATTTAACCACTTCAGCGGGTGTAGTGAGTCTTTCAAAAGATGTGCGTTTAACTTATACACGTGGTACTGGCTTGCCAGCAGGTATTTCAAACCCTGGTGCCGCTAAAGTAGTGTCGTCTATTCCTGAATACCAAAAAAATAAAGATATTGGTATTTTTGCCCAACAAGAAGTAAACTTCAACGACCAAGTAATTGTGGCAGGAGGTATCCGTTTCGATAAATCTACGCTCAATGGTGAGTTTGACAAATACTATGCTTTCCCAAGAGGTTCGGTGGCTGTTAATGTATCTAAATTTGATTTCTTCAAAGTAGACGCTATCAATCAATTAAAATTCCGTTTAGCTTATGGCGAAACAGGGGGTGTACCTAACTGGGGTATTCCATTCAACCAATTGCTTACTGTAGGTACTGGTGGACAAGGTGGCTTGGTATTAAGTACAACAGGTGGTAACGCCAAAATCAAACCTGAAACAGCAACAGAATTGGAGGGTGGGCTTGATTTTGGTTTGTTCAACAACCGTGTTACAGGCGAATTTACTTTGTATAAAAAGAAAGTATTCGACTTGATTCAACCACTTACTTTGGCACCAACTACGGGTTTGACTTCTATTCAAACCAACTTGGCCGACTTAGAAAACGTTGGTATGGAAATTTCATTAGGAGCTGACATCATCAGAAGAGAAAATTTCACTTGGTTTTTCCGCCCAATGTATTGGTATAACCGCTCAAAAATTACACGTCTCGAAATTCCTGAGCGTTTGACAGGTGGTTTTGGGGCAACTTTTGGTCAATGGCGTGTAAAAGGCCCTTCAAATGGGGTTTATTATTCTCCAACCGAAATTGTTGGGCAGCCTCGTACAGACCCTGCTGACCCTACGTCTTGGACATCTTATGGTGACCAACAACCAAAATTCGAAATGTCGTTTGATAACAAGATTACTTTCTTAAAAAACTTTGAATTCTCGGCGTTATTTCACTGGAAAAAAGACTACACTATCGTGAGTTTGTCACGTGTATTGTGGGATGAAGGAGGGAATACTTCCGACTGGAATAGCACAAGCTTAGGATTAGGAAGCGACGGTAAACCTGCAACAGGCTCGAATGTAGTGCCTAATGGTATTGCTCGTCAAAATGTAAATGGTGTTGGACAAGAAGGTTATAACCCTTCATTGGTAAGCTATTTGCGTTTGCGTGAAGTGGCTTTATACTATAGAATTCCTAAAGCCACTATTAAAAAGGCTTTTGCTGGAGTTGTAGAGAACATCAAAGTGGGGGTTTCGGGTAATAACGTTATTACCTGGACTAACTACAAAGCGGGTTATGACCCTGAAAGCTCAAACTTTGGTAGTCAGGCATTAGGTGGTGGTGTTGACCTTGGGTCGTCGCCAGGTATTCGTCGTATGATGTTCCACATCACTGTTGACTTTTAGTAGTTGAGGTATTTGACCAAACTACTTATTCAGTATCCATTTTTCTCAAATTTATTTTCAAGAAGATGAAAACATACAAGTTTAAAATATATTGGGCGGCAACCATGCTAATGGCGGGTGTGTCCTCTTGCAGTGTGCTAGAAACCACCGAAGTTATTGACCCAAACAGTCCTAGCCTTGCATCTGTACAAAATAATGCTAGTAAAGCTCAACTAGATGCCCTGGCCGTTGGTCAGGTAGCTCGTGCACGTGATGGCTTGGCAACGTATTTGCAAGTAATTGGTACGTTGGGTAAAGAATTATTCAATTTTAATACTACGGAGTCTCGCTGGATGACTGAGCTAAATGGCTTACGTCCTATCGACAACTCTGCTTTTTATAATGGTGCTACTACGGCATTTGGAGCTCCAGTGCGTCAGGCCAATGCTTTGATTGCATCTTTGGATAAGACTACTTCGGTAACTGAGCAACAAAAAAATGCTTACCGAGGCCTTGCCAATACTTTCAAAGGCCTTGCCTATTTGTATCAGCTTAATGTACAGTACAACAACGGAGTACGTCTCAACGTAGAAGACCCCTTGAAACCAAGTAAATTTGCTACTTATACTGAATCATTGGCAGGTATCAAAAAATTCTTGGACGATGGTGCTACACAGCTAGATGCAGCAGGAACAGCATTCCCTTTTGTATTACCAGCGTCTTATGCAGGATTCAATACGCCTGCAACGTTCAAAAAATTCAATCGTGCGATTGCTTTACGAGTGGCTATTTACCAAAAAGATTGGGCAGGAGCCGCCGCTTTGTTGCCTCAAACATTTTTGGATGCCAATGCTGATTTTAACCTTGGCCCTAAACATGCCTTTAATGCTACTTCGCCAGATATTGGTAACCCATTATTGAACACTTCGTCTGTTCGTGTGGTAGCTCCAGAAAAACTTGTAACAGATGCCGAAGCAGGCGACAAGCGTGTGGCTTCTAAGGTAAGACTATTGGCAAGTCCTGCTGAATATAGCTCGGGTGTAACCTATACAACCAAGTACATTTTTAATATGTATACGGCTCTTGACCAGTCGGTAGCTATTATTCGTAACGAAGAACTTATTTTGATTGCTGCCGAAATTGCAGCCCAGCAAAACAGAAGCTCAGATGCTGTTGCTTACCTCAATATTATTCGTGCTGGTGCTGGCCTTGGAGCTTACAAAGGTGGAACGTCACAGGCTGACTTAATCAATGCTGTGTTGCATGAACGTTTATATTCGCTGTGGTACGAAGGTCACCGTTTGGTAGACATGCGTCGCTATGGAAAAATTGCTGAGATATACTTGCCTGTTGCAGGTATGAAGGTACTAGAACAATTAGAAAGACCTGTGGCAGAAGTAAACTGGGATAAAGCTAATCCATAATAGATACTAAATGTGAATATTTAGGTATTTATGCCTTTAATATTAGAGAGGGGTTGTTTGAAAAAACAATCCCTCTATTTTTATAGAAAAGAGCTTATTTACTGTTTTTTCGGGTGTTTTCATATCAATAAGCCACTTTAATTCAAGTCTTTTTGCTAGATTTAACGAATGATTATTGTAATTTTACAGAGGATTGTAGAGGTTATTCGGCAGGTAGTTGGGTAGCCTCTCTTCTATTATCCGTTTATTTACTAAAACCATTTCTTTTTGCAATAATCTCAAAATAGAGTATAGAATTTTGCATAATATCAAAGAAATTCCCCAAAAAGAGGCTTTTAGTCTTCTTTTTAAAGTGTTTTGTCGCATAGTATGTAAAAATTGAATGTCTCTCTCTATTTTTGTTACTGTCAAAAAGCAATAATCACTAAAAAGTATGTCAAAGTCTGCTCAACGTATTTTATTTGCTTTCTTGTGTTTAGGAATACTCACTGTATCCTTCGATTCTCTTGCTCAGTATGGTTATGGCGGTGGCTATGGTCGCCAAGGTGGTTTTGGTAATCGAGGTGGTATTCCTCAGGCTGGCCAAGGCGAAACTCGTCGTAGAGACGACGGAATGGACCCCGAAAAAATTGCTGAAGAAGATACTCGCTGGATGACCAAAAAGTTGAAGTTATCCGAAGAACAATTACCCAAGGTCGAAGACCTAAACATTAAATATGCGTTTCAACGGTTTGATTTATTTGAAGAAATCAAAAAAGCAACCAATAATGGAACAATGCCCCCTTCAGACGAAGTACGCGTTAAGATTCGTGAAAAAATGCAGAAAATGAAAGTCGACAAGGACAATGATATGAAAGCCATCTTAACTCCCGAACAGTACGAAACTTACCAAAAGAAACGTAAAGACTAATCGGAGTTGATAATGATAAAGATTTTTTGATTGAGAAGTTTAAAGAGGTTTATACAGCAAAGTCACCCTTAGTTTAGGGGTGACTTTCTTTTTGTAGTAAATAGCGGCTAGGTAGGTTATGTGGAATATAATAAGCTAGGGTATTTGCTCATATCCCGAATTAGTGGTTTATTATAATGTTTCGGCTAAAAATCTTTTGAATTCATCTTTATTTTCTTGCCAGATTTTTTCAAATACAACAATCTTATCTCTTAAATCGCTGTGGTCGTCAAACAACACTCTGTCGCCTGCGGGGTTTCCTTTTACTTTTTCACCCAAAGCATTATCCGATATCCTTAATTCATGCGACAACTCGTCGTTTACTTCGTCTTGTCGGATAAATACACTCTCAAAATGCCCTACCTTAATTTTAATTTCTTGTGCTGTGTTTTGTGCCGATACCGTTGCTAATTGCCCCTGAAAGGTTTTTAACTCATCTTTTACAAAATCTACTTTACTTTTCCACTCGTTAATTTCACTATGTAATTCTGTAATATGTTTTTTGTTGCTCATGGTTGTGACTGTTTTTTATGTTGGGTACAGATTAATTATTATTTTAAAGTAAGGATTTTAAAATGAAGAATATTCTCATTTTCAGTGTTTTATAGAAAAATATTCCGCTGTTATCTGAAACAAAATTCAGCTATTTTTACGAACTTCTACATGATTTCCATCAGACAAATCAAAGACCTTACTCATATTTATTCCTGAGCAAATCCAAGTATCGCAAACCCTTTTCTTTGTAGCATGATTTGCCCTGATTAGGACGGACAAGTAGGGTCAAAATATAAGTATTTAAAGATTATATTTACCTAAATAATGGAAAGGTAATACATGCCATAAAAGGATGAGGAAATGTCTATTACAGGTAGTTTTTGGGTCGACTAATAGAGAAAGCCAGAGCCGATACTTTTGTGACAAACTAGGCCAAAAAATGCTTTGTATTCCTACCTCTTCAACACCGAATAATCACCCAATAATATAAAACGAAACCCAATTGTATGAAAATTAGTCTCTTAACGAAATGCTATCTTGTGGTGTTACTGATTGGTTTGGAAAGTTGTAAAAAAGACCAATTACCCGCAGAGTTAGCTCAATGGGAAGATAAACTTCCCGAAAAAATTGATTATAACGAGCATATAAAGCCTATTTTATCGGATAGGTGTTTTAAGTGTCACGGCCCAGACAAAAATAAAATTGAAGCAGGCTTACAATTAGCCAATTTTGATGGTGCAACGGCTTCTTTGAAAAGTGGTAAAACCGCTATTATCCCGGGGAATATCAATAGGAGCGAGTTGGTTGAGCGGATTTTGTCGCACGATCCCGAAACGATAATGCCAACACCAAAGTCTAACTTGAAACTGACCGACGAAGAGAAGGCTTTATTGGTAAGATGGATTCAACAAGGGGCAGAATACAAAGAACATTGGGCGTTTGTAGCTATCGAAAAACCTGCTATTCCTTCAGTACAACAAACCTCATGGGTACAAAATCCTATCGATAATTTTATCTTGGAAAAACTCGAAAGTAAGAAAATTAAGCCTTCTCCCCAAGCCGACAAAGCTACATTACTTAGAAGGGTATCAATGGACATGACAGGCTTACCACCGACAGTCAAAGAATTGGATGATTTTTTACGAGACAAATCGCCAAATGCTTATGAAAAAGTAGTAGATAGGCTTTTGAACTCGCCACATTATGGCGAACGCCAAGCTGTAGACTGGCTTGATTTGGCCAGATACGCCGATTCTCACGGTTATCAGGACGATGGTATGCGAAATGTATTTCCTTGGCGTGACTGGGTGATTAAGTCTTTTAACCAAAACCTACCTTACGATAAGTTTGTAACTTGGCAACTGGCAGGCGACTTGCTTCCTCATGCTACTACCGAAACCCAAATGGCCACTTGTTTTTTACGCAATCATCCCCAAACACAAGAAGGCGGCGTTGTCGATGAAGAATATCGTACCGAATATGTACTAGATAGGGTAAATACCCTTGGAAAAGCATTTTTAGGGCTTACGGTAGAATGTGCCCGATGTCATGACCATAAATATGACCCTATTGCTCAAAAAGAATTTTATCAGTTATCGGCCTTTTTCAATAGCAATAATGAGTCGGGGATTATTCCTTATAATGGAGAAGCTTCGCCTACCATTACATTGGCAACGAAGGCTACTAAGGCCAAACTACGATATATTCTTACCAAAATAGCTCCTCTCCAAAAAGCAATAGTACCACAGCAGCCTATCTACCAAAAGAACTTTGAAAACTGGATTCAGGTAGCTATTAAAACGCCTCAGCAGTTTGCCCAAAGTAACAAGGGATTAATTGCCGATTTTTCATTTGAGGGAAATACCCTTCGTCCAAATAAGCGTTTTGATAAAAAATTGAATAAAGAAATTACCGAAATGCTTCCTTTGGGCTATAAAAATGCAGCTATCGATACCGTAGATGCTTGGATTGCAGGCGATATGGACAGAAAGCCAAGCTTTGTAAAAGGTAAAAAAGGCAGAGGTCTTAGATTTATGGGCGACTGCGGTATAGATTTTCATAAATCCTTGGATTTTGAACAGGTTCAACCCTTTTCGGTAAGTCTTTGGATTAACCCCCTGAAAGTTGGCGAAAAAGGCCCCATTTTCAACTCTACCAATGGTGAGTTTGAAGGGCATCGAGGGTATCGCTGTTGGCTTCTGCCCGATGGTACATTACAGGTAAGCTTGAGTTATGTCTGGCCAGCCAATTGTATAGATATTGTAACTACCCAAAAGGTCAAATATCGGCAATGGCAAAATATCACATTGGTGTACGATGGTCTTGGCAAAGCAAAAGGAGTGAAGATATACCTCGATGGAAAGGAAATGCCTCGTCAGGTGCTTACCGACAACCTGAGTAAGTCGATACTGTATGGCGAAAATAAAAGCCATTGGGACAGATGGACAGATATGCCTTTTATGATGGGTAAGGAGTTTAGAGAAACACTGCAAAATTTGGCTATCGACGAGCTAAAAGTGTATAAACGACAATTATCGGCTATCGAAATTCAAGATTTAGTGTATCAAAAAAATGCTATTTTATCGATTCTCCAAACTCCTCGAAATTGTTGGACAGCTTCGCAGACGCAGGATTTATTTACCTATTATTTACTAAACTTTGATCCTATTTATGACAAAAATACCCGTGAATTGAGCTACTGGCGTGACCAATTCGTACAAGTAAATACCGACAGGAAAGAAGTGATGGTTATGAGCGAACGCAAAATTCCTCGAAAAACCTATATCCTTAATAGAGGTGTGTATGATGCTTTGGGTGAGGAGGTTTCTTGGGGTACAATCAATAAGATTTTACCTTTTTCCGACGATTATCCTAAAAACAGATTGGGTTTAGCACAATGGTTGCTCGATAAAAAAAATCCCTTATTTGCTCGTGTTGCTATCAATCGAATCTGGCAGAACTACTTTGGCTTTGGTATTTGTAAAACTTCCGATGATTTTGGTAATCAAGGCGAAATGCCTTCTCATCCTGCTTTATTAGATTGGCTGGCTACAGCATTTCGCGATTCGGGTTGGGATGTCAAGGCTATGCACAAACTAATAGTAATGTCGGCTACTTATCAACAAAGCTCAACCCAACGAGCCGATTTACAGGAAATAGATGCCGAAAACCGCTTATTGGCTCGTGGCCCAAGCTATCGATATGCCCATGAACAAATCCGAGATGCTATTTTGGCTAGTAGTGGCTTATTAGTTCGCAAAATAGGAGGCCCAAGTGTGTATCCTTATCAGCCAGCGGGTATTTGGGAAGCCCTAGCTACTCGAAATGTTACTTCTTATAAAATTCAGCATGGCGATTCTTTGTACCGACGAGGTATGTATACCATCTGGAAGCGTTCGTCGCCTCCTCCGTCGGCTATTACCTTCGATTCACCAGAAAGGTACTTTTGTGTTATAAAACGCCAGAAAACATCTACACCTTTGCAGGCATTGGTACTAATGAACGACCCTCAATACAATGAGGCTGCTCGCAAATTGGCCGAAAGAATGCTCAAAGAAGGTGGTGCTACCATTCAAGATAGAATAACCTTTGCCTTTAAAGCTATGGTATCTAGGTATCCAAGTGCCAAAGAGGTACAAATTTTAACCCAATTGTATCAAGACGAGAAAAAAGACATAGAAACGCACCCTTCAAGAGCCAAAGAGTTGCTCAATGTAGGTGAGTCGCCTATCGACCAACAGCTTAATCCTGTAGAATTGGCTGCCAATACGGTTATAGGTATGACGCTCATCAATTTTGACGGAACAATTATTAAGCGATAATCAACGGGCTAGGTTTCTTTTAAAACGAAGTAGGTTAGACGTGTTTTTGAATATAAAAATTTGAGTATTAGCTCTTCAATTTTCGTATTCAGTAATTATATCTTAATCAAACTAGACTTTTTGAGGGCAATGTGTTTTAGGTAATAATACAAACCAATCAGACAATGAATACTAAGCAACATATACAAGATATAGAACGACAACTCAGCAGAAGAGATTTTTTGTTTCGTACAGGTGGGTTGTCACTTGGTGCAATGGCCTTGGGCAATCTTTTTAACCCTTTCCAAAGTTTTAGTAATACAGCCAATACGCCCATTGGGCCACATTTTACGCCCAAAGTAAAACGGGTGATTTACTTGTTTCAGTCTGGAGCTCCATCGCAGTTGGAGTTATTTGACTACAAGCCCAAGCTTAAGGAAATGTTTGGACAAGAGTTACCCCCGTCGGTACGTGGAGGACAGCGGCTTACGGGGATGTCGTCTAATCAGAAGTCATTTCCTTTGGCTTTTGGTAAATTTGAGTTTGCTCAATATGGTCAGTCTCGTGCTTGGATGAGCGACTTGTTACCACATCATCATCAAATAGCCGATGAGCTTACTTTCATCAAGTCGATGTACACCGAGGCTATTAATCACGACCCTGCTGTAACATTTTTCCAGACAGGCAATCAGCAGGCTGGTCGTCCTTCTATGGGGTCGTGGGTTAGTTATGGTTTAGGCTCGGACAACCAAAACTTACCAGCTTTTTGTGTGTTGCTTTCACGCTCTAACAACTACGACCAACCCCTGTATGCCAAGCTTTGGGGCAATGGATTTTTACCATCCGAGCATCAAGGTGTAATGTTTAGGGCAGGAAAAGACCCTGTTTTGTATCTGAATAATCCCAACGGAATGGATAGAACCTCACGAAGACGTATGTTAGACTATCTGGGGCAGTTGCATCATGAGCAATTCAAAAAAGAACACGATGCCGAAATCAATTCACGGGTAAACCAATACGAAATGGCCTACCGTATGCAGATGTCTGTACCCGAAACCTTAGACTTATCAAAAGAACCCGACTATATTTATGATATGTACGGAGCCGACTCTCGCAAACCTGGTACTTTTGCCGCTAATTGTTTGTTGGCCAGAAAATTAGCCGAAAAAGATGTTAAGTTTATTCAGTTGTATCATCAAGGGTGGGATCACCATAGCGGTTTGCCCGATAATATTAAAAAAATCACTAAGGATGTAGACCAAGCTTCGGCAGCCCTAATCAAGGACTTGAAACAAAGAGGAATGCTCGACGACACCCTCGTGATTTGGGGAGGCGAATTTGGTCGTACTAATTACTCGCAAGGCAAGCTAACCCCCGATAATTATGGACGTGACCACCACCCACGTTGTTTTACGATATGGATGGCTGGTGCTGGGATTAAAAAGGGTGTTTCGTTTGGTGAAACTGACGAGTTTGGATATAATATAGCCAAAAATCCTGTACATGTACACGACTTACAGGCCACGGTATTACATTTGATGGGTATTGATCATGAAAAACTTACCTTCAAGCATCAAGGCCGTAGATATAGATTAACTGATGTAGCGGGCAAAGTAGTAAAACCTATTTTGGTATAACTATTTGGTATATTTTAAAGAAAAAAGCCTTTGGCCAGTTAGTTGAAATAGTATTTTATATTGAATAACCTAAGCCTCTATTACTGAATATAGGCTTGGGTTTGAGGTTTTTATGATTGATAATCAGTGGTTTAGTTATTGGTAAAGGCTAGCTAATACTCAAAAGGCCATATCGTAGTAATGAATTTTACTTATATTTGTACTAAATCTAAAAATTAGACGTTATCAAGGCGTTAAAACCCCAATAAAAAACATTTCTTATGAAACAAGTTGCATTATTTTTAGTTGGACTACTTTTAGTAGTGTCTAGTTGCAAAAAAAACTCAGTTACAGTAAAAACAAATACTGAAAAATTAACCGCCAAAGTTTGGTTAGTCGAAGAAGCGAATGCTGCAGGAGGGGTTGTAGTTGTTTATAAAAAAGACCAAGCTAACAATGGCTATGATTTGTCGAAAGTTAGGCTTGAGTTTCTTTCTAATGGAACAATCAGAGGTGTCGATAACAACGGTAATAGCTCAACAAGTGGTACTTGGAAATTTGTAGAAAACGAAACTAAAATAGAAATATCTGGAATCAATCTTGCTGGTGTAAACTTTGGAACAATACAAGTTATTCGCCTCGAAGACGCTAATTTTGATTTTAAAGGCAAAGCTTCTATTCCTCAATTAGGTATTCCAGAAACAGAGGCTACAATCAAAATGATTCCTGCTCAGTAAGCTTATAGTATTGGAAATACCTACAATATATTTCCTGCTGTGAGCAAAAACTTTCTTTATAATTACCTCGAATACGTATCCTATGAGCTACTATTCGAGGTATTTTTTTGTTCTACAATCAAGGCATTATCCATTACTCAGAGAGAGAACACAGTAAGTTTTATCTTCTTTTGCTTCTTGGGTGAAAATCCACAATCGTTTGTTTCAAATATTCACGGTCTAAATGCGTGTATATTTCGGTAGTAGTAATACTAGCATGGCCAAGCATTTCCTGAATAGCCCGTAAATCGGCACCACCTTCAATCAAATGCGTAGCAAATGAGTGTCGGAATGTATGTGGGCTAATATTTTTTTGAATACCAGCACTCAGAGCCAAGTCTTTTATGATTAAAAACACCATTACACGAGTAAGTTGCTTGCCTCGTCGATTGAGAAACAAATGGTCTGAAAAATCGTTGTGAATAGGTTGATACTTGCGTATTTCTTCCAAATAAATAGTAGTATAGTGCATTGCATCTTTGCCGATAGGCACTAGCCTTACTTTATCACCCTTGCCTCGTACCCTCAAAAAACCAATATCAAAATAGCATTCTGAAAGTTTTAGGTCGATTAGCTCCGAAACCCTAAGCCCAGAGCTATACAGTATTTCGAGCATAGCCCTATTGCGTGTACCTTCAGGAGTGGATAAGTCTATGGCATCGAACAGCCGAATAATTTCGGGAAAACTTAGTGTAGAGGGAAGTTTTCGGCCTGTTTTAGGAGCACTAATCAAAGCTGTGGGGTCTACTTTAATAACATCTTCGATACTCAAATATTTGAAAAATGCTTTTAAGCCCGACAACATCCTAGCTTGAGAAGTAGCTTCGAGGCCTAGTTCGTCGATAAAAAGGAAAAAATCAAAAATATGTTTGTCCGTAATTTCCTCAACAGCGGGTAATTCTGGCAAAGAAATTTCGAGGTATTCCCAAAATTTTGCTACATCATGCCAATAAGCCTCAATCGAGTTTTCGGAAAGCGAGCGTTCTAAAGTAAGATAGTTTTTGAAATTTTTCAGATAAATTTGCCACATTGTAAAGAACAAGTATAATATTTGTTTTAATAACAATTAAGGGCTTTAATTGCCACAATTGAACGCCCAAAAGGTTCTATTTGTTATAAATCTGACACAACAACGAAAGAATATCGAGTTTAAAGTTGTTGTGTCAGGTTTGAAATAAAGCACTAAGCTAGCAATCTGGTGTGGAAATAACTAATAAATATGAAGGGGCTTTGTAGTATTGATAAAAGCATTGCTACAGATTGTTTGGTTGTTGTTGAACTGAGTAATTTTTAAGGGAGAAAACTCCTCAATTAAAAGAGTAATAAGTTGTTGTTTTTGGTCAATAATGGTATCGGCTGATTATAAAATCGATAAGTTAGTAACCAAAAGAATTTTAAACAGGAATCGCAGTGGTAAAGAAACAAATTTTGATTGTGAATGGCCCAAATCTAAATTTATTGGGCAAACGTGAGCCAGAGATTTATGGACACCAAACTTTTGAACAGTATTTTGAAATACTAAAAGATAAATACGAAACACAGGTAGAACTGCACTATTTTCAGTCGAACCACGAAGGGGCATTGATTGATAGAATCCATGAGGTAGGCTTTACATTCGATGGAATTGTGCTGAATGCAGGAGGTTTTACGCATACGTCTATTGCCTTGGCCGATGCCATTGCTGCCGTAAAAACACCTACAGTTGAGGTTCATATTTCAAATGTACACGCTCGTGAGTCGTACCGTCATCATAGTTTTTTAAGCAAAAACTGTATTGGTATTATTATTGGGTTTGGTTTGAGAGGGTACGATTTTGCTATTCAGACATTTCTGTGATATGAAGCCAATAAGATTAGGTGAATCTGCTTGCGGCGATAAATCTTATTCTGTTGGCATATCACCTAATCATTTTCAGCATTACATATTACTATGATAACATTTTATCCAGGGCCTTCAAAAGTATATCCAGTGGTTGAGCATTTTCTCAACGAAGCTTTTCATGAAGGTGTATTAAGTATCAATCACCGTAGTCAGGCTTGTATGCAGATTACTCGTACAGCCATCGACTTGCTGCATCAAAAATTGCACATTCCAAGCGACTATACCATTTATTTTGTTTCGTCGGCTACCGAAGTATGGGAAATTATAGCCCAGTCGCTTACTCAGCACCATAGTACCCATATTTATAATGGAGCTTTTGGCGAAAAATGGGCAGATTATGCCGAGCGAATTTTGCCTAAAGTAAGCCGCCTAACTTTTGGTGTAGAAGAATTGATTAGTGCCGTAAATTTACCCAAAGAAACCCCCGATGTAGTGTGTATTACACATAACGAAACATCGAACGGAACACAGGTGAAAGAATGGCCAGAAGTACAAAAAGCGTATCCAGAAGCATTGATAGCTGTAGATGTAACTTCGTCGATGGCGGGTGTACAACTCAACTGGCAAGAGGCCGATATTTGGTTTGCTTCTGTACAAAAATGCTTTGGCCTACCTGCGGGTATGGCTATTATGGTTTGCTCGCCACGGGCTTTGGTACGTGCCGAACAAATTGGCGACCGCAAGTATTACAATAGCTTGCTGTTTATTCATGATAATTTCAAAAAATACCAAACTCATTATACTCCCAATGTACTAGAGATTTTCCTTTTGTCGAAAGTCTTACCGTTGTTGCCAGATATTAGCGAAACCAATGCCCGTATTGAGGCTCAAGCAAGTGCTTGGTACACGTTTTTTGATGAAAACTTCGATACCGATGTAACCACAGGCAGCGTACGCCCTTTGGTGAATGTTGCTGCCTTACGTTCAAATACGGTATTGGCCATAGAAGGCTTACCAGAAGTGATTACTAGATTAAAAAAGGCATTTGAACAAACTGGTATAACCGTTGGAAATGGCTATGGGGCTTGGAAAAATACCACTTTTAGAATTGCCAATTTTCCAGCTATTTCCGAAGCCGACATATTGGCTTTGCAAGAACAATTATTAATACTTTTGCCCGAAAAGGCTTTATCTCCGTCAACCTAAGAAACCTTAAATTCAACACATAAATCTATCAACAAACCATGCACTTCGATTTTAAAGAAATTTTCTCGGTATCACTTATCCTCTTTTCGGTAATTGATATACTCGGTTCGATTCCCGTAATCATAGACTTACGACGGAAAACAGGAAATATCCATGCCGAACAAGCCACCTTGGTTTCGGGTGGAATCATGATTGCCTTTTTGTATGTAGGAAAGTCTATTCTTAATCTATTCGGCGTAGATGTAAATTCCTTTGCCATAGCAGGGGCATTGATTATCTTTTTGATAGGACTAGAGATGATTCTGGGAAGAAATATTTTTAAGTCGGAAGAAGTAGAAGGTAGTAAGGCTGCTTCTATTGTGCCTTTGGCCTTCCCAATTATTGCAGGAGCTGGCACAATGACCACCATTTTGTCATTAAAGTCGCAGTTTGATGAAATCAATATTTTGATTGGCGTTTTGTTGAATCTTGTTTTTATTTATATCGTATTGCGTTCAAGCGAATGGATAGAAAAAATGCTAGGTCATGCAGGCACCAATGTACTTCGTCGTGTATTTGGGGTAATTTTGTTGGCTATTGCAATCAAAATTATTAAATCGAGGTTAGGGTAAAGCTACCATAACTTGGTATTAGTTGTTAAGAGTTTGATAATGGTAAACTAATTTACAAGTAATAGAACTCCGTACTCAAAAACAGTAAAAATAAAACTCCGTAAGTGCAATAATACACTTACGGAGTTTTTTATGGAATAGGAATATGTTTTAGCCCAAAAACTAGAAATTGAAATTGACTCTGGCAAAAACATAGCGTCCATTAAAGCCAAACTGTTGTACACGACGAGAATAAACAAAACGTCCCAGCCCCATATTGGCCGAGTGCGTATGTACGTCTTGATACACATCAAATAAGTTGTTAGCACCTACCGCAAAGTTCAACGATTTAGTCAACTGATAATTTACGGTTAAGTCTGTTACAATTTTTGAAGAGAACGTTTGGTCCAACGTTTCTTTTGCTCCATTGTTAAAGGTATTAGCTACGTAGTTGGCACTGCTCAAAATAGTTGGGTCTAAATACACCACTTCACCAAAGCGAACAGCACGAAGCATTACCCCCAATTTACCAACTTTATAGTTGACAGTACCTGTTATTTTGCTTCTTGGACTAGCCACTTCAATACGGCTTTGGTCTTCACGGTTAAAGTAATTACCAATTTGTCCAGTAGCAATAAGCTTTTCGGTAGCATTAATAGCAGGTTTGCCATCAGCACCTTTGATTACCTCGTTGTCGATAAATGCCCCAGCCAAAGTTACTTTAATAGAGTGGTCTCCAGCAAGACGAGTGCTATACGATGCAACAGCCTCAATACCTCTTGAACGAGTATCGATAGCATTGGTAAAGAAATTAACAGTAGTAGCACCAGCCGCGGCCAACTGAGCCGCCACGGTAGCGTCGCCATTGGCTGTAAAGTTATTGGTAAGGATAATACGGTTTTTGATGTCAATCTGATAAGCATCTACCGTAAGCTCTAATTTACCCAATTGAGCGGTAGCTCCAATACTGTAGTTTTGCGATGTTTCAGCTTTTAGCTCAGGAATACCAAAAATTTTGGCAGGCTGACTATTGTTGGGGAACGTACCACTTTCAACAGGCGTTTGCACACCATTGACAGTTTGGAAAAGTGTATTGGTTTTTGAATAATACTGTTGTTGTAAAGAAGGAGCTCTGAAACCGGTACTGATTGCACCCCGAACCGCAATTTTGTCGGTAAGTTTATAACGAGAAGCCACTTTATATTTAAGGCCAGTATTACCAAAGTCAGAATAGTTTTCAAAACGCAAAGCACCCGAAAGTACCCATGCTTTTGTAATATCTAATTCTAAGTCGGTATAAACCCCAACGTTGTTTCTTGAATGTGTACCTGCGTTAGAAGGTAAAAATCCTGCAAAAACTTGAGCTCCAGCAGCAACACCCAAAGCCGTATTGTAGTTTTTATACGAAGCCTCTTCACCTGCACGAGTACCAAATTCATCTACACGGAACTCAGCACCAAAGGCTACGTTTAGGCCATTAAGTACATCGTCAAACTTGCGACTCATGTCGAAGTTTGTAGTATTTTGTGAGAATGTATTGCCACCAGCATCAAATTTTCTTTGGAAAGAAGTAGTACTAGCTGCCTGAGTATAGTTTACAGAATTATCTACACCGTAGTCGAAGGTATTTTTACCATATACATTACTCAAATCAAAATTCCAGTTGGTCAAAATTTTACCGCGAATACCCGCTGCCACCGAAATGTCGGTTACATCAGAAGTAATTTCAGGCAAAAAGCCATTAGGGTATACAGCAAATACATTGGTTCTTACTGCAGCAGGCACAGAGTTGGGATAACGATAAAAACCCGCAGAATTACCTTTTTTGTTATTCCAGCCCCCAAAAGCATAAACATCGAGGTTGGTATTGATAGGCAATAAAGCATTTACGACAATGCCGCCACCTTTTACACGAGAGTTACCGATTCGCATATCAAAATCGTTGCGAGTCAGACCATTTTCTGCAATAATTTGGTCATCGGTTTTACCTGTTATTGTTGGATACACTTGGCCAGTATAAGTACCTGTACGGTTAGTTTGGCCACGAGAAACATATTCACCTGTAATATTGACATATCCTTTTTCGCCAATACGAACACCGTAGTTTAAGCCCAACTGTCCTGTAAACCCGTCTGTTACCGAAACATCTTTTGGCTGGCCATTCGAGTAATTAATGGCATAGTTTTTCTGATAGTTGGTAATATGTTCACCAGCCGATAAATTACCGCTAAGACCAGTTTGCTTTTTCAACACAATGTTGATTACCCCAGCAATAGCATCCGAACCGTATTGAGCGGCTGCACCATCTCTTAGAATTTCAATTTTTTCTACAGAAGTAGCAGGAATAGCGTTCATGTCTGTACCAACAGTACCACGGTTTACAGTACCATTTACGTTAACCAACGATGATTGGTGTCTTCTTTTGCCATTTACCAATACCAATACTTGATCGGGGCCTAAGCCTCTTAATTGAGCAGGGTCTACGTGGTCAGTTCCGTCAGAAATAGCCTGACGAGTAGATTGGAACGAAGGGGCCACAAATGTTAAAATTTGGTTAATATCAACCTGCCCAACATTGTTGGTTACCTGCGAAAGCGGAATAACATCGACAGGTACAGGAGTATCAATTTTGGTACGTCCCGAGCTTCTTGTTCCTGTAACTACTACCTCATCGAGCGAAGAGATACTTTCGGCCAATACAAAATCTTGTGATACTACCGACGATTCAACTTGTACCTGAACCGTCACAATTTGATAACCTATCGAGCTAGCCTTAATATTATAGCTTCCTGCTTGTAGTTTTAGGCTATAGTTACCATTTGCATCGGAAACCGTTCCGATGTTTTTACCAACAACCGTTATTGATGCCCCAGGAATAGCTTGCCCTGTTTTGGTATCCTTTACCACACCTTTAATACCCTGAGCTAATACGTTAAAACTAGAGAGAACAAGGATTAATAAAACGTAGAAATAATGGAGTTTTTTTTTCATAAAAGCTTGTAATTTAAAAAATGGTTAATAAAAAATGTACTTAAATTATCGGTAAGTTATTACAAATTGAATAAGATTCAAAAAAAAACATATCGTAATACCCAATTTTCTTAGGCAAATAAGTAATTTATCAAAGAGATACTGGTATTTATACTCAGAAAAATAGCGAGTGAAAAATGATGAATTATAGAGGAGGAGAGAAGGTGTTCTGGGGGTAAATAAGTGTAATGATGAGGATTTATCATGAAAAAAGGCACAAAGTAGTGGGTATATTTGCTACTTTGTGCCTTGTATGGCTTCAGGAAAAACTACTTGAACATATATCGAATTCCAACACCATAAGAAAGCGAAATGTTGGGGTTGAAATTGTAGTTGAACTGACGTTGTGTATAAGTTTGAACTGGGCCTTGATTAGGACTAACAGACCCATTTTCCCAAGAATAACCCAAGCTGGCTACATTGAGGTTGAGCAACTGACCTGTAAATGCCCATTTGTCGTTGAGGGTATAAATTAACCCTGCTCCACCTGTCAAGTTTAGACTGATTTGATTGTTGGTTTTATCAGTAAAAAGAAAGGGGTCGTTAGAGGTGATATTGGCAATATCGGATTTTGTATAATTAACACTCCCCAATATACGTCCATACAAACCAAACTTTCCAAAAATATTTTTATAAAATTCTTGTCCCTTGCCCAAGCCAAACGATAAGCTTTTGTTTTTGCTCAAACCCGTACTAGGCAGATTACTGTCGGTATAATTCACAGAAAACGACCATATTCGGGCTGAGTTTTTGCTAATATATTTACCCCAATTAATACTACCTGAATAGTTTTGGGGAGTCTTTTGACCAAAGGATTGCTCAATATTGGCTGAGCCTTGAATAAAATTGGTACCTTCTTGTATTTGAGCATTCGCTCCCAAACTGGCTATTACCAAGAAAAATGCGAGTGATATTTTTGCGATATGTTTCATGACAAATAGGGTTTAGAATGATTTACCAATAGCGATACCGAGTGTACTAACATTCATGATGCTATTAAATTTCAGATTCGAGTAATTAGATGTGTTATCGTTGACATGCTGAAAGTTAAGGTTTACCAACGATGTCTCAGCATTCAAAAACCATTTGTTTTTCAGCTGGTAACGCACCCCAAAGTTTACGCTAGCACCAACATTATAGGTTTTTGTACTCTCCAGATAGTCGCCCGACTGAAAGCCGTAGCCAGCTTTTCCAAGCATTTCGGCATAAATCGCCACCGACTTGCTCAGAGGCTTGAATTTATCAACAAAATAACCAGCTTCAATCGTGTGGTTGTACCAGTCTAATCCTGCCGAATTACCAGACGTAGAATGAAAAGATTGAACATTGTAGCCTAACAGCCAGCCTTTTGCTGTGTTTTGTCCAGTAAACACACCTCTTTTAAAGCTAAGCCCTACCGAGTGAGCCCCAAACTTTTGGTCGAGCATACCACTCATACCCGTGCTAACGCTGCTGCTACTGATAGAACCACTAAAACGCCCATCAACTTGCCAAAATTTAGTGCCTTGTTCATATTGGGCTTGTGATAGGTGAGTTGCCATGCCTATGAGCATGAAAACCAGCGGAAGGATTTTGTTTTTCATAGTGTAAACGGAGTTGATTTGATGACGAAAGTACTGGCTCAATATTTAACAAACAAGAAATAAGCCTTATCTTCAGGCTTTTTTAACGATTATTAACAAAATTCTGTGGCAAAGAAACCTAAATTTTATGTGGTTTGGAAGGGGCGAAAAACGGGCGTTTTTTCCTCTTGGGCCGAAACCGAAGACCTCATAAAGGGCTTTGAAGGAGCACAATATAAATCTTTTGATACTTTGGCCGAAGCTGAAAAAGCTGCCAAAGGCAACTATTGGCAGTCGGTACAGCAGGCAGGCTTGGCCAAAACACCTGCAAAATCTGCCAAAAATATAGGACAGCCTATTCCTAATAGTATTTCGGTAGATGCCGCCTGTGCGGGTAACCCTGGCGTTTTGGAATACCAAGGGGTAGAAACAGCTACCAAAAGGGTATTGTTTTCGATGGGGCCATTTCCCGAAGGTACAGTAAATATAGGGGAGTTTTTGGCCATTGTTCACGGATTGTCTTTTTTGAAGAAACATCAGTCAGACGTACCGATTTATTCTGATTCTAAAACGGCTTTGAGTTGGGTGAAAAATAAGGCAATTAAAACTACCCTCGAACGAAATAGCCAGACAGAAGAATTATTTGAGTTGGTAGACAGGGCTATTGCGTGGTTGAAAAACAATACTTATAACAACCCAATTTTGAAATGGGAAACCGAATTTTGGGGAGAAAATCCCGCCGATTATGGCAGAAAATAGCATAACAAAAATATTGCTTATGGCCTGAAATAATAACAAAGATTGCTCATTATGTTTCAATTTAAACAATTTACGATTCATCAAGACCAATGTGCTATGAAGGTGTCTACCGATGCCTGTATTTTGGGAGCTTGGGTAGATGTAAAAGCTTCGACACGGATTCTGGACATCGGAGCAGGCACAGGCTTGTTGTCGCTGATGATGGCACAGCGGTCGGATGCTTTGATAGATGCCGTTGAAATGGACGAACCTGCTTTTTTACAAGCTCAACAAAATATTGGGTCTAGTGTTTTTGCGGAACGTATCAGCATATATCATCAACCTATTCAAGATTTTAGGTCAGATAAAAAATATGACTTAATTGTGTCTAATCCGCCATTTTATAGCAATTATCTCAAGTCGGAGAAGGTACAAAAAAACCAAGCCCATCATACCGAAACACTAACTTTTGAAGAACTTTTGGCCTCGGTGTTTCGCTTACTTACAACTTATGGTAAATTTGTAGTATTATTGCCCGAATATGAAATGCAGCTTTTGCTAAAACTGGCTCAGCTTCAAGGTTTTTTTGTAACCCAACAACTGATAGTGCGGCATAGGGTAGGAGCAAAGGTTCTTAGGGTAATAAGTGTGTTGTCGTTGTCAGATACTGAAATAGTACAAGAAGAACTTTTGATAAAAGATACCCACGAACAATATACAGATGCCTTTAGGGCGTTATTACAAGAATACTATTTGATATTTTGATACATTAGGAATAATAGCCAATGTACTTATTTTAAGATAAAACTATGTTAGCAATTTCGATTGTAGTGCCATTATACAACGAGGAGGAGTCTTTGCCCGAACTTTGTGCGTGGATTGAAAGGGTGATGCTCGACCATAAGTTTACCTACGAGGTGATTTTTGTAAATGACGGGAGCAAGGATAAATCATGGAAGGTAATAAAAGAGCTTTCTCAGAAAAATCCTAATGTTAAAGGAGTATCTTTTAGCCGAAATTATGGCAAATCTGCGGCTTTGCACGTTGGTTTCCAAAAAGCAGAAGGCGAGGTGGTAATTACTATGGATGCCGATTTGCAAGACAGTCCAGACGAAATACCAGAACTTTACCGAATGATTACCCAAGATGATTATGATTTGGTTTCGGGCTGGAAACAAAAACGTTTTGACCCACTTTCTAAAACCATTCCTACCAAATTATACAATGCAGCTATTCGCTGGATGTCGGGTATCAATTTGCACGACAATAATTGTGGGCTTAAAGCATACAAAAAAGAGGTTATTAAAACCATCCGTTTGTATGGCGAAATGCACCGTTATATTCCTGTGCAAGCCAACTGGAACGGCTTTTCTCGGATTGGCGAAAAGGTGGTTCAGCATCAGGCCCGTAAATATGGCTCAACCAAATTTGGTATCGAACGTTTTTTGTATGGCTTGTTAGACTTGCTGTCGATTACATTTGTACAAAAATTTGGCAAGAGACCAATGCACCTTTTTGGAGGCTTGGGGGTGTTTTCGTTTATGGTTGGGCTATTTATAACATTATGGCTTATTGCCGATAAAGTGTATAGTATTGCCAATCATATTCCGTTTCGCAACATAACCGACAATACTTGGTTTTATTTGGCTTTGGTGGCTATTATTATAGGCTCACAATTGTTTTTGGCAGGATTTATTGGTGAATTACTCACGATGAATTCAGACAGAACTACCGATTACCAAGTTCGAGAGGAGTTTTAAGGATTTATTGAGGTGTTCAAAAAAATAATTTCCTTATTACAATATTAAAAAGACCTAATGCTTTACAAAACCAAATTGTAGGGCAGATGTCTGATAATCAGAAAGTTTACATAATAAATTTTATTGAATAATGAGTGATTTAGCATGGCTTGGCCGAACCAAATTATTGATTGGTGACGAAGGTATTCAAAAGTTGCAAAATGCCCATGTATTGGTAGTAGGGCTTGGTGGAGTAGGGTCTTTTGCGGCCGAATTTATCGCCCGTTCGGGTGTTGGCAAAATGACTATTGTCGATGGCGATATCGTCGACCCCTCAAACCGTAACCGTCAATTACCAGCTTTGGCCACTAATCATGGCGAACCCAAAGTCGATATTATGACCGAAAGGCTATTGGCTATCAACCCAGAATTACAATTAACCAGTATCAAGGAGTTTTTAACGCCCGAAGCAGCCGAAAAAATCTTGAGCGAAAATCATTTCGACTATGTAATGGATTGTATCGATTCTATTACCCCAAAATTAACCCTGTTGAGTACCGCACATCGTAAAGGCTTAAAAATAGTGTCGTCGATGGGAGCAGGTGGTAAGGTCGACCCAACGTTATTACGTACGGCCGATTTGTTCCAAACGCGTCAATGTTATTTAGCGTCTTTGGTAAGAAAACGACTGCGTAAATTAGGTATTTATTCGGGAATTAAGGCGGTATTTTCTTTGGAAAAACACGACGACGAATCTTTGATGCTAACCGACGGAACAAACTTCAAAAAATCAGCTTATGGAACAATTTCGTATATTCCTGCAGCTTTTGGTGGGGTATGTGCATCGGTAGTTTTGCGTGACTTGTTGGATTATCCTATCAAAATGGAGAAAAAACCGAAGGAAATGATTGCCCGTGAGAAAAAGCAGAGAGATAAGAAAGAATAATAAGATTGAATATTGAAAAGGATAAAACGTATCAGCGGCCAAGTTAAGTGTATGTTTGAGCTTTGAGGCTCTAAAAACAAGCCTTCTTACACGGTTACTTCATTGGGTCGCTGATAGAGTTGTTAAAAACGTATGACAGCCCAAGGTTTAACAGCACTACGACGACTATTTTAAGTACTAAAACCAATACAAGTGTAACAGATAGGAAACCTGTTTTTGGGTATTTCCCTGCAATTAGATAAACCCACATGTCATGATTCCAGCAAAAGAATTATTGTTATTTGCTCTTGCAGCTTTTGGCTTAGTCATAAGCCCCGGCCCCAATATGATTTACCTTATTTCGAGGTCTATTACCCAAGGGCGTTCGGCAGGGATGGTTTCGCTAGCAGGTATTATTGTAGGCTTTTTCTTTCATATCTTGATGGTTTCATTTGGGCTTACGGCTGTTTTGCTAACCATACCACTAGCATATACTTTACTGAAAACCTTAGGGGTATTGTACCTTTTGTACTTGGCTTTTCAGGCAATCAAGCCACAGGCCGAAAGCGTATTTGAAGTACAACAAAATACCTTGATTGATAGTCCTGGTAAACTTTTTAGAATAGGTTTTTTGACGAGTATGCTAAATCCTAAAGTGGCGGTGTTTTATCTTTCTTTTTTCCCGCAGTTTATCAAGATTGGATATGGGTCTGTTTTTTTGCAAAGCATAGAATTAGGTATTGTCCAAATTCTGGTTAGTTTTTCGGTGAATTGCATGATTGTACTTTTTGCCGCCAGAATGGCACGGTGGTTTGCTCAAAAACCCACTTGGCTAAAATTTCAAAAATGGTTTATGGCAAGTATTCTTACTGGATTAGCCCTAAAAATGGCATTGACCAAAGCCAAATAATATTTTCTGAGTGCTTTACAACGATTCAACATGAGGTTATTTTTTGCCACGCTCTTACAATTCAGTATATTACCCTTTGTTCTTCTGTTAGGATTATTGGCGGGCTATTGGTATTTCGACCCATTCAGAGTACTCAAAACCTATTCAGACTTTTCTAATCCTGTCGTGATTCCTAATCGAGATTATGTGTCTACCGAGGTATTTATTCAGCATTATCCTCAATATCACTATAATTCGTTTATTCTTGGAAGTTCGCGTACAATGGCTTTTAAGCCTAAACATTGGCAAAAATACCTTGGTACTAACGATACGCCCTATTTGTTTGATGCTTCCAACGAATCTATTTACGGTATTTATCACAAACTCAAACTACTTGATAATAGAGGTGTAAAAATCAAAAATGTGCTATTGATTATTTGTCGAGATAGAACCTTTACGCATACAAGTAATCAAATAGGGCATTTGTATATCAAACATCCTTTGGTTTCGGGCGAGAGTTCGCTCGACTTTCAAGCTCAGTTTTTAAAGGCTTATTTTTCTCCAGAATTTTTGTTTAAATATTATCTGTATCAGCTATGCGGCTATAGCGATTGGATGCAAGGAGTTATTGAAAATAAACAGATTCTATATGATACAAAAGACAATACCATTACAATTCCTGCTCAAGAGGCTGCCATAACTCGGTTTCCCGAACGTTATTATGCTGCTAAAATGCACGTTTTTTATAAAAGAAATAGCGAAACAACCGATAGAGTAGCCCGTATAAAGCCTTTACAAAAGGCTATGTTGGCCGAAATTAAACAGCTATTCCTGAAGCACAAAACCGCTTATAAGGTGGTTATTAGCCCGTTGTATGACCAAGTAAAATTGAATCCTAAAGACAAGGCTATTTTGGAAGAAATTTTTGGAAATAATATATACGATTTTTCAGGAAAAAATACCTTCACACAATCATACACCAATTACTACGAAGCAAGCCACTACCGTCCAACGGTTGGAGATAGTATTTTGAGATATATTTATAGGTGAAATTCCCTAAAAGTGCTTTAGAAGCTGTAGGGGCAAGCCTTGCGGTTGCCCCTACATAATAACAGATACATCTACTACTCCTAATTATTCAATTACCAATGTTTGATTAGTTTTGAATGACTGCTGAACGCCATTTTTTACCTGAAACATTCCTATTTGATACAGACCTTTTTCAAAGAATTTATTGGAAATTTCGCTACTAAAATCATGGCCATTTTCGCTATCAGCAAAAACCAAGTAGGTTCGTTCTGGAGCTTGGAGCAATATATAAACACCGTCTTGATAGCTATTGCCAGCCGCAATGTGCTTAATTACAATAACAGAAGCATCGGCCGATAGTTTTTTGACCGAAACCTCGCCCGTTGTTAGTGGAGCATTGATAAGCGGAGCTTTTATTTGCTGAGCATCAAAAAACGTAGGATATTCATAGAGCTTATTGCTAATCAGATACCCCATAATTTTGGTAGTATAAGCTGCAAATGGGCTATGTATTTCGGCTGCCAAACCAATGTCGTTGTGCTGTTGGTTGTATGCTCCTACCAACATTTTACGGTGACGGTCGGAGGCCTCTTTGGTAATAGTCAAGTACGAGTAGCTCGAAAATAATAAGGCAAAAACCAAAATACCATTCAGCAGTTTTTGGCGATGAGGTAAATAAAACAAAATCAACAAATACGCCACTGCCAATAAATGAGATGGATATATTTTGTAATTCACTACCAACATAACATGATAGCCAAATCGTGGACGAAGTAACCCAATAATAAAGGCATTGCAAAGCAAAAATACCAAACAACCAATTACAAAATAAATATCGTTTGACTGGGTTGTATTTTGGTTGTTATCGCCATTAGTACCCACCCATTTGCGAAGGGCTACCGAGTGTTTTTTGATAAGATTCCAGCTAATATATAAACACGTACTTACCAAAATAAAGCCCATAATGGTCGGGAAAACAGAACGCTTGACAATATCCCATTTGGGCATAAAGTCGAATGAACCACCCAAAAATGTAAAGAAACCAAATACACTTTCGTGAGGGTGTTGCATAAAATACTCTAAGCCATGCCCGTTGGCTTGGTTATTAAATCCATAGAAATACAAGCCAACGCCAACAACCCACACCCCAAGCCAAATAGCGAGTTCTTTGATTCTGTTTTGTAGCAGCAATATAAATGCCCCAGCAATACCAAAAAACAAGCCATTACTCATAGTAAAAATTGTATAAAGAATAGCCAAACATGCCCACAAATAGGTTTTTGTGGTATTTCTAGATACTAAATAAAGCGTAAAAATCCCAGCAAAAAGTACTCCTTCATGTTGCCAAGAAGTAATAATCCAGAGGCTAGTAAGGTAATACTGAGGCTGGCAAAGAAATAGCGTAATGGGTAAAAAATACCAAATAGAATGATTTTCTCTTTTGAAAACCTTCCAAAACAAAAATACCGTACCCATTAGGTTGAGATTACCAATAAAGGTAAGTATACGGAAGTCTATTTTGCCAGTGAAAAGGTAATATAAAACAGCCCAAAATTTGCCAGGAAACATTCTATGCTCGTTGTTGGGATGAAACAATTCCTTGATACCAGTAAGCAAATCAGAGGTAATCCATATTCTTAGGGTATCGCCAAATGTTTCAATATCATCAAACCAAGGTACATCTGTAGTATAGAGAAATATGAATATCCAAAATATAATAAGCGGGAAAAAAACGAATAAAGTTTTGAGTGAGTAATTTTTTGACATGGTCTAAAAAGAATAAATAGTACTTTCATTATTTGAATAAAAGTACTATTTAACTTTGCTTTTACCAAGTATTTTCGAGCAAGAGAGCATTAATCGTTGGTTAAATTATTAAGTGGGCATACCTACACGATTTTAATGTGTATCTTTTTTATGGTGCAGCAATAGGCTTTTGGTGTACACTGTAGCTATTTTCTAGTTTTTTGACAAGTATATTTTTAGACATTCTTTACCTGTGAAAAATATTGTATTAAAAAGAAAGAATGGTATGATTAAAATATATTAATAGAGGTATAGCTATTTTTGAATGTGTAGTCAAAACAGGATTTTGTTATTGATAAGGTAATTGTTAGAAGAATACCCCGTTGGGATATATATGATTATCAGGAATTTAGCGTGATTGTGCCAAAGAATTGGACACCGTTTTTGCGGTGTTGTTCTCAATACAATATAGTTCAAAAGCTGTACCAACAGCTTGTCAAAGGTTTAGCCATGGCTATACGACTGATTCATGGCAATGCTGTACCATTTGTCAAATTAATACTGTATTTTTGGTACTTAGCACACTGATACTTTTGCCCATGAAAACTTCTTGTTTATTTGCCATACTGATAAGTTCTTTAAGTATTCTGCCAGTTTTTGCCCAAAACTGTAACTGTAATTTTACGATTACACAAAGTGGTTCTTATAGTCCAAGCAATCTTAATGCTCAAGCTGGTGCTACTATTTGTATTAAGGCAGGCACGTATAGCAGTCTTTCTTTCAATAATTTTCAAGGAACTGAAAGCCAGCCTATTATTATTAAAAACTGTTCGGGTCAGGTAGTTATTCAAAATACGACCAATGCTACAGGCATCCATTTTGGCAAAAGCAAAAATATCAAGCTTACAGGCAGTGGCGATAATAACTTAACTTACGGTATTAAAATTGCAGGTACTGGTAATAACAGTAGAGGTGTAAATATTGGTGATAAAAGCTCAAATATTGAGGTTGAGCGTTTAGAAATACAGAATATAGGCGGTACGGGGATTCTTGTCAAAACCGATATGACTTGCGATAGTACTACTTGGCGAGACTATTATGCTATGTACCAAATCAAATTACACGATAACTATATTCATGATACCGTCGGCGATGGTATTTCGGTAGGAGATGCCTCGTATGGCACAGGCAAAACGATTACTTGTAATGGTGCAAGTATTACAAAATTTACTCATTTGATTTATGGATTGGCGGTTTATAACAACCGCTTTGAACGAACAGGAGGCAAAGCTATTCAGTACGGCAATACGCCCGATGCTATGATTCATCATAATTATATGAAAAGCTGTGGAAAACAGCCTTCTAGCTCTACGCTCAACAATTCGGTAGCTATTAATGGCAGTGCAGGAGGTGATTTTTATAGCAATACTATTATTGATGCAGAAGGAACGGCTATTATGATGGTGGGCTTTTTGGGTAATCAAAATATCTATAATAATCTGATTGTTAGGCCAAAAGGTAATGCAATTTTCTCTGATTCTCGCCCGTCGTCTATTCCTAATACCTATTTGCGAATAGCCAACAACACTATTGTGTCGCCACAAACAGAGGCTTTGAAGCTGTATAGCTTGATTCATACCCACGAGGTTGTCAATAATATTATGCTCAATGCTGGAAATGGAAAATTTATTAGTCCGTTGTCGAGTTCCGTTAATATTTCGGCCCGAAAAAACTACCTCAATACGATTGTTGACCCTACTTTTTTTGAAGATATTACAACCGAAAATTACCGACCACTGAGCCATACGCCTTTGATTAATACAGGAGAAAATTTGCAAGGCTGGGGTATCAATTCCGATATTTCATACATTGGCCGCCCAAATGGTGCTGATTTTGATATAGGGTGTTTTGAATCGGCTTCGGCTGTGTCTACGCATTCGGCTAGTACTTGTGATTACACGATTTGGCAAAGTGGCGAATATTCTCCGCTCAATTTGAGTGCTGAGGCAGGTAATACGATTTGTATTTTGCCAGGCAATTATACCAATCTCAAACTTAGTAATTTTGTGGGTAGCGATACCCAACCGCTCATCATAAAAAATGCCTCAGGGCAAGTTGTTATCCAAAACTCAACCACTAACCTAAGTGGAATTAGCTTTAGCAATTGTCGGTATTTTCAACTAACTGGTACTGGCGATGCCAATGTACCGTATGGTATCAAAATTGCTGGTACAGGCTCGGGAGCTATGGGTATAACCGTAGGTGCTAAAAGTAGTAATTGTGAAGTAGACCATCTCGAAATTTCTAATACGGGTTTTGCTGGTATCATGACCAAAACCGACCCTAGCTGCGATGCGTCGACATGGAAAGGTAATTTTGTGATGACCAATGTTAAACTACATCATAATTATGTACACGATGTGGCAGGCGAGGGGATTTATGCGGGTAATTCGTTTGCTAGCTCAGGGGTTACGGTTACTTGTAGTGGTATAAGCCAAAAAGTGTATCCACATACCATCGAGGGACTTGAAATATACGAAAATCATTTTGAACGTATTGGCTGCGAGGGAATTCAATATGGTTGTTCTACTAATGCCAAGGTACATCACAATACTATTATCAACTCGGGGGTTAGTCCTTTCGACAACTACCAGTCTAATGGCATACAAATAGGCGAAGGCTCGGGGGGCGATTGTTATAATAATACTGTTATCAATGCCCGTGGTACTGGCATTATTATGTTGGGCTTTTTGGGTAACCAAACCGTGTATAACAACTTGATAGTAAATGCTGGCTATAATGGTCTTTTTGCCGACTCACGGTCTAGCTCTATTCCTAATACTTTTTTGCGTATTGCCAATAATTCTATTATCAACTCTCAGAGCGATGCCATAAAATTATATAGCCTGATTCATTCGCATGAGGTCGTTAATAACTTGATTATCAATCCTGCCACTGGCAAGTTTTTAGTAAAATTAGGTACTCCTGTCCTTGTAAACGAACGAAATAATTTCATGAATATGTCTATTGGTACAGCGTTTTTGAATGATGCTGCCAATGGGAATTATTACCCGACTAGCAATTCACCTTTGGTAAATACTGGTGAAAATTTAAGCAATTGGGGGATTGTATTCGACCGAGATAATAATGCTCGCCCTAGTGGCTCGGGTTATGATATTGGTAGTTTTGAATTTATTCAGCCCTGAATGAATTGCGATTTGTTGAATGTAGAACGAAACAATGCTAAAATTACGGATAATATACTGAAAATCATTTATTGACTATTGTTCAAATAAACTTGGGTAATCTTATACTTTCATAAGTAATATTGATTAAATTATGAGTTTGTTATTTTAATTAGTGATTTGTGTTTTAGTGAATGAGTTAGTGAATGAGTAACTTTAGCGAATGATTTGTGCCAAAATATTCACCATTACCTAATCACTTATGTCGACTATTACTATTAGAGAAGTTCAAAATAAAGATGATTTAAGGACTTTTATTTACCTTTCCGAAAAACTACACCAGCATCGTAACAATTGGGTGCCTCCACTATATATCGACGAACAGGTATTTTTTGATAAACAAAAAAATCCTGCTTATCAGGTTGCTGATACTATCTTATTTTTGGCCTTTCAAAATAATAAGCCTGTAGGCAAAATTATGGGGATTATTCATCATGAATACAACCAAATGAAGTTTTGTAGGCAAGCTCGTTTTTTTCATTTCGATTGTATCGACAATAATGAGGTAGCAAAGGCTTTACTGGGTAGTATTGAAAATTGGGCAAAAAGCCAAGGTATGCAAACATTAATTGGCCCTTTTGGCTTTTCAGAAAAAGACCCTCAGGGCTTTCAAATAGAAGGTTTTGAATATTTGCCTGTTATTGCTACAGCTACCAATCCTCCTTATTTGCCAGTGTTGTTAGAAAAAGAAGGCTTTCAAAAATTAACAGATTGTATTGTTTACAAAATTGCGATTCCAGACCCTATTCCTGCATTTTATGAGAGAATCTATGAAAGAGCTATGCGAAACCCGCATATTCGATTGTTGACATTCAAAAATAAATCAGCGTTAAAGCCCTACGTTGTACCTATTTTTAGGCTAGTAAATGAAACCTATAAGGATTTAATGGGCTTTGTTCCACTCAACGAGGCTGAAATGGCCAAAATCGCTAAGGCATATTTGCCGATCTTAGATCCTGAATTTGTAAAAATTATTGTTGATGCTCAACATAACCCTATTGCTTTTGTGGTAGGCTTGCCCGATATGAGCCGTGGAATTAAACGAGCTAAGGGTAGGCTTTTTCCTTTGGGTTTTCTGCATTTGTTGTGGGATGCCCGCCAAACCAAACAACTAGATTTGTTGTTAGGGGCTGTAAAAGAGTCGTATAGAGGAAAAGGATTGACTACTATATTGGGTGTTAGCATGCTAAAATCTGCTCAAAAACGTCACCTTGATTATATTGATACCCATTTGATTCTAGAGAATAATCTTCCTATGCGTGGCGAAGCCGAAAAGCTTAAAGGCGAAATATATAAACGGTATCGTGTGTTTGAAAAAGAACTCTAATAACATTCTACTTAGCGGGCTAATTAAAGTGTAGACAGTTTATATTAAAAAAGTCCTTCCAAATATGATATTCGGAAGGACTTTTTTAATATAGTATAGCTTTGGGCCTAGTATTCGTGTGGCAATTCGATGTTTACCAATTCGTTCCAAGGCAAACCATGAATATTTAGCATAGCCATGAATGGGTCTGGGTTCATTTCTTCGCAGTTCCAAACGCCTGGTTTGAACCATTCACCTGTAATCATCATCATAGCTCCCAACATAGCAGGAACACCCGTTGTATAACTTACCCCTTGAGCCTGAACCTCTTTCCAGCAGTCTTGGTGCTTACAGTTGTTCCATACGTAATAAGTTTTTTCTTGGCCATCTTTGATACCTTTAATTTGGCAACCAATAGATGTCTCACCTGTATAATTTTCGCCCAAAGTCCCTGGTTCAGGTAATACAGCTTTCAAAAACTCTAAAGGAACAATATCCATTCCTTGGAATTTGATAGGTTCAATTGAAGTCATACCCACATTTTGGAGTACATTCAAGTGAGTAATGTATTGTTGCCCAAAAGTCATCCAGAATCTTGCACGCTTCAAGGTTGGGAAGTTTTTTACCAACGATTCTAACTCTTCGTGGTACAAAACATACGATTCTTTTGGCCCAATACCTGGGTAGTCAATCGGTTTGTGAATAGACATAGCAGGAATTTCTACCCATTCGCCATTTTCCCAATAACGTCCATCTTGTGTAATTTCACGGATATTGATTTCTGGGTTAAAGTTGGTAGCGAAAGCCTTTCCGTGGTCGCCTGCATTACAGTCGATAATATCCAAGTAGTGCATTTCGTCGAAATGGTGCTTATTGGCGTATGCTGTATAAACTTGGGTTACTCCTGGGTCAAACCCACAGCCTAAAAGAGCCATTAAGCCAGCCTGCTCAAAACGTTCTTTGTATGCCCACTGCCAAGAGTATTCAAATTTGGCAACATCTTTGGGCTCGTAGTTGGCTGTATCCATATAATGAACGCCAGTTTCCAAACAGGCATCCATGATGGTCAAATCCTGATAAGGCAATGCCACATTGATAATCATCCAAGGTTTGATTTGGTTGATTAACGCTACCAATTCAGGTACGTTGTCGGCATCTACTTGTGCAGTTTGAACAGGTGTTGGCAGACCTATTTTTGCACATTCTTCTGCGATAGCATCGCATTTTTTCTTGGTACGGCTGGCCAATACGACCTCCGAAAATACATCGGGATTCATGGCACATTTCTTAGCTACCACATTTCCAACACCTCCAGCACCAATAATTAAAACTTTCTTGCCCATTCCTAATAGTTATGATTGAGTTATGAATGTAAATGATATTGCAAAATTAATGATTTTAAAATAAGGTTTCATCATTCCTATGTTAAAAGTAAATTTGTATTCGATTATGCTTTACTATTTAGTGTAGCTTTTTGGTATATAAAGCTATGTTCAACCAATATATTCATGAATCCAACCAACGCCGTTTTTATTACTGCTCTTTCGATTATAGCACTCGGTTTTTTCCTAAAAAACAAAGGTATTATTACCGAAAAAGAAGGTAAGATTATTACTAAATTATTGATGCACACTACTTTCCCTTCGTTGGTGTTTGTAACGGTAATGAGAGTAAATATTGTACCTAACCTTTTACTATTGCCTTTGATTTGTATTAGTTTTAGTGCTATTACGATGCTAATAGGCAGTTTTATTTTTAAATCTCAGACCAAAAGAATACGAGGATTATTAACCATGAGTAGCGGAGGCTTTAACCTTGGTTTGTTTGCTTTTCCGCTTATCGAGGGTATTTGGGGGCGAGAAGGGATGGTTTATGCGGCATTATTTGATGTTGGCAATTCGATTGTGGTGTTTTGTATGGTATATGGTACGGGTGTAATTTTTGCAGAAGCAAAAGAGGAGGTAGCAATTAGGAAACGAGAAAAACTCAAAAAGGCTTTTCTGAAAATATTTACATTGTTGCCATTTCAGGCAATGCTTTTGGGGTTGTTTATCAACCTTACGGCTTTGGAATTACCTCAAATTGTAGTGGATATTATTGATATTTTGGCAAAAGGTAATAAAGTGCTGGTTTTGCTTATTATGGGTATTTATCTGAGTCTTAATATGACTAATGAGGTGCTGAAAAAAGTAGTAAACGTATTGATAATAAGATACACTGTTGGCTTAACGATGGGCTTATTGTTGTATTACAACCTTCCCTTCGAGCCACTTTATAGAAGCATCGTGTTGATTTGCTTGATTTTACCTGTAGGAATGACTTTATTACCTTTTTCAGACGAATTGGGGTATGATTCTAAAATTGCTGGTGTATTGGTCAATCTTTCAATGATTATCAGTTTTGTCCTGATGTGGGGCCTGGTATTAGGAATGCACTTGAATTAGATTTGTTCATTTAGTGATTTGTTCATTTAGTGAGTTGTGAATGAGTGATTTAGTGAATTATGAGTTAGATTTTTTTTAAAATAAAGAAGTTATTTGGGAACTCAAAATAATGAGAGTGCATTTGCCTTAACTCACAACTCACAACTCACAACTCACAACTCACAACTCACAACTCACAACTCCTCTCCATTTATCCTATTATTTTGCCATTCTCCATTTTATGGGTTTTTTATTTGGATTCTCTAAAATCATTGTTCTATATTTGTAGTGTACTATATAACTAATACACTATGCTTAAAAAAATACTTTCCCCCAAATTTATAGCAGGTAGTATTCGATTTTGGTTAGGTTTTATGCTATTGAGTGCAGGCGTTACCAAGTTATTTCATGGAAATTTTATACAATTAATAGGCCCGCCATGGCTAATTGAAGAGTTAGCAAAGTACCAATTAGGTTTATATGCTGAATTTGTAGCTTATAGCCAGATTATAATTGGTTTTTGCCTGCTAGTAAAGCGATTTGCTACGATTGGTGCAGTAATGGCCATTCCGATGTTCTTGAATATTCTAATGGTAACAATTTCACAGCATTGGCAAGGTACTCCATACGTAGTTGCATTCTTGTTGTTGTGCAATATGTATTTGTTGGTATTTGATTTTCAGAGACTTAAATATTTGTTCATCGACGATAGCATACTTGTACCCGAAGGGAAAATTCAGCGAAAGAATCTACAACTAGACCTCCTGTATCTGTTTGGATTAGGTTTGATTTTAGTAGGAGTGGGTATTTATCGTTTTAGCGAGCCAGCCGCAATCATAATGGCGTATTTGGGCTTAGCGTGGTTTGTGGGTGTTTTTGGATGGCAAAAAATAACAAAGAAGCAATAACTAAAAAGCGATTTTCGCAACAATATGTATGATTTCAATTGACAATTTATCATTTAGTTACGGCAAGAAGAAACCTGTGTTCAAAGGTTTGACTCTTTCGCTCAAGGAGGGAAATGTCTATGGCTTGTTAGGTAAAAATGGAGCAGGTAAATCTAGCTTATTACGCAATATAGCGGGTTTGCTTTTTCCGACGAGTGGTTCTTGTACCGTAAATGGTTTTGACACCCAAGCTAGACACCCTGGGTTTTTGCAAGAACTCTACTATTTGCCTGAAGAGTTTTATGCTCCGCCTATCAAAATCAAAGATTTTGTAACTACTTATGCCCCTTTTTACCCTAATTTCTCACTGAAACAATTTTTGGAATATTTAGAAGAATTTAAAATTTCAGACAACGAAAAGTTTTCTGAATTGTCGCTAGGGCAAAAGAAAAAAGCTTTAATTGGCTTTGGCTTGGCTACCAATACCAAAGTCCTGATTATGGACGAGCCTACCAATGGATTAGATATTCCTTCTAAAAGCCAGTTTCGTAAAATTATTGCTTCGGTGGCTACTGAAGAGCGTATTATCGTGATTTCGACTCACCAAGTACGAGACTTAGATTCGTTGATTGACCCAATAATTATTTTGGACAACTCCGAGATTTTGCTACATGCCACTACCGAAGAAATTGCCGAAAAACTTTCTTTTAAAACGGTAAATGATGTCACCAATCACGAGCAGCTATTGTATTCCGAGCATTCTATCCGAGGGTTTTCGGTGGTATTGCCCAATACCAATCACGAACATACCAAGGTAGATTTAGAATTGTTGTTCAATGCCGCATTGGTCAATAGAGATGCTTTGAAAAACATTTTTGCATAAGATATTTTAATCTAAAAAAAGAATTACGATGAATCAATATTTCGAAATCAGCCGTTTTAACTTACTTGTCAAAAGAATTTGGGTAGAAAACTACCGCTTTTTTTTCATGGCGTTTAGTATTATGATAGGACTGGGTATTACTTTTTACCGATTATCATTTAATACTTACACTGGCATAGTAGGCAATGTACAGGAAAGCTATTTTATAGTAGGCTTCTTGATAGGTGGCACTTTGTTTGCTAATTATATCTTCAAGGATTTCTCGCAGTCCAACCAAACCCTCAGTTATTTGCTCTTGCCTGCATCGCATATCGAAAAGCTCCTTAGTGGTTTGTTTTATGTGTTTGTTCTATTTCCTATTATATATACGCTTGCTTTTTTGCTGGTAGACTATGTATTTATATCGTATGCCGAATCGGTAAGGTTGTCGATTAGTCAAGGCTCTAATAAACAAATGGTTACTGAGGCTAATAGGTTTCTCATAGAACGTGTTAGTGGTAAATCTTCTGTTCATTTTCCCAACAAAATGCTAGGGGTAGGTTTGATAGCCAATTTGTACGCATTTGCAGTTTTGGGAGCTATTTTTTATACCAGAATGTCGTATGTCAAAACTTTTTTTACAGGCTTTGCTATTTTGGTTTGTATAGGATTGTTGAGCTATATACTACACAAATTATGTATTACAAACCTAGAGGACAGAAGTGATTTTATCAACCTTAGCAAAGAAAACTATGCCAATTTATTACCAACAACATCATTTTTGTTGGAGGCTACTTTCATTGGTATTACGTATTTTCTAACACCTTTTTTAATCATAGTATCGTATTTCAAACTCAAAGAAAAAGAGGTTTAAGGTTATGGAATTTAGAGATAATCAAGCAATATACCTCCAAATAGCAGAGTTTATTTGTGAGCGGATTCTCCTGCAAAACTGGGGCGTAGGAGAGAAAATACCTTCGGTACGGGAGTTGGCAGTACAACTAGAGGTAAACCCCAATACAGTAATGAGAACTTACGAGTTTTTACAACAAAAAGAAATCATTTTTACCAAACGAGGAATGGGCTATTTTGTGTCGGACGATGCCTCAGATAAGGTAATAGCATACCGAAAAGAGGAATTTATCGAAAATGAATTACCTCAGTTTTTTAGAAATATTCATTTGCTAGGCATTGATTTTTCTGACCTACAAACCCGATTTGACCATTTCAAACAAGAAAATTTTTAATCGCATGAAAACTTCTCATAAATTACTCATAGGATTTGCGGTACTTGTGGTAGCGGGAATGCTCGCATTTAATATCAGTTTGCGTGCCGAATATGTTCGTCTAAAAGAGCATCCCCTCAAAACTACTATAACGCTACAGCCCTTCAAGCATATTCGTTATTCATCCGACTATGAAATTAGGTTGGTATCGGGTAATAGTTATTCTTTGACCATGAAAGGGGGAATACTAGACTCTGCCCAGATTAGCTATAGTGGCGATACCTTGATTATCAAAGGGAATAATATCTATAATATTGCTGTTCAAGCACCACAAATTAGCTCGGTGAGTTTATTGAATAGAGGGGCTGAACTCAATATTGATTCAACTTTCAAAACCCCTTCTTTGTCGATAGTATCTAAGTCTGTTGAGGGTAGGATTGCCATTTCTTCAGCTAATATTGATTCTTTGCGTATCGAAACAATACCTCAAAATACAGTTTTTATTAGCAATTTAAAAAGTACCTATACCAGCTTTAATTTGCCCAATCAGGTGTCTTTGCGACTTGAAAACTGCCAGTTGCAACACCCTGTATTTAATCTGGGCGATAGCACCGAGGTTACTACTGTGGGTAAAAATGGGTTACAGGTATTGTCAAATACAAAATAGGCTTGATAATGCTCAGAATAAAGGTTTATTAGATTAAAGGAGGGGGGGGAGGAGGACAAAAGTGTTTTTTGGGGAAAAGGTATTTTCTTTTTCTAGAAAAACACTTTTTACGTTTTAATGGGCAATTTCAAAAAGAATAGAGCGTTGGAGAAAGCAAAAAAAGAAATAAACTTAGGCATAAAGCTATGGTGGTAAAATGTTTTGTAATCAGGCTTTTTCCATTAAATCCTGAGCGAAAAGCCCAAGATTGAGTATATTATTGCATCTTTATGGCTGGAGTTGAAGGAATCTTTGGGGGGCGATTTTCCAAAAACAAACTAATCTTGTAAATTGCGACAATTAATATAACGAAGACCGAAATGATAAAAATTCCAACAAATTCTAAAAAAGACGTTTACACCCATGCTGCCATTATTGTTTGTTTGCTCATGGTATTGTTTTTTGGATTTTTCTTTATTTACCTTCCTTGGAGTACCAATCATGGCGAAACTATTACAGTTCCCAATCTGAAAGGTTTGACAATGGAAGAAGCCGAGGATTTATTGGACGATAGAAACCTTGATTTTGAAGTAACCGATAGTACTTTTACGCCAGGAGTAAAACCCCTGACAGTTTTGTCGCAGTATCCATTAGAAAACTCAAAAGTAAAACAAGGTAGAAAGATATACCTAACTATCAATACCGAAACAGCCCCAATGATTAAGTTGCCAAAACTCACCGAAATGTCGGTAAGAAGTGCCGAGCAACAGCTATTAATTGCGGGTTTGTTGAAGCCTGGTTTAGAATACCAAAACGATATTCGGGAAAATGAGGTATTAGAAGTCAAATATCAAGGTACGAAAATTGAAGCTGGAACGTTAATTGCAAAAGGCTCAAAAGTTATCTTGGTAGTTGGAAATGGTACAGGCAATGCCGAAATGGATATCCCTTGTGTAATAGGCAAACCTCTCGACGAAGCTATTATTATTATTTCGGGTTCGGGATTGCAAAAAGGTACAGTGATTTATGACCCAGAGTCGAGCGAGCCAGCAGGAACGGTGATTCGTCAAAATCCAGCTTGCGAAGATGGTAAAATCAAGTCGGGTGAAATGATTGACCTTTGGGTAGCAGGGAATCCTCCGTCGGGAGAGTAAACCCAGCCTGAACTAGCCTGATAGCCAACGCCTAGAGATATAGGCTCTCAGTTATGAAATTAAATATGTACTAATGAAAAACATTTCTTCTAGCACTTCTAAAAGCATAGAAATTCCTTTCTTTGGAAAGGATAAAAAAGGGTGGTTAATTTTTTTGCCACTCTTTTTTATTGGGTATTGTCAAGCTATTGCCCAAATCAATATTATTCCGTTGAGTGGGCCAAATACCCAAAAAACACAAGCTCGGGTGGCTGTGCCAACAGCCATAACCTTACCTTTTTTCGATGATTTTTCGGGTAATAATCAAGGTTTAGAACCTACCAAATGGCTACCAAGTGGAGGTGTTTTGGTCAATAATAGCTATTCTAACAATCATCCAACACTCAATATTGTTACTTTCGACGGCCTCAAAGCCGATGGCCGCCCTTATGTATTTACCAATAGTTTTGCAGAAGGCCCTGTCGATACCCTTACTTCTCAGCCTATTAATTTAGCGGTATATGCTCCAGCCGATTCTGTTTATATGAGCTTTTTCTGGCAAAATAGGTCTCTAGGTGATTTACCCAATACCAATGATTCGCTGAGGTTACAGTTTTTGACCAATGGCGGTATCTGGCAGACCATTTGGACAGTAAAAGGCGATGTCGAAGCCACCAATTATCAGCAAGTATTGTTGCCAATTAGGGCTAGGTTGTATCTGCACGGACAATTCCAGTTTCGTTTTCAGGCATTTGGCCGCCAGTCGGGGCAATTCGATATTTGGAATATAGATTATGTGTATATCAACAAAGGGAGGTCGGCCAATGATAAATATTACCGAGATTTGGCTGTTCGCAAAAGTGTTTCGCCTTTGTTAAAAAGATATAGGTCTATGCCACTCAAGCAACTGTTGGGTAATTCAACCCAAGATTTGGCCGACTCGCTGAGTACCGATGTAACCTATTTGTTTAATAACGAAAACTTTTTTGATTATACTGCTATTCTTCAAAACGAGCTTACGGGAACAATCCTTTACCAGAACGAACAACGCAATATCAGGATTTCGGGTATTACCGATACCACCATTCCGTCGGTAGCCTTACAGCTTAAGCTCAATAATATAAAAGATAAACTACAAGGCGATAGTATTGTATTAAAGGCAAGTTTTAGGCTTAGTACAACCGACGACAACACCCTACAGCGGAAAATGAATGATACGATTTCGACCCGAACGGTGTTGTCTAACTATTATGCTTATGACGACGGCTCGGCCGAGGCGGGAGCTTATTTAGGAAAAGGATTTGGCCGAATTGCTGCTCAATTTATCAACAACAAACCCGATGCCGTAGCAGGTATTCGCCTAAATTTGTTGCCAATGTTAACCAATCTTGAAGGGAATCCAATTACGATTCAAATCATGGATAACAACAAAGGTAAACCTGGTAATGTGATACGCTCGTTGTACACCAAAGTTTCGTATGCCAATGTTATTAATGGATTTGTAGAATATGCCATCGAGCCAGTAGCAGTAAAGGATACTTTCTATATTGGTATATTACAATTTACTGATGGCGAACCTATTATTTTGGGATTAGACAATAATTCGCCACAGTATTCGGGAAAGTACTTTTATAATTTATCGAGCGAATGGATTAACCTAAGTACAGTAGCCAACAACCAAACCTTTGCTGCAGCCAAAGGAAGCTTGATGATGCGGCCAGTAATGGGTGGCATTGTCAAAGACGTTGTATTAGGAACAGAATACGAAGAACAAAACAAGTATCTGGCTGTTTATCCAAATCCATCGAATGGAGTAATTTTTTGGAACGATAATAGCTTGAAAAATGTAGAAATAGTAGATTTACAAGGAAAGTCTGTTTGGAAAGAAAAAGTAAATACCTCACAACTTACTGTAGATACCCTGAATTCGGGAACATACATATTGTTACTTTCAAACGAACGCAATACATTTGTTAGAAAAATTAATATTATTCGGTAAATAAAATAGCAGAGCAGATTGTTATTTTATCCTATCTGTTCGGCTAAATCTTAATCAAAAAATGGATATAACTGTAGAAGAATTAAAACAACGCCTCGATGCCGGCGAACAATTTAACTTCCTTGATGTAAGAGAAGAATATGAATTTGATGAACAAAATCTAGGAGCAAAATTGATTCCATTAGGCGAACTCCCCGACCGTTTGGACGAAATCGAAGCATGGAAAGATGCCGAAGTAGTAGTACATTGTCGCTCAGGGGCTCGTTCTGGACGTGCCAAAGCATTTATGGAAAGTCAAGGGTTCACCAATGTTCGTAATGTAATTGGTGGTATTCTGGCTTACAATGAATTAGACTAGGTAATTAATGTATTGAATATCATACATTTTAGCATGGTTCAGGCGAAGGCTTGAACCATTTTACTTTGAATACCCCCCAAAAAAATGAACAGTATTTCGGCAGAAGAATTTAAAGAACGATTAAGTAGCCTCAATATATTGGACATTAGAACCCCCGACGAGATTGAAGAGTTTGATCTAGGGGGGATCCATATTCCTTTTGAAAGCCTCTTTGAGCGTATGGAAGCCTACGAAACCCTCAAAAATCAGGAGGTGATCGTGATTTGTTATACAGGATTGCAGAGCAAAATTGCTGTGACAATTTTATCGAAAAAAGGCTTTGTCGGTGTCAAAAACCTAGAAGGTGGTATCGAGGCTTTTTTGAGTTTATAAATTCTCAATGCAAAGTCTTAATTATGGGGGGCAATGTATTTTTTGAATAAAAGACGTATTTTTGAAATTTATTATTCTCCTTTGCGACTCATTAGTCCAACAACTTTAGTATTTATAATAACCCTAAAAATATATAATTGAATGTTAGCTTATATTGATTGGTATACGTCCTCTGAAATTTTTTCATTACCCCAATGGCTTCCTCTAATCGGTGGTTTTCCGATACGTTGGTACGGCCTTATGTTTGCTATGGCCTTTTTGTTGGGCTATCAGGTACTAAGCTATTTTTTCAAAAAGGAAGGCCGTCCTATTGAACAAGCCGACGAATTACTCATGTATGCTATGCTGGCTACAGTATTGGGTGCCAGAATGGGGCATTATTTCTTTTATGAATACCCAATGCTATTGGACAACCCCGGACGTTTCTTTATGAGCATGATAACTCCTCCGTATGCTGGCTTGGCCAGTCATGGAGCAGCAATAGGCTTATTTATCGCCTTTTATTTGTACGTTCGTAAACACAAAGACCAAAGTTATTTGTACGTAACCGACCGCATTGTACCTACTGTAGCATTGGGTGGGGCTTGTATTCGCCTTGGTAATTTGATGAACTCCGAAATAGTAGGCAAACAAACCGATGTACCTTGGGCATTTAAGTTTTATAATGACCCATCTCTAGGCCACGATTACTTTTCGGTTGTTCCTCGTCATCCTGCTCAGTTGTACGAAGCCTTGTCGTGTATTGTATTGTTTGTTATTCTGGTTTTAATTTGGAACAAGAAGAAAGAAAAAACACGTGAAGGACTTATGACAGGTGTATTTATGGTAGTATTATTTGTTTTACGTTTCTTCTACGAGTTTATCAAAGAGAATCAAGTAGGTTTTGAAAATAATATGAGCTTGAATATGGGGCAATGGTTGAGTATCCCAGGTGTGTTGTTTGGATGTATTGTTTTGTGGTATGCTTTTCGGAAAAAGGAGGCCTGAAAAGTGACTTTTATCTATGATATATGTCACAAAAGTGCTTGATTTATAGGAAGTTTAATCGTAAATTGAAAAGAAATATTCCTTAACGTCTTATATCACAACCCAATCAACATATTGTCATGGAAAACAAAGAAACAGAACCAACCAAAAGTCAGTTAGAAAATTTAAAAGACTCTGCTGTAGAAAAGATAGAAAGCTTGGCCGATGCAGCAGGCGAAAAAATAAAAGAATCAACAGGTATTGATGTAAAAGCAAAAGCTACTGAGTTTGCTGAAACAGCCGAAGCCAAACTAGATGCCATTGCAGATATTGCTGATGCTAAAATAGATGAGGTTTCTGCGGTAGTTTCTGAAAAACTGGATGCTGTAGAAGATAAAATCGAAGAACTTGTAGGAGGTGACCTTTCTGCTAAAGCCGAAGCATTAAAAGCTGAAGCAAGCGAAAAACTTGAAGACATACAGGAAGCTGCCGCCGAAAAACTCGAAGATATTCAGGAAGCCGCTGCCGAAAAAATAGAAGAGGCTAAAGAAGCTGCTTCGGGCGTGTGGAGTAAAGTGAAAGGCTTGTTTGGAGCTGAATAACTTTGTTCAATCCTAAACAAACATGAGTCATTCCGAATTTTTTAATCAAACAAGGCGGTCGAAAACTAATTTCGACCGCCTTGTTTGATTAAAAATCAATAAATGGCTACCTTTTATGAAATGGTATCTATTTTAAATTATCCTATAATTTGGGATAGCTCATGTTTTATGGCTACTGATAAATACCATTAGGTTTTAATTTGATAAGTCCTTGCATATTGGTTTTAAGGATTCTTTTGGCACGTAAGTAACGTTTACTATTGTATTCGTCGTAGTTAGATTCACTAGGGTTCATACTGCCAATGCGTACTTTGTCGGAAGCATGAATAAACTCGTTGTTTCCAATCCACATTCCCACATGTACAACTCGCTCCGAACCATCCTCTCTTTTTTCTCCAAAAAACAATAAATCACCTTCTTTCAAATTACCCCAATTACCATTTTTGTCGATGGTTTCGCCTATCATTACCTGCTGTGAGGCATCACGAGGAAGAAGTATACCATTGAGAAAATAAACTGTTTTGGTAAAACCACTACAATCAACCCCTTTAAACGAAGTGCCTCCCCAAAGATAAGGAACACCCATAAGTCGTTTGGCTGTTTTTACCAAAGCGTCATCTGTTATTTTGAGGTTCGATACCCAGTTGTTATACATACTCGCCTCTTTTTTAGCAATATACCCAAGGCGGTTATCGGGTAATAGTACTTCATAAAAAAAGTCGTTTTCGGCTCTTAGTTCAACAATACAGCCTGCCACCATATCCGAAACCGTTTGAGAATCTTCGTTGGGTTCGCTATAAACAAATCCATAAGAACGAGTAAAAATCACCTTAGCTTTAGCTTTCCATTGTTCGTATTGTGAGGTTGTAATACCCGTAATAGCCCCTCTGTCTACCCACGCAATATAATTATCAGGTGTTTGAATTAACAACCAGCCATTATCTTCTCTTTCCAAAATCCTGACAGGTGTACCCATCAGTGCCTGCGAAGCCATTTCGCCCGAATGGCGTGGCGAATACCTAATATTACAAACAGAAACCTCGACCAAGCCCCAAGTTTTTCCGCCCAAATCAGGCGAGGGAAGTGTTTTGATTTGGTCTATAATCTCAAGTTTTTCAGCTTTGAGACGTTCAAGCAAAAAACTTTTTGCACCAATTAAATTGGTTTTTCCTGTTAGTATTAATTGCCCCTTTTGTTGGTAGGCATCTATCTGAAAAATAGCAGTTCGTTTGTCAGGTGCAAATCTATGGTTGAATTGGTCAATAATTTGGGTAATTGTAGAGTCGGCTCGTGTTCGTTTGGATAATTTACTTTTTCCAGGATTGGCTACCGAAAATAGGCATGTTATTGCCCATGCAAATAATAAAAAGAGTAATCTCATGATACGTAAGTTTGTTAAGAATACCCAAACAAAACTTCAAATACTATGCCGAAAGCTATTTGTCGTAGGTCATCTTAAATTTGTGTAATTTAGGAAGGTGTTTTTTAGGACGTTTTAGTTCGTATTGATAGATAAGTTCGCCTAGGTTTTTCATAAATGGAAAACCTATGGTTTCATAATCGTATTTATCATCATTAAAAACCTGGTCTTCATTGCATAAAATAACGGTAGTGAGCATAAATTCAACCCCTTTATCAAAATCAACGATATAGGCATTGTCTAGCAAAAAGCCATAAGCATCGCCTACTTTGTTGAAAATTCTCATATTAGGATTTATCTGGGCATTTTGGTCGCTTCCATACATCAAAAACTTACAATAAGTAGGCCAGTATTCTTTGGTGTTGTAGTTAGGGAAAGTACTTTCCGTTGGCATTTGCGACATATATTTATAAATCAACTGATAATCGTCGGGCTTTAGGTCAAAGCGTTGTTCTTTTTTTACAGATTTTGGAAATAGTACAGAACGAAGAATACCCTGTTGTTCGAGTAGTGGGAAAAAGTTTTTTTGAGTAAAGTCTAAAGGTTCATTTACTAAATTATCGTCATTGTAATACCCTTTACCAAGCTTGATAGGCGTACTCGGAAAATAGTTTTTAGTAGTAGTAACCATAGGCTGTTCGTACACAACCTGTTGATTATCGACAAACGAAATGGGATTGGTATGGCGGTTTTGTTCGGCATTCATACCTACCTGCAATCGATGAACAATCCGGGTTTGATTATAGCCTTTTTTGCGAAGAGCTTCATTAAAACCCTCTTGTCCTATAAGCTCGTACAAGCGATTGAAAGCGTCATTGTCGGATACCATCAAAATCTTTTTGATATAATGAGCTACCGAAGGTAGGCCATTAGGGGCTGTGGTATCGGTTTTGGCGGGGGTATGCCTTTCAAAAGTAGCTTCAGTAAGCATAGGCGTATTTTTGGTAAGCCCTTTTCTATGCAACTGATTGATTTTTTCTAAAGCCAATAAGCTAGCAGGAAATTTTACGGTGCTGGCAGGGTAGAAATATTCATTGGGATTGATTCTAAAGCCATAAGACTGAAAAGATGGTCGGTTGAAGGCATCTCGGTTAATTTGTGTATATAGAATCTGAACACGGAGGCGGTCGGCATTGTCTAGTATAAACTGAAATTTTTCGGGTTGCGATTTCATCAGTTCAGGGAGCAATTGTGCATCTATTTTTTGTGAATATAAGGTAGTTGACATAGCCAAAAGTGCCAAGATTTTGCTTATCGTTTTTTTCATAAGAAAAATAGTTTTACAAGGTAATTCTATCCGTGGTAATAAGTTATTGAGCAAATGAGTGATTAAGTGTTTGATAAATACAGTATTTGTTGGAGGTATTTTTATAGAGTACACTTATTTGCTAAAGGGTTTATTGTTAACTACTATTAGGAGCTAAACTCGTTACAATGTTTGGCTAATAGACGAATATCGTCTTCGTGGTGCAAGGCACTAATGACTAATCTGCTTACAGGCTGGTCGTGTACCGTTGGATATGGAAAACACGAAGTCATAATACCATTTTCGAGGAGGTATTCGTGCAAGCCTTCTCGATGCGTGCAGTACGCCGGATAGGCCCGAATACTGTCCAGATAATCTGTTTCGAGTAATTGATTAAATAGCTCGATTCGTTGTAAAAGGATTTGTTTTTGTAACTTATAAATACCTGTCGACTGTGTAAATGCCTTGAGTAATGCAGGCATCATTGGCGAAGCCCCCGAAAACATCGGCGTACTTTTTATTTGTTGCAAAATACTTACATTGCCCAAAATAATACCGCCAGTCATTCCCATAGCTTTGTTGAGCGAACTGGTAATCAGGATATTTACATTACTATTTGTTTCAAAGATAGGGCTACTTGCCAATAAATCATTGAGGTTTTGTATGCCTAAGCTATGAGAGGCATCAATAATTACAACTATTTCTTTGTTGGGGGGCAGTTGCTGTATCCAATCAAACGAATAGGCTTCTACATAAGGCGAACCTACCGAGTCTGAGCAAATAACTATTTTGGAAGAAGCATGATGACGTATTTTTTCAGAAATACGCTCGGCCCATTCTGCATACTTAATTGTTGGAATATAGCTATTGTCTGTCCAAAGTGCAGGGTGGGTTTTGGGGGCATATTCAAAACTATAGCCTTGTAGTTGCCAAAACTTCTGAGCGAGTTGCCCTGCCCACATACCCGATGCTACTGTTAGACTGGCTGGTGCATCAAAAAAACTAGCAAGGGCTTGTTCAGCTATATCATAAACCTCTAAGCGTACAGTATTGTTGCGAGAGCTTCCCCACGAAGTACCTAATTGTTCTATGGCTTCCACAAAGTGTTGTTTGAAAATAGGGTGATGAGCCATTCCCAAATACCCTGTACCACTAAACCAAAGGTAAGATTGGTTTTGTGTGCAAAGTGTATTACTAGGAAGTATTTTTGTGTAAAAAGTCATACGCTAGGTAGTTGAGGAATTACTTCAATAAATGAAAGTACGAGGCAAAGGCATTATATTAGCCAAAATTCGTTATGCCTTTGCCTTGTATTATGCTATCAGATTAGCTCCTGTACCGTTTTCTTGGGCATAAATAACCTTGCCAAAGTCGATAGTAACACCTGTTGAAATTTGGTCATCAACAAGCAAAATACCATCCATGTCGACATAATCTAGTAAAGGCAATAGCTGAGCAATCGCCGAACAACCCACATTCGACTCGGTCATGCAGCCTACCATTACTTTCAAGCCTATTTGTTTGGCATGAGCAATCATACGAAGGGCAGGAGTAAGGCCTCCGCATTTCATTAATTTGACATTTACACCATGAAAAAATCCATAGCAACGAGCTACATCCTCTTCTACAATACAGCTTTCGTCGGCAATAATAGGTAAAACAGATGCTGCAAAAACCTTTTTCATTCCCTCCCAATTATCGGCTTTCATGGGTTGTTCAATAAACTCTACCCCCAATTCTTTTAAGGCAATAGCATTTTGGATGGTTTCTTCAACACCCCAAGCGGTATTGGCATCTACCCTAAATACTGCGTCGGTATGTTTACGTAGTTCTTGGACAATCCTGATGTCTTCTTTTGTTCCTAATTTGATTTTATATAAAGGAAAGGGCATTTCTTTCATTTTAGAAACCATTTTCTCGATAGTATCTATACCAATGGTATAATCCGTAATAGGATTTTTGCTGGTTTCTAATCCCCATGCCTGATACAAGGGTAGTTTGAGTTTTTTGGCCCAAAGGTCATTAGCCGCAATATCTAAAGCACACAAAGCAAAAGGGTGTTCGTCTTCCAAATGAGGGAACATATCTTGCCAAAATTGTTTAGGGTCTTTGAGGTCGTATTGCTCTATTATAGGGCGAATGGCCTCTAGCTGAGCTATCATTTTCGGAATTGTTACGCCATAATAGGGCGTTTCGGTGGCTTCGCCAAAGCCACTAAAATTGCCATCTTTTAATTCAACTATCAAGGTAGGTTGTATATCTCTCGACTCGTGTGTAATCGTAAATGTGTGTTTGAGGGGTAATTGAAAGCTATGTAAGATAAGTTGCATGTAATAATGGGTTTGGATGAAGTCAAAATGTGTTTTAAATGCCAGATAAACAAAAAGAAATTATGTATTCAAATTAACGAAAACGGATGAATTTTACTATCTCTCCTTGTATGAATTCCTGTTTTTCAGGCGAAAGTTCTACAAAACCATCGCATTCGGTCAAATTGGCAAAGTCGGCCGAGCCACTTCCCTCAAATGGAATAGCCAATATTTGGCCGTTTTCAAAATATACCTTGGCTGGGGCAAAATAGGTAAGTGGAGGCTTAAAAAATACCGATTTAGCCAAAATCACTTCTTCGTATTTGGGTAAGGCTTGCTTAATAATAGGCAAAGCGTATTTGGTAAAACACAAAAAGGTAGAAACAGGATTGCCAGGAAGAGCAAAAAGATGCTTAGTAGTTTGGCCAGCCTCATTTTGCTGAACCCCAAACCAGAAAGGTTTGCCTGGCTTTTGAGCTACTTTATGAAAAAGTTTTTGCACACCTAACCGACTCAATATTTCGGGTACAAAATCTTTTTTACCTACCGAAACGCCACCACTGAGCAAAATAATATCGTGCAAAGCCAAGATTTCGCTAAGCTTTTGGCTTAATAGCTCTTTGTGGTCGATGAGGTGAAAAAGGTTGGCACGTATGCCTGCTATACTCAACGCACTGGCCAACATATAAGAATTGGACATCCGAATCTGATGAGGCTGTGGTTGTGTATTTATCTCGACAAGCTCGTCGCCTGTTGAAATAACGGCTACTTTGGGCAATGATTCTACCAGTACAAAGGGTTTTCCCACCGAGGCAATTACAGCTATCTCGGCTGGACTAATTTTAGTGCCTTTGGCTAGTAGGCGTTGTCCCTGTTGTTTGTCGATACCTTGTTGATGGATATTTTGCCCTTTTTTTAGTTCATCAAAAGGAATCGTTATGCTAGCAAACTTTTGTTCGTCTTTTTCAAAGAATGCAACATCTTCGTATCGTACTACAGTATCGCATCCCAAAGGTAAAACAGCTCCCGTCATTACCTCTAAGCACGCTTTGGTATCAAGAAGTGATTTTTGACTTTCGCCTGCATATTGGGTATTTTCAAGGACTATTTCGCTTGGATTGATTGCCTCTAAGAGAAACGCAATACCATCCATAGCTACCCGATTGAAAGGCGGAAAGTCTCTATCGGCCACAATATCTTCTGCCAAAATCCGATTGCTAGCATCTAATAAAGCCACAGGTTCGGGTTGTGAACAAAAAGGATGTTGCAAAACAATCTGAAAAGCTTCTTCTACAGAAATCATATTTGAGATTAAGTTAGTGTTAATAATAAAAGGCTTTTTCAATAACCTCTATTTGTGTTTTGGACAAAGGCAAGGTTGCTTCCGACAAATTTCTATAATTTGCTCTATCTTTTGCGTGTTCTACCTGTATTTTTGCAAAAACAAATAGAATATGACAACCGAAAATCCTGTAGATAAAACATTTACCCATTTAGATACCCAACACAACCCATCGATGGTCGATGTATCTGAAAAAGCTATTACCAAGCGTACCGCTACCGCTAGAAGTATAGTGGTATTGACTCCCGAAATTATAGCACAATTAACCAATGGCGATATTCAAACCAAGAAAGGGGCTGTATTTCAAACGGCTATTATTGCTGGTACAATGGGTGCTAAAAAAACAGCCGAGCTTATTCCGCTATGTCATCCTTTAGGCTTAGATTCTTGTAAGTTCAATATCGAAGTACAAGGACTGGAGGTAATTATCAATTGTACGTGTTCGCTAACAGCCAAAACAGGCGTAGAAATGGAAGCCCTAACAGGGGCAAGTATTGCCGCCTTGACAGTGTACGATATGTGTAAGGCTTTCTCGCATGATTTAGTTATTAAGGAAACAAAATTAATGATAAAAACAGGAGGAAAAAGCGACTACAAAGTATGATAAATGGACTGATATTATCGGGTGGGCAAAGCTCCAGAATGGGAGAGGAGAAACGGTTGCTCAATTATCATGGGCAAAGCCAAGAAGTGTATTTGTACAATATGCTAAAACCTTTTTGTACAGAAGTTTTTGTGTCGATCAATGTCCATCAAGAAAGTTCGTTGCCTTTTATTCGAGATACTTTCATAGAAATTAATAGCCCTATGGTAGGTATATTGTCGGCTTTTCAGCAAAATCCTGATACTGCTTGGCTCGTAATAGCTTGTGATATGCCTTATATAAAGGCCGAAACCATTACCGAGCTATTGGACAAGCGTGATGCTACTAAAAAAGCAACAGCTTTTGAAAACCCGCAAGAACATTTTCCTGAGCCTCTAATTACCATTTATGAGCCTAGTATTTATCCATTTTTATTGGAAGCCTATCGGGCAGGTCGAAAATCGGCATTGAGGGTTTTACAACAACAAGATATAGCCTTGATTGCCGTAAGCGACCCCAAGGTTTTGAACAATATTAATACGCCTGAGGCATTTGTAAAAACGCTTTTGGACTTAGGCGACAAAATAGCATAAATATGTCATCACATCATATCATCAGAGACGAACAAGAGCCTGCCCTTATCATAGCCAATGGCGAAGCCTGCCATCCAGAGCTACTGGGGCAGTTGCTAGAATGGTCGCCTTTGGTAGTAGTTTTAGACTCGGCGATTCATCGGGTGTTGGAGCTTGGTATTAAAGTCGATGTTTTGTTGGGCGACTTTGATAGAGAGCTAGACCTTGATACAATCAGACAGTTACAATACCCTCTCGAAATTGTACATACACCCGACCAAGAAAAACATGATTTAGAAAAAGCCTTTGAGTATTTGGTAGAGCGAGGCTTTCCTGCCGCCAATGTTATATGGGCAACAGGTCGCCGAGCCGACCACACAATGACCAACATTACCAATGTGGTGCGGTTTAGGGATAAACTAAAGATTGTTATTATAGACGACTATTCAAAAATCTTTTTATTACCTTATCAATTTCAAAAATGGTATACCAAAGCAACGCCTATTTCATTGATTCCTGTGGGTGTGGTGAGTGGTATTGTAACCCAAGGGCTCAAATATAATTTGTATGATGAAAGCCTAACGTTGGGCTATCGAACTGGCAGTAGCAACGAAGTCGAAGAAGATGGCTTTATAAGTATTCAATACAAAGAAGGCGATCTTTTGATGATGGAGTGTACTGATTAAAACAGGAGTCATCTCAAATTTTAGGTACTATTAAAAGATACCCACTATTGGTGCTTATTGTGATTCATAATGCCGTCAAGTGAAGATTGATGAGGCTTATCAATTACCCAAATAAGAGAAATTTAGAAGCTATTCATGCAAAAGGCGTTCGAAAAACTAACTTCGAACGCCTTTTGTTAAACGACACCTCTTTAGCCGCAAAGCATTGCGTTTTTACTAGTGAAAATCATCTTCAAAAATACTCACACACTCGCTCACCATTCACTAAATTTGGAATGCCCCATGTTTTTAGTATAAAATTTATATGTTGAATTTGTCATCATTACTGGTCTTTCTTTTGAAAGAATACAAAACGCCCGAAGCAAGAATTGCTAATACAATTAAATATAGAGTTCTCATAGATTAAGGTTTTTATGGTGGAAGAATAGTATTAATATACCAAATAATCGGGTACTGACAGATCAAATTTTTGTTATTTTTTGTGACCTACAAGTCGAGATACCACGTTTATAGAACAAGCTACGTGGTTTGTTGGATAACGGATTGAAGCAAGAGCATATTTTTGCAAATAACAAATAAATTCATTAAAACTATATACGTATAAATACCTGTTTTGCAGTGTAAAAATACCTGTTTTATCCTCCTACCAGACAAAACTCTGTAATAATGTGGTAGCTTCGTAGCCTAATCATCAACGTGAGTGTCGAAATAGAGTACTTTTTAAAATAGTTCTAGAATTGATTTAGCATACAATGATTGAAAATGCCCTGATAATAACCTCGTCCTCCTCTGTGTTATTGCCTTTGATATTTTGTCTTCAAAATAGGCATAGCTTGAGTAAGCCACTCAAGGTTCTTTCCTATTATTTATACCTATCAGTTGCTGTTGAAATATGGACGGTTACTTATTATTATTTGCATATACCCAACCTTGCCGTAATTAATCTCTATAATGGACTAGAGTTTATCTTTTTTTCGCTGTTTTTTTATACCCTCTACAAATCCTATTGGTTTAGACAATTGGTGTTGTTAATAATACTGCTAGTACTTGGTTATTTTATTTATATATTCAAGGTATTGGAGAGTATTCAACTACTCAATTTACATCTTTGTTTGTTGTATGCCGCTCTGGCAGTAATGTACATTATTTTGTATGGATTTCAATTACTACGAACCCTCGAAACCAAAGAGTTGTCGTCGTCACCAGTTTTCATTATATGTTTGGCCTTGCTGTTATACTCTTTTGGCAATGTCTACATATTTACCTTTGCTCAGCACTTTGTTGATACCCAAAGGCTTCCTCACGAAACATTAAGTAGGCTATATTACCTTGTACTGATTCTGTTTCGAGTACTGATGGGCTTGGCGTATTGGAACGTAGGTCAGCTTTCAAAAAAGGTGTAACGAAAAAGGAGGGTAAGTAACTACTCATAATACCATAGTTGACTAGCGTATAAATACCTGTTTTGTACGTAATAATACGCTAATTAATATGAGTTTTTTGGTTATGATAGGTTGATTGTATAGTTTTAGCGTATTAATTACAAAAACTATACAACACACTTTAAATATCATACACAACTATGGCAAAACTTATTACAACATCAGAACACCCAGAAGCATTTTCAGAGGCCACTAATTATGTAAAAAAATACCAAGCAGAAGGGCATGAAGTTCATTCTCAATTTTTTACAGCAGAAACATTGAAAAAGTTATTAGAAACAGAGAACTTTGGGGGACTTAAAATCCATCATGGACGAGATGGAGAAAATCTTCACACATTGGTCTTGGAAGCAACAGATGAGGACGGGGGAAGTTTAGGAACTTATGTTTGTGACGGGCCACTTTGCCCACCAAACTGTATCCCTCCAATAAAGCTTGACGACTGATAATAACTTTTGTTGAAATGGTATTACAAGAACTCCTAATCTATTTATCATCGTTAGCTATTATTCCTGCTTTTGTGGTAGGGGTATTATATTATAAATATTTATCAGAGCCACTCAGGTTAGTCTTTATTTACATCTGTTTTTCAATTACGGTAGAAATTGCACTATGGGGAACTTACCTGTTAGGAATGCGAAACCATTTTGTTGTAAATCTCTCTATCCCAATAGAGTCTATGCTTTTAGCCCTTACCTTTTATAAGGTATTTCAGCAACAAGCCCTGAAAAATATAGTAATTGGTATAATGGTATTGATATTGAGTATTGCAGTATTTAGCCATTTAAGAAACTTTGAAAATATCAATCAGTTTAGTGCTTTGGGCAATAGTATTTCGAACATATTTTTGGTAATAATTGTATTCATATATTTTTTTAGTATTCTCCAGTCTGTAGACACCCCAAAAATCTCTTCTAATCCCATGTACTGGATTAGTTCAGGGATATTGATATACAACGCAGGTACACTCTTTGTATTTATTATGAGTAGTGTGATTATGTTTAATAAGTCGTTGGTTTTTAGGAATTTATGGAGTATTTACTACGCTTTACTTTTAGTTTTCAGGTTATTCTTAGTTTTAGGTTTATGGTTCAGCAAGACGCCCAAACAATTAAATCAATTGTCGAAATAGGTACTTCTGTAATGGTTATATTTTCTATTACAGTGATTGTATTAGTATATGTTTTGCACAATCGACTCGCCAAACAGAAATTTGGCTTATAATTCAGTGAAATTTTGAAGTTGATGAGTCAACCCAACACGGTGTCTTTAATATAACATTAAAGCGATAATTTTATCTGAAATTTCCCTAAACGTAAGTGGAGAATAGATACGTCAGTGGCACTTAAACCCCAATAAAGAGAAGAGATTTTCTTTATTGGGGTTTAAATGTTTACTTTGAATAATATTCAATCGTTATTTTAATTATTACTTGAATCAAAAGTATGAACATGGATTTGGTACAAGTGATTATCCTTGGTACAATTGCGATGCTACTGCCTGTTGGGGCAATTATCGTTTTTGTAATGATGTACTATAGAAAGCAAAGATTACAAAAAGAAAATTTTGACCGCTTAGAGGAAGAATACAAACAGTCGTTGTTGGTAGCCAGTATTGTTTCTCAGGAATCGGTGCGTCGTCAGATTGGCGGCGATTTGCACGACGATATTGGAACATTGCTGTCGGCTACGCGAATGAGCCTTTCTCAAATTGCAAAACACGTTGACAACGAAAATAAGCGAACCTTTTTGCTCAATCAGACACAGGAGCTACTCAATGAAGCCTTAAATAATGTAAGACGTATTTCTAAGGAGTTGATGCCTAGTACTTTAGATGAATTTGGCCTGATCGAAGCCCTAAAAGATTTTTCACAGAAAATGACTTCTCATGCCAGTATGCCTATCACTTTTCATTATAGCACTGGCGAAAAACGATATGACAAAAAACTAGAGCTACCCCTATATCGTTCTGCTCAAGAATTAGTCAATAATGCCCTAAAACACGCCCAAGCTACCATGATAGATTTAGACCTTTCCGAAATCAACGGTAGCCTTATCTTAGAAGTACAAGATAATGGTATTGGCTTCGACCTAGAGGAGGTTAATAAACCTGATAGAGGCATTGGGCTGAAAAACATAGAAAGCCGACTGAGTGTAATCAATGGTCGAATTATTATTGATGTTGCCAAAGGCAAAGGTTCTCGCTTTGTGATAACAGTCCCAACCAATTAAAATTTTCTATTTTACAAAGATTATGGAAAAAAAAATACGTATTGCTATTGCTGATGATCATGCTTTGTTTCGTCGAGGAATGGTTTCGTTGCTTAATATGAATGACGACTTTACGGTGGTGTTGGAAGCTGCCAACGGTCAAGACCTCATCAATGCCATTAGTACAACAAAGCCAGAAGTAATTTTGATGGATTTACAAATGCCCATATTAGACGGCATCAGAGCTACCGAGCAAATCAAACGCATTTATCCCGAAATCAAAATTATCGTTATTTCTATGCACGACGAAGACCAGTTTGTGACTCGTCTCATGGAGCTAGGAGCAAACGGGTATCTGCTGAAAGATGCCGACCCCGACGAAGTTGAACGAGCTATCCGTACAATTGTTACCGAAGACTACTATTATGGCCCATTCTTGGTAAAAGTTATGCACAATAGAATTACCAATAAGCCCATTAAGAAGGAAGTCCCCAAATTATTTGTTCCTATCGATTTGTCGGAGCGAGAATTAGAAGTACTCAAATTTATTTGTGAAGGAATGACCACCACCCAAATTGCCGAAGTACTGTTTTTAAGCGCCCGTACTGTGGAAGGCCACCGCAACCGTATTATGGAAAAAACAGGTACAAAGAATGTAGCTGGAATGGTAGCATGGGCAGTCAGAAATGGGATTTGTTAAAAGATTTTCTTCCTTACTATTATCATCAAAGACAATCTATAAGGAATTATAAGGCATATCTTCTAACTTTGTAACTTAGTTATATTGAGAGAAGAGCATTTTTTAGTGCTTGGCCCTTATTCACACAATTATTAAGCAAATAATGCAAAAGAATTTTATTGAAGAATTGCGTTGGAGAGGAATGCTCCACGACGTGATGCCCGGTACAGAAGAACAACTTAATAAAGAAATAACAGCCGCTTATATTGGTTTTGACCCCACTGCATCATCCCTTCATATTGGTAATCTTGCAACGATTATGCTTTTAAAGCATTTTCAATTATGTGGACACAAACCTATTGCTTTGGTAGGAGGTGCAACAGGTATGATTGGCGACCCTTCTTTTAAGGCTGCCGAAAGAAGCTTCCTGTCGGAAGAAACACTCCGATTTAATCAAGAAGGTATACGCAAGCAATTATCTAAGTTTTTAGATTTTGACTGTGGCGAAAATTCAGCCGAGTTAGTTAATAACTATGATTGGTTTAAAGATTTTTCATTTTTAGGCTTTTTGCGTGAAGCAGGAAAATACCTTTCTGTCAATTATATGATGTCTAAAGACTCCGTAAAAAAGCGTTTAGAAACAGGTATTTCCTTCACCGAGTTTTCGTATCAGTTATTACAAGGATACGATTTCTACTGGTTGTACAAAAACAAAAACGTTCGTTTACAAATGGGAGGGTCTGACCAATGGGGCAATATTACCACAGGTACAGAAATCATTCGTAGAAAAGAAGGTGGCTCAGAAGAATTAACACATCAAGCATTTGCCTTAACAACACCGTTAGTAACCAAAGCCGATGGTACTAAATTTGGTAAGTCTGAGTCTGGTAATGTATGGCTCGATGCCAGTATGACTAGCCCATACCAGTTTTATCAATTCTGGCTCAATGCCGCCGATGCCGATTGCCATAGACTATTACGTGTATTTACGTTGTTTACCAAAGACGAAATAGAAGCTATCGAAAAAGAACACGCCGAAGCTCCGCATCTTCGTATTATGCAAAAAGCATTGGCAAAAGATGTAACTTGTCGAGTACATTCAGAAGACGCTTATGAGGTTGCAGTAAAGGCTTCAGAAATATTGTATGGAAAAGGTACTTTCGATACCTTACAAGGTATGTCCGACAGTGATATATTATCAGTATTTGATGGAGTGCCTCAAACAACCATTTCTCGTGAAGTATACAACACTTGTGTTAATATTACCGATTTGGTATCGGTAACTACCAATGGTGAGGTATATCCATCCAAAGGAGAAGCCCGTCGTGCCATTCAGGGCAATGCGTTAAGTATTAATAAGACAAAAATCGCAGACCCTAATCATATTGTAGACTTTATATTATTAAATGAGAAGTATCTATTGTTAGGAAAGGGAAAGAAAAATCACTTATTAATTATTGAGTAAAAGTACATTTCATAAAACATGAGTCATCCCAAACATTAGGTAATATGAAAAGAGACCTCTATTGGTGTTTGTTGTGATTTAGAAGGTTGTCAAGAGAATATTGAAGAGGCTTATCAATTGCTCAAATAATAGAAAATTAGGGGTTATGCATGCAAAAGGCGTTCGAAATTAGTTTTTTGAACGCCTTTTGCATGTTAATTTTCAGAA